>NZ_FNWK01000001.1:300357-600714 GCF_900108295.1 Sphingopyxis sp. YR583 | reverse complement strand
CGCGATGTGGGAGCGATGGCTGCGGGGCGGACATTTTCGTGAATGCTGCGGACGGCGTATTGTCGGAAGTGACCGAGGTGGCTGAGTGCCAGCGACCGCCGGGGCGCGTACGTCCGGTTTTCCGATAACGGGGAGGCGATAAGGATGGTGGGGGATCGGTCGGAACGTGCGGTATGGGTCTGGCTGATCGAGGCCTTCTCTATAGCGACCGCAGCCAGCTTCCTCGCCTCTTCGGCCCTGCTGTGGCTCGTCTTCTCGACCTGGCATCTCGATTTCTTCAGCCTTGCGACACCGGGCGACGTGCTCATGAGCGGCCTGTCTGCTGCGTTCCGCCTCCTGCCATTCGCAGTGCTGGCATGGATTTACTGGCGCTATGACAATCTGGCCACGCGGCGCAATCTCGTCATCCTCGCCGTGGTTCTCCTCGGCATCTATGTCGCGCGGGTGCTTCTGTTGCGCCGTTATGTCGACACCTATATTGTTGGCGAAAAGAGCGCTTTCTTCGAATGGTATTACACCCTCCACATGGTGCTACCGGGAACTTGGGTCGTGGTTGCCGCGGCCGCGGCAATTGCCGCCGCTATCGTCGTCAGGCTCGCACGCAGCGGCCGCCTCCGGGGGCGCAAGTGGATCGGGTTCGGGCTCGCGGCTTGCGCGGTGGCGGCGGTCGGGGGGCTCGTAGGGCAGTTGCAGAAGTCCGGCTTCCAGCCTGCCGGCGTCGATGTTCTACGCCATGACGCCGATTGTTTCGGCCATGCTCTCTGGATCGGCGAACGTTTCACGGTCCTGCGATGCACGCCCGAGGAGATACGCGTCGTCCGGTCGGAAGGGCTTTCGCTGTCGGCGCGCGGTCCCAAGCCGCCACGCGGCTGGGCCTATCAGAAGACCGAACGCGACTATCGACGAGAATATCGGCAGGAACGCGAGGACGCGCTACTCGCGCGGCAGATCCGCGAATGGCGGCTTGATGAGGAGCGCAAGCAGAATGCGCTGGGCAAGGAGCAATTGTTCATTGCGGACCCTGACAGTGCGGACGAGAAATCGGCCCTCCCGCCGACGCGATAAAGTCAGCCGGGGCTAGCGACCGAGACCGCATCGGTGGGGCAGGCGCTGCTCGGTTGCTGTCATGCCTCCGGCGTTTGAGCAGAAATTCTCGTTTGCCATGACTGCGGGACCGGCGTCGCGGACGATGCGCAAAAGGACCGAGCTTCGAAACGACGAAGCTTGAATTTCTCGCACCGCGCCGCGCGCGCGTCGCTTCGCGGTCCGGACTATCGTCTCTGGCGAACAGACGAAAGCCAATGCGGCGGCGGACGGTCGGACTTCGGGCCGCCCTTGTGGCCTCGCCGTTGCGCCGCAGTTCTTGTCATGAGCGGGGGCGAGCGCTTAGCTCCGGATCGGAGCGAATATTTTTGCTATGGCCTTACTAGTTTGGCGAACTCCCGCGTCATGCCTATCGGGAAGAGGAGGTGCAGGCCACGACCGTGAGCAGGGATCCCGCAGCACTGGAAGCGTTCAGCACGGCCTATCGGCCGCTGCTGCTGACCTTCTTTGCGCGGCGCGTCCGCTCCTGGTCGGAAGCCGAAGATCTGACGCAGGAGGTTTTTATGCGTCTCGCCGACGCCGACCTTGAGACTATCGTGAAGCCCGAAGCCTATCTCTACACCATGGCCGCCAATCTCGTGCGCGACCGCGCGCGCCGCGAGCATTACCGGCTCGCGGTGAAGGAGGATTATGCGAACCAGCCCGGCATCGGCGTCGAATATCTCGACCCGCACCGCCTGGCCGAGGGACAGGAGCTGCTCCGCGAACTCGATCTTGCGCTGCGCGATCTGCCCGAGCGCACGCGCCGCGTCTTCGTCCTCTACCGCATCGAGGGGCTGCCGATGAAGAAGATCGCCTCCGAACTCGGCATATCGCTGAGCGGCGTCGAAAAACATGTCCGGCGCGGTCTCGCCTTTCTGGTCGACCGGTTGGAGAGGGAGCCATGACCGATATCGATCCCCCCGTGTCCGAGCGCTCCGAAACCGCCAGCGCCTGGTGCATGAAGATCGCCGAGCGGCCGCTGACGGCCGAGGAAGCGCGCGCCTTCGAAACCTGGCTCGAAGCCGATCCCCGGAACAACGCCGCCTTCGAGCGCGCGAGCTTCATCTGGCGCGCGCTCGACGGCGCCAACACCTCGCCGATCCGCGTCTCGGTGCGCATGGACGCGCTCTCGGCGCTCGGCGGTCAGGACAATGAACCCTCCTGGTGGCAGCGTCCGCTCGTCCGGCGCTCGGCGTTCGGCGCGCTCGCGGCGTCGCTCGTCGCGGCGATCAGCCTCATGGTCCTGCCGCCGGCGCCCGATGCACGGGGCGTCGATTATGCAACCGCGCTCGGCGAGCGCCGCGTCGTGATGCTGGATGACGGCTCGCGCCTGTCGATGGACGCCGCGTCAGAAGTGTCGGTCGATTACTCGGGGGACAAGCGTCAGCTGGTCCTCAAATCAGGCCGCGCCAAGTTCGACGTCGCAAAGAATCCCTTGAAACCCTTCTCGGTCGTCGCCGGCGCCAAGCTGATCGTCGCGACCGGGACGTCATTCAGCGTCGAGATATTGAACGGCGAGGTCAATGTCGTCCTCTTCGAAGGCCATGTCGCGGTGCTCGATCGCGTCACCAAGAGGCCGGCGGTCGTCCCTTCCAGCGGCAGGCTGAGCGCGGTCGATGCGCTCCTCCAGCCGGGACAGGAATTGTCGCTGCGCGAAAATGGCGCGAGCAGGCTCGAGCCGGTCGACATGGCGCGCGCGACCGCGTGGGAGGCGGGGCAGCTCAGCTTCGCCGACGAACCATTGGGGCAGGCGGTCGAGCGGATGAACCGCTACTCGCCGACGAAGCTCGTCGTCGGCGATCCCGAGGCCGCGGCGGTCGAGATCAGCGGCGTGTTCAACGCGAATAATGTCGACGGGTTCGTGTCGAACGTGACGGGCGTATTCCCCGTAACGACGGTGCGCCGCGGCAGCGAAACCGTCTTTGTGACAAGAAAATGAAGTTTTTTTGATGGCGCCTTACTAGTTTGCGATTCCCCTGCGTCGAAGCGTCTGAAGGCCCGGACAGATGGCCTTGAACATAGAGGGGGATTTATGGGGACCAATTTGTTCCGCGCGATGCTTCTGGCCTCGGCTGGCGTGTCTGCTGCATTTGGCGTGCTGGCGCCTGCAGCGGCAGAGGCGCAGGAAGCCGTCTATCAGATCGACATTCCGGCGCAGCCCTTGAGCGATGCGCTTCGCGCACTCGGACGCGTGACCAAGCAGAATATCGTGTTCAATGGCCAGACGGTGCGCGGCAAGCGGAGCGTCGCGGTCCGCGGTCGGATGACCGCCGCCGAGGCGCTCGGCCAGATGCTTGGCGGCTCGGGGCTGAAGGCGGCGCCCTCGGCGGGCGGCTATATGGTGCAGGCGGGAAACGCATCCGGCGCCGCTAGCGGCGGCGCGCAGCAGGTCCGCGCAGGGCAGGGCAATGCCGTCCTCGTCGGCTCGGTGCGCGATCATAAGACCGGGGCCGCGCTCAAGGGCGCGCGGGTCGAGGTGGTCGAGACCGGCGAAAGCACCGCGACCGGCGATCTTGGCGACTTCCGCTTCGCCCGGCTCCCGACCGGCGAGGTGACGCTGCGCATCTCCTATCTGGGTTTTCCCGAGCAGACCGAAAGCGTGTCGGTCGTTGGCGGGCTCACCAACCGGACCGACATTTATCTCGGATCGGGCGCGACGACCGAGATCGTTGTGATCGGGCAGGTGTCGGCACGTGCGCAGGCGCTCAATCAGGAGCGCACCGCGGAAAATTCGACGACTGTGATCTCGGGCGATCTGCTTGGGAACTTTAACGGCAACACCATTTCGGATTCGCTGCGCCGTGCGCCTGGCGTGGCATTTACTTCGGACGATCTGACGGGCGACGGCGTCAATATTGTCGTGCGCGGCCTGGCACCCGATTACAACCAGGTGAAGCTCAACGGCATTGCCCTCCCTGAAGCCACCGGCAAGGGGCGAGCGGCAAGCCTCAATAATATCCTCGCGGACTCGGTGTCCGAGATCAAGATCAGCAAGACCCTCCTTGCGAGCCAGGATAGCGCCGGTACCGGTGGCCTTGTAGAGATTGAGACCAAGTCCCCGCTCGACCGTCCGAAACGCTATTTCAATATCAGTGCCGACACGACGCAGCGCAGGAAAGGCTTTGGCGAGGATCGTCAGTTTGCCGCGACGGCTTCGGCGAGGTTCGGTGCCGATGAAAATTTCGGCGTCAGCGCGTCGTTCCAGCTTCGGCAGCAGGATGTCACCTCGTACAGCTATGCGGCTGGCGGCGTGCCGGCAGCCTATCTTCCGCTCGCGCCAAACGGCGCGCCGGGCTCGCTGTCGGAGCTCGATCCACGACGGCTTTTTCCGTTCGAGTCTGGCGGCGCCTACTATCTGAACTCCGTGGCTCTGACGACGACGCGGGTGAAGTCGGACACGTCGAACGTGGCTCTCTCGGCGGAGTGGCAGCCGGATGTCTCGACGAACCTGCGGGTCGATTATGTTCGATCGCGGCGAAAAAGCGACAGGCTCGACATTTCGAACTCGATCGGCCTTCAAAGCCCGAACTACTGGTTTCTGCTTCCTGTCGCGAGCCAGGGCGGAGAAACGCGATTTGTGTATGGCAGCCAGAGCAATGAGCTGACCAGCGATACCCGCGCCACCTATTTCAGGGACAAGCTCGAAAGCACCGATACCCTGAATTTCAGGGCCGAGCACAGCATCGGCCCGCTCATTCTCAAGCTGAGCAGCGGCTATGCGCGCGGCTCGACCCACCTCCCGTCATATAGCAGTTTGGCCTTTGCAACGGTTCTCCCCATCAACGCGGCTAATGTGCTCCCGCAGGCCGTGAACCCCGAAACGGGTACCGTGGTCAGCTTGTTCGCTCCGCGGAGCGGGCGCGAGTTCCCCCAACCGCTCCTGACGCCTGCAGGTTTCGATGCGTTGCGAAACGCCCCGTCTCCCACCTTCGGTCTGTTCAGGGACACGAAGGACGAGCGCGGACGGTCGAGCAACTGGAACAGCCAGTTTTCGGCCAAATATGAGTTCGGCTCGGGCATGCTGAAATATATCGAAGCCGGACTGACCTACAATCGCGCGCGTTTTCGCAGCCAGCCGTCGTCGACAAGCCTCTTTTACGGCCAATATTATCCCGGCACGATGGACATTCCGCTCTTGTCGGAATTCGGTATCGAGTTCGAAAATCAATCGCTCGCAGGCATCGCGGGCAGCGATACAGCCTATCGCTTTCCGGTACGGCGATCACTTGTGGATTTTATGAGAAATCCCGACCTGCTTGTGGACAGGGGTGCGGCTTTCCGGGTCGATATTGCCGCAGATCCATTGATCGCTCAGCAATATACGCATGAGGACGGCCTGGCCGGCTATGTGCAGGCCCGGGTCGATATCGGCAAGGTCGAGGTCATCGCCGGACTGCGCGTCGATCGAGGCCGGGTTGCGGCAGGCTTTATCAACTCGATCGACATCTACGACGAATTATATAATCGCGACGAAGCCTATTATCTCGAGAATTTGAAGATCGTCGAGGGAACCGATGTCCTGACGAGCTATTTGCCGCGAATCCTCGTCAATTACAGGCCAACCGACAATCTCGTTGTGCGAGCGGGCTATTATTCGACTGTCGCTCGGCCGCAAATCGAGCAGCTTTCGAGCGCGCGCTACATCACTTACTTTGCCGCGCCTTGCTGCGGCCCGACTTACACCCAGCCGGGATTGATCATTACGCAGGGAAACCCTGCTCTCAAGCCCGCCAGAACGCATAACTTCGACGTCGGGGTCGAGTGGTATGACGGCCAGGTCGGTGCGATCAAGGCGAGCATTTTCCACAAGCGCATCTCGAACCTGATCGAGTCCAACCTGATTACCGGTTTCGACAATATCGGGGATTTCGAATTGCCCGACCATCCGGTCTTCAGCAACCTGCCCTCGAATCTCGCGGTCGAGCTCCGCTATCCCGTCAACAACCCGGACGTCGCGACCGTCTGGGGCGGTGAGATATCGGTCGAACGCCGGCTCACCTTCCTGCCTGGAGTCCTGTCCGGCCTCGGCGTCTACGCAAATTATACCTACAGCAAGAGCAAGAAGCAGCTCACGGAAATCTGGTACACGAGCCCGATCTACGACCCTGACGGCGCGCTCGTGAACTTCGAGACAATCTCATACCAGCGCCCGGTGCCGTTCGACTATGCCCCGCGGCATTCCGGCACCCTCGGTCTGACTTACACGCGCAAGGGCTTCGATGCCTCGCTCTTCTACACCCGGCAGGATCGAGCGCAGAATGGGTCGGACTATTATGGCCTCGACCCCTATGCGGAGGTAATCTCGTCCCTCGATTTTCGCGGTGTTTATAATTTTCGTGTGGCGGGATCCGATATGCGGCTCAGCCTCGAGGCGCTCAATTTGCTCAAGGGTAAATCCGATCCGCAAAGCGAGCGCTCCAGAGGCGGTCAGAACGGCGTGCCGAAGATCTACACCCACGGCTATTATCTCGGCGGCCGAAGCGTGGCCATCGGACTGTCGGCCAGCTTCTAGTGCCGGACAAGCAATCGGGAGGTGCGGCAGCGCGGCGCGCTGTCGCCGCCTCCGCGCCTTCCCGGCTGAAGACGGTCGTGGCTCTTGTTGCCGCTTCTCTGTTGGCTGCGGTCCCGGGGGCCGTCCCCGTTGACGCGGCGAATACCCTGTCCCCCGCTGCCACAGCTCCCAAAGTTGTGAGCGGTCGGCTTCCCAACGGCCTGACCTATCATGTCGTTCAAGGTGGGCCGCCGGATCAAAAAATCTCGATGCAGCTCGTCGTGAAGTTCGGCGATCTCGATGCGATGCCGAAGGAGCAGCAGGTCGGACACCTCATCGAACATATCGTGTTCGAGAACGCCCGCGATGCCAGGACAGGACAAACGATCTACGAGCGCGTCGCCGCTATGGGCGGTCTTCGAGGCGCCGACGTCAATGCGGTGACCGGTGGCGACCGAACGCTCTTTTTCCTGAAAATCCCCCCGGCAGACCCGCAAGCGCTCGAAACCGGCCTGGACATAATGCACGGCTGGGCTCGACCCTTCGAGATAAGCGATGCAGCCATCGAGAGGGCGAGCCAGGCGGTCATGGCAGAAACGGCCCGATCGTCCTCCCGCGCGGCAGCCGAGGCCATGCAGCTGGCCTGGTTTGACGGCCATCCGCTGCTCGGAAGGCCATCCGACCCGCCCGGGACGATCGCCGTGACCGGACAGACGATCCGTTCGATGCACAGCAATTTTTACCGACCCGGCAATATGGCGGTCATTATCTACGGCCCACTCGATGCCAAGAGCGCTGCGGCCCGGATCGAGGCGCTGTTAGCCGACATACCGGCTCGGGCCGGAGTCGTGCCATCTCGGCGATGGAGCGCGCCAAAACCCTCCGGCGGTCATTATATCGTTCTGCCTGGGAATGGCAGCGCCGAAGCGTCCATACGCGTGACGCATAAATATTATCTCGCCGGCGATACAGTGTCTCGCGCTCGTGCCCAGGCTGCCGAGCTTATCGGGAACCGGTTGTTCGCCGACGCTTTCGGCAAGTTTTCACAATCGGACGGGGCCGCTGTAATTTACAGCGGAACCCATTTGCGCCTTCCGCAGCAGCCAGGATCGCTGATGGGACTGGAGATAGCTGACACCGGTCTCGAAATCCGGCCCGCGCGGCTGCGGGAGGCCATGGCGCAGCTTTTTGAAGTATATGCGGCGGTACGCCGTAGGGGGTTCGAGACCGCGCATGTCGAGCGTGCTCGCGCCGACGTGCTCGCCTCGCTTGACGCCGCACCGCTTCGTGCAGAGGAAGTGGCGGAAGGCTACTCGGCTGCATTTGCGTCAGGCAGCGCGCCGCCCGATCGTCTGGCTGTGCGTGCGGCCGTGGGTAAGCTTGGCGTGCGCGATATTAATGCGCTGTACCGCGCTTGGCTCGATCCTCGCCACCGCGACATTCTGCTGGTCTTGCCTGATCCTGCAGCCGCGCCATCGAGGGACGAAATCGACCGGCTGATGGCAAAGGCTGAAAGCGGGCCGTTGGCCAGCCTTGCTCCAGCCCCTGTCGTTGCGCCTGATCTCGTTCGGTTGGATGCCGTCGCGGTGCCGTCTGCGAGCGCATCGCTGCGCGAGGTCGATGGGCTTTGGATTGGTCGGCTCCCGGGCTCCGGTGCGACCTTTCTCTATCGTCGGCGCGCTGGCGACCAGCTTATGATCCATGCGTCGCGGCGCGGCGGCAGCACGCGTTTCGGCGCGAGGCAAGCCGAAGCCAGGGAAGCGGTAGAATATATTGGCCGATCAGGCATAGGCGGGATCGACCATTTCCAGCTCGCCGCTTTTTTTGCTCGTGAGCAGATCGATGTCCGGCCCACTATTTCCCTGTTCAGGGAGGGAATATCGGCCCAAGGCTTGGCCTCCCGTCTTGGACTGATGACGCGGCTCATGCGCACTTACCTCCTCGCGCCGCAATGCGACCCCGCGGCGCTTGCCGCGCTTCGATCCGAGCGGGAAGAGGGCGAACGGCGGATCGATGTCACGCTATCCGCGCGGGCCGCGCACAATGCCCTGGTGGACGAGAATTTGTCGGAAATGGCCTCGGTCATACCCTCGAAAGCGGCATCTGCTGCCGACCTCTGCGGCACATATCGTCAGGTGCTGGGGGGTATGCAGGGCATGGTGATCGCTATCGAAGGGCCGTTGCCGCCGGAGGAAATCTGGAAGATTGTGGTGCCGTCGCTCGATATCGGAATTGGGTCTGGGCGCGCGGAAATACCGGCAATCACGGTCCGCGAAACGACGGGGCGGAAGCGGACAATAGAAACCGGCTCCTATGCGATGGCGCAAGTGTCCATCGTCCTGAAACGATCTATGCCAATCAGCCCGTCGAACGAGCCCATGGCGGCGATCGTTGCCCAGATTTTGCAGGAAAGGCTGACGGACCGCCTTCGCGGAATAGAGCAGGGCGTATATAGCGTAGCCGCTTCGGCCGAAGTGCGTGCCTGGCCCGACCATCTCTATCTAAGGATCGACTTTGATGCGCGGCCCGCGGATGTCCCGCGTCTGGTTGCTGCCGCCCAAGATGAATTGCGCCGCTTGAGCCATGACGGGGCGTCGGCTTCCGAGATTGCTGCGGCCATTATGGTGGTGTCGGCACGGCCCGATCAACTCCATCTGATAGCCGAAAGATATCTCTCTTATGGCGCGATCGTTCGGTCGCCGCCGCCTGACGATGCAGCGGTCAATGCGTGGCTGCGCCAATATTTGGATGCCGCGCCCTTTGACGAATATGTGCGGTTGCCGGCCAAGGAGCGCTCGTCGCCGCCGAGGCAGTGACTCCGGGCAGCACCGATACGCCTGTGCCTCCCCGCTAACGCGAAAACAGATAGAAGGAAGATAATTGTGGGCTTTGGAACGCGATCGCTGGTCCTCATGGCTTCGGCCCATCTTGTGTCGCCTGCGATGGCTGCCGAACAGCCGCCTTCCTACTCCGCCGAAGAGGTGGCCTGGTCCATAGGGTTCGGGTCCAACATCATCGACGGCAGCGGCGCGGCAGCCGGTCCTTCCGATTCCGCCACCTGTGCCGGCGAAGAGGTGGTCCTGCGGCCTGATTCCCTGTTCGAGAGGCATCGTAACCGGATCATCTTTGGCAGTCTGGAAGGGGCGCGGATACCGGTCACGAGATTCCTGGCCGTGATCAACGCCGACGATCCGATGCTGCCCGTTCCCCCGAAAGACTATGAAGCCGTCGCGCGTAGATCGCACTGCGCCATCGACGGGAAATTCCTGTTCACAGGCGTGCAGGACGGCGAATATTATGCCGTCACAATGCTGTTTCCTCGCGGAAATCTCGGGAAAGCGTCGCCGATCGACGACATTGAGGTCGTGATGAAGCGACTGAAGGTTGGGGGAGGCCAGACGAGCAAGCTCGATCTCCTTCACAGGGACGACTGAAATACCGGGTATCGGGCTGATTTTGCTTGGCCGAGAGAGCGACCAGGCATTCGCCCAGAATATCGGCAGCGGGTCCAGGCCGCGGCGCTGCGCCGCCCGGTATGGGCGGCGTTGAGCTTTGGCGCGCGGCTTCCGGTCCTGATCGATCCGGATCGGATTCGAATATGGTCCGGGGACGCCGATATCATTTGGCGCTGCTTCGCTTGGCCCGCTAGCGTCGCTGAGGGCGCTGGCGGGGCGCCATGCAAGGCAGGGGGGCGGGATGATGGACCTGTTCGCGGAGGCGGTGAAGATCGGCTTGCCTCCGCTGGTCGAAGTGAAGGGCCGCGTCTTTCGGGCGGCCATCGAGAAACGTCTCGCGGGACGCGCCGAACATGACGTCTTTCTCGCGCCCTTCGCTGCCCGCGGTCTTAGGGGGTTTTCGGGCGTCGTGCCGCCACTGGGCCGCCTCCACTTTCTTCCTCGCGCGACCACCACCGTGCCACCGGGAGAGCGTAGCCTCATCGTCCCGGACTTCGTCACCGAGGCCGAACTGTCGCAGCGAAGCCGGGCGGGCGACATCGTCTGGGGGGCCCGCGCTACGCGCAAGCCTGCCGAGATGACAATTGAGGAGGCCGGGACCGTCTGCGCCCGCGTGCGCGCATCATGGAAAAACGCGTTCATTTTCCGGCAGGAGATCCGGGACGAGGCCGGACGGGTGACCCAGAAAGGTCTCCGGATGCCCCAGCTCGGCGCGCTCTATGCAACGCTCGCCCATTGGAGCGTGTCGCGGCAGCCGGCGACGATCGTCATGCCCACCGGGACAGGCAAGACCGAGACGATGCTGGCGCTGCTCGCGGCAACCGACATCGAGCGCCTGATGATCGTCGTGCCCAATGCGAACCTGCGCGATCAGATCGCCGACAAGTTCCTCGGCTTCGGGATCTTGCACGACGCCGGCGTGCTGGCGCCAACCGCCGAGACGCCGATGGTCGCGGTGCTCGACGGCAGACCGAAATCGCCCGACGAAGTTTCGGAAATATTCGGCCGCGCCAATGTCATCGTCACCACCATGCAGGTCGCCGGACAATGCGCCCCCGAGGTACAGGCGCGGATGGCGGAGCTCTGCTCGCATCTCTTCATCGACGAGGCGCATCATATCGCGGCGCGGACGTGGCAGGCGTTCAAGGGAAAGTTCGATGCGAGGACGGTCGTGCAGTTCACCGCGACGCCGTTCCGGACCGACGGGCGCCGCGTCGACGGGAAGTTCATCTACGTCTATCCGCTCGGCAAGGCGCAGGAGGAAGGCTATTTCCGCCCGATCAATTTCCGGGCCGTGCAAGGGCTCGACGAGGGGCAGGCCGATCGCGAGATCATCCGTCTTGTCGGGGAGCAGCTTGCATCCGATCTTGCCGCCAACCTCGATCATCTGGTCATGGCGCGCGCCCGCGACATCAAGCGGGCGACGGCGCTCCACGCGCTTTATTCGGACCATCTGAGTGCCTATTCCCCGGTGCTCATCCACAGCCAGATGGGCACGGCCGAGCGCGACGCGGCACTGGCGCGAATGCGCTCGCGGCAGAGCCGTATCATCATTTGCGTCGATATGCTCGGCGAGGGGTTCGACCTTCCCCAGCTCAAGATCTCGGGCCTTCACGACCGGCACAAGAGCGTCGCGATCACGCTTCAGTTCACGGGTCGCTTTACGCGTGATGCGAAGAATATCGGCGAGGCGACCGTCATTGCCAATATCGAGCAGTCCGACGTCGACGACAGCCTGCGCACCCTGTACGCCGAGGATGCCGACTGGAACTTCCTGCTCAAGGTGCTGAGCGAGGCGAAAACCGGACGGCAGCTGAAGCGCGCCGAACTGCTGCAGGGGTTCGCCGAAACGCTCGAGGGGGTTCCGCTTCAAACGCTGATCCCGAAGATGAGCACGGTGGTCTACCGCACCGCCTGCGAGGAGTGGAAACCCTATAACGCATTCGAAGGCTTGCCGCCCTTCGCCCTCAATGCCGGTCCGACCGTCAACGAAGGCGTGCGACTGGCGATATTCGTGACGCGCGAGGAAATCCCCGTACGCTGGAGTGCGGTCAAGGAAATCACCAACGTCGAGTGGAATCTTTACCTCGTCCACTGGGACAAGGACGAGCAGCTTCTCTATATCAACAGCAGTCGGTCGAACGACCTCCACGAACGCCTTGCGAAGGCGCTTTGCGGCGAGAAAGCCACCCGCATCGCGGGAGAGCCCGTCTACCGCGTGCTCGACGGCATCAATCGTCTGATTTTGATGAACCTTGGCCTCAGCAGTCTTCTCGGCCGCAAGATCCGCTACACCATGTTCGCCGGCTCGGATATCGCCGCGCAGCTCACCGACGCCCAGAACAGCGGCAAGCGCAAGTCGAACCTCTTCGGCGTCGGGTTCAACGGGCAGGGGCGCCGAACGATCGGCTGCTCCGCCAAGGGCAAGTTTTGGGCGCTCGAATCCGCCGCCGATTTCAGCGAATGGGTCGAATGGTGCCGCGATATCGGACGCAAGGTCACCGATGACAGCATCGCGACCGACGGTTTCCTGCGCAATCTCGTCAAACAGGAACAGTTGACGGCCCGCCCGCCCGGGAAAGTTCCGCTCACCATATTCTGGCCCGAGGAGTTTCTGATCGAGCTCGAGGAACGTCTCCAGCTGCGCTTCGGAGGGGCGGATCCGGTTGGCTTTTACGAGTGCGAGATCGAACTGGTCGCCCGTGAACCCGACGGTCCGATCCATTTCAAAATCTGCTCGGACGATGTCGAAGCCACATTTGCCATCGACATCGGCAAAGATGGGGCATCCTATCCACAGATCGGCGGGCCGCCCGTTTCGCTCGTCCGCGGCAAGGAACGCCCGCTCACCGAGATATTCGGAGAAGATCCACCGCAGCTCCTGTTTGCCGACGGCGACTTTCTCATCTTCAACGAGTTGTTCAAGGTTCCCCGCGAAGCGGATCGCCGCGTCTATGACGACCGGAAAATCGAAGCCCGCGACTGGACGAATATCGATCTCTCGGTCGAATCGCAGGGGCTCGCCAAAAAGCCCCACTCGATCCAGCGGCGCATCATCGAGTGGCTGCTCGAGGACGACAGCTGGGACGTGATATTCGACGACGACGGGAGCGGCGAAATCGCCGACATCGTCGCGCTGCGCGAACGCGGCGATTGTCTTGAGGTGCATCTCTACCATATCAAATATGCGCATGGCGCCGCGCCGGGCAATCGCGTCGCCGACCTTTACGAGGTTTGCGGTCAGGCGCAGAAGTCGGTCCGCTGGATGGAATATCCCGCACGCATCCTCAAACGGATACGGCGACGCGAAAAGGACAGGAGCGAGGCCGGCAAACCTTCGCGTTTCGAACGCGGCGGGAATGACGACATCCGTCACTGGCTTTCGCGGTGGCAGCTCATGGACCGGGAATATGCGGTCTGGATCGTCCAGCCGGGTCTGCGGACGTCGACGATCGAGCCGCAGCAGCTCGACCTGCTCGCCGCGACCGAAAATTATCTCCTCGACACCTATAGCGCACCGCTCCGCGTCATCGCGAGCGCATGAGCGCCCGCCATCGGGGGGTGCCGATATGGCGCGCCCCTCGATCGACACCTCCATAGCCGCGGTCGCGCGGCCATTCGTCTCATGTGGCACGAGCCTGCAGGGCGGAGGAGATCGGCGTGAAGCGAGGTTGCGATAGCGATACCGGTGCATCGACGGGCCGAGCGGAGCCGTGGCATCGTTATCGCTGGTCGCTCGCGGCCCTGGCGGCGATCCTGCTCGCGGCCGCGACCATCGCTGCGCCGCCCCGTCCGTTGCTGGTGTGGAATGTCAGCGACAGTGCGCCGCGCGGTCTCTACTTTGTGGCGGGGCGGGCGGCTTATGATCGCGGTGATATGGTTGTCGCACGCTTGCCTGCCGGCCTTCGGCTGTTCGCCGCGCGGCGGCGCTATCTCCCGCTGAACGTGCCGCTGGTCAAGCGTATCGCGGCTCTTGGCGGCGACGAGGTTTGCGCGCGCGGCGACCGCATCATGGTCAACGACCGGCTTGTCGCACGCCGCGTCGCCGCCGACGCGCGGGCGCGCGAACTGCCGTGGTGGTCGGGATGCGCCGAGCTTCGTGAAGGCGAGTATCTCCTGCTCATGGGCGAGCGGGCGGACTCGTTCGACGGCCGTTACTTCGGCCCGAGCAAGGAGGCCGACCTGCTCGGCGGGGCGCGGCTCATATGGCGCCGCTGAGATGGGCGCTCCTGCCGGTCCTGCTCCTCGCTGCCGGGACGCCTGCGCGCGCGGACCCGGTGACGCGCTGGCGTGCGCATGTCGAGGAGGCGTCGGCACGGTTCGGGGTTCCCGCCGAATGGATCGAGACTGTGATGCGCGCGGAGAGCGGCGGGCGAACGACGCTGGCGGGCGCCCCGATCGTCAGCCGGGCGGGCGCGATGGGGCTGATGCAATTGATGCCCGCCACCTGGACCGATATGCGAGGGCGGCTCGGCCTCGGCGACGACCCCCATGCACCGCGCGACAATATATTGGCCGGGACGCTCTATTTGCGGCTGATGTACGAGCGGTTCGGATATCCCGGCCTGTTCGCCGCCTATAATGCCGGCCCGGCGCGCTATGCCGCGGTGCTGGCCGGGCGTGCGCGTCTACCGGCCGAAACGCGCGCCTATCTCGCCGACGTTGCGGGGCGTGACGGGAGTTCGCGGCCGATGCGACCTGTGCGAGACGCATCGCCGCTTGCCGGCGCGCGCGAGGCGTCCGGCGCCATCTTCTTCCTGTGTAGCGAGCCCGAATGAAGGGCGCGGGAGGCCGATCCGGATCGGAGACTCTTCTGCTGTTTTCGGGCTTCGCCGGTGATTACACCCCCGTCCGGGGAAGGGGTGGGACCATGAAGCTCGACTTTTGTTGCCGGCTGATGGCGGCTGTGTCTCTCGCGTCGCTTGCAGGCTGTACCAATCCTTATGGCCAGTCGGTCGCGTCGGTCAGCTATGCCGCCGATCCCGCCGCGGGCGAAATCCTGATATCGAGCCCCAAGCTTTACAAGCGCGAGGCGCTGATCAACGAGCGGCGCGAAGAGGTCAATTATCTCGCGACCCTGATCGAGGGTTCGAAGAGCGCCGAATTCGGACCCGAGATCGTCCGCGAGCTCGAAGTCATTCGTGCCATCTCGGCTTCGGTCGGGCTGAAGTTCGATCCCGCCTCGGGCGCGGCCTACCGGCGCACCGAGGAAAAGGCCGAGATCCAGCAGCAGCTCGACATGATCGCGCTGGGCATGCAGCTCGACAAGCTGAAGCGCGAAGCCGAGCTTTTGAAAACGGCGCTTGCGGCGCAGACGGTGCCGACGCCGGGTGCGGGGGGCGCCCAGGGCGCTACGGTCACCGTCAATCCCGTCACCACCGCATCGGTGACCGAATTGCTGGCGGCGCTCAAGACCCTGACCGACCGTCTCGGCACGACGGGCGGCACCGGGCTCACAGCGCTGAAAGGCGTCGACGTCAAAGCCAATCCGATCGATGTGTTTCAGGACCGCGCCGTCTATCGCGATCTCATCAACAATGCGCGCAATGCCGCGAGCCTCGACGAGCTGCACGACCGCGACGGCTCGGCGCTCATCCGGCTCAACATGACGGCGACCGTCTTTCCGCCCGACAAGCAGCGCCGTGCGAGCTTCGGGCGGCTCCGCCTCGATCTCGAGGCGCCGGTTGTCGATCCCGCGAGCCCCGAGATCGAGGCGCTATACCGCGACTGGATGTCCTATATCAGCCCGCAAATGTCGCAGCCGTTCCGCGACGCAAAGGACAATTTCGCGGGATATGAGCCGAGCAGCCTCAGCCAGGCGCTCCTGCAACTCGGCGTCGTCGACGTCGTTCCCTTCGAATTTTCGCGCGGCGCAGGGGCGGGCTGCGCGGGGCTCGCGACCGACGGGGTCTCCGTACGTCCGGGGTGCCGGATCATATGGGTCGCCGCCCCGCCGATCCGTCTGCCCGCGAATATCGCCGGCGCGAGCCGCCAGGGCTCGATCTCGGTCGGCGAGCTCGGCAAGCTTCCGCTCCGGGCCGATTCCTTCATCAAGACGGACTTCGCGCGCTTCCTTGCCGCCGAGACCATGACGCTGTTCGAACCGGGTTGCAGTCTCGCGCCCGAAAGTCTCGACTATCCCGGCCCCGGCCTCTCGCCGGGTGCGACCGTGACGATCGCTGCGGCCGCCGAGCGGATCCTGTCGATCGCGCCGCTCGTCGAGCAGCGTGCGCAAATCGGCATCCGCTCGCTCGATGCCGCAGCGCGCATCGATTCCGCCAAGGCGGGCCCCATATATTTCAGCCCGATCGGGCCGGTCGACCCCGCGCTTCTCGACCAGGCGCGCGCCGTGATGCGCAAGGCGCGCGACCTTGCGCGCGTGCAGTGCGCGCGCGCCGCTCAGCCGGCTTTCTTCGCTGCGCAGCCCCCCGGCGCCTTTCTCGATCGCCTCGCTTATGGCACGGTCGGCGTCTATCAGCTCGGCCCGAAGCAGCAGGTCCAGACCGTCTCGACCGAAGCCCGCGCCGCCGAATCCATCGCGCTTGCGGCGTCGATCGCGGCGCAGGCGCCCGGCAAGGGCATCGGCGGCGACGGGGCGTTCGGTTTTTCGCGGAGCGCGGCAGGCCGGGCCGACGCGCTCGAACGTGTGCCGCTCGTCGTCGCCTTCGCCGACGCGGGCTGGCCGGCCGGGCGCGACGGGGCGCAGTCCGGCGCGGCGTCTCTCCCGGGCTTCGGCTGGATGATGGGGCCGCGCGCGACGCTCGATACCGAAAGGAAGCGGATCGATTTTGCGCAGGGGCTGCGGCCGCAGGAGCTGACGGCCGATCTCGTCGTACCGGGCTGGTGGCCCTATCTCACCTTGCGCGTCGCCTCGACCTGGGCGCCCGCCTGGACCGGCAATGAGGGGAAGGCAGCGGTCACGCCGGTCGAGCGCCGGGTGCGCGTGCCGCTGGCGCCGTCGTCCGCCGACTTCGAGCAGCTCACCAACCAGATATTGGGGGGAGGCAGTCTCAAGGTCCCGCAGATCCGGACGGTCGAACCGGCCGCCTTGCCGGCATGTGCGAGCGCTGTCGCGGTCCAGCTTCGCGGACCCAATATCTGGCGCGCCGACAAGGTGATCGTCGGCGGCAGGATCATCTCGGGCGACAAGCTCTCGGTGCTCGCCGGTATGGAGGGGCTTCTCGTCGAAATCGACAAGGCGGATTTTCCGGTGTCGGGCAGCAGTTCGGTCGCCGTCACAGCGCTGACCCCATATGGCCCCGCCGATTTTTCGCTTCCCTTCATCGGCGGCGGCAAAGGCTGCCCTCCGGCCGATGGCGGCAAGGCGGGCGCCGACGGCTCCGCCAAAGCGAAAGGGTGACCGGCCATGGCGCAATTTGTCTGGGAGAGCGGCAAAGTCACCGCGAATATCGTTTTCGGCACGATCGCGCCCGTTTCCGGCGGCGCCGAGATATATTTCAATCCGCCCGCGTTCACGCCCGAAGGCTCGTGGCCGCCGGTCGGTCAGAAGGTCGAGTTCGTGCGCTATCGCTCGCAGGCCAATTGGGCCAAACGGGTGCGCGCGGTTTGACCCGCGCCAAGGCCCGTTCGGACGACTATCGCTGGCGGGGTAGGGTGCCGCAGGCCGGCGTGCGCCGCCGCCGCGGCAGCGCCGCGGCCGATCGGACAGGGCGATACGATAGGGTCGGTCCGGTTGAAATCGGCACGGTCAGGCCCAAATTCGTAACAATCTTGGTTCAAAACGGTCCCGGCGTTCGACGCATAACTTGCAATCCTGCAAGCTTTGCGGCACGCCCGCGCCGGATTGGGGAATATTTCGTGGCCGAACTTCGCGACAGAAACGTTTCGACGGTACTGCTCGGACGATTCAATCCGCTGATCTTCTCGCCCGACTGGCTCGCCGCGAACAATGTCATCGGACCGGTCGAGGCGAAGGAAGCCAGCCAGGACGGCATCGAAATCATGTCGCCGACGGTCACGTCGATCAAGCTCGGGTCGATGAAGCTTCTCGTCGAGGAACAGCGCTTCATGCTCGTCGTCGGCGACGAGCCCTTCGTGCGCGCCAAGGATTTTCCGGCAACCTGCTTCGCCGTGCTGCGCCATACGCCGGTTCACGCCATCGGCATCAATTACAACGAGATGCTCGTCGGCAATGACGAGGCGAGCTGGCATCGTCTCGGCGACCGGCTCGCGCCCAAGGAGCCCTGGGGCGATTTCGTGCCGCACGACGATGGCGCCGAACGGCGCGGGGGACTGCGCTCCGTCGTCATGGAGCGCCGCGGCGGCGGCGGCGGCGACGACCGCTGGAGCTACACGCGCGTGTCTTTCGAAATCCAGGACCAGGCGCTGCACGGCCTCATCAATGTGAACAATCATTTCCGCCTCGGCGACGCGGCGCATCCGCAAAGCGGTGCCGAGGCCTATCATCTCGTGAACGATCTGTGGGACCGGGTGATGGATCATTCGCGCGCCCTCGTCCACCAGATGCGGGACCTCGCCGATGCTGTCTGAAAGCCTGCGGGAAAATACCGCGCTGGCGCCATTGAGCGCGCCCGATCGCGGCATCGACTGGCTCGACTTCGACGAGCTTCTCTATCTTCCCGTGCCGGCGGGGGAGAAAGCCCCGCGGCGCAACTTCGTCGTCCAGTATGAAGAGGTATTTCGTCTCTATGGCGACGCGCCGCTCGCCGCACTCGCGGTGCCGGCGGACTTGCCGCACGACGAGGTTCAGTCGGACGGCATGCGGATTTTCGATCCTGTCCTTCTCCCGATGCCGCCCCTCGAGCGCGCGCGTCTCGAGCAGCTCGACGTCTCGTCGAAACTCGACGTGCTGCAATCCTGGGAAGGCGCCGTGATCGACGTCGACGAGAAAGCGGGCGAGTTCACCGCGCGCCTTCACGACCTTCTCGACAGCAAGGCGGATTTGCGCGAGGTCACCTTCGACCTGCGCGAAGTGAGCGCCAACGATCGCGATCTCTTGCGTCCGGGCGGCATCTTCCAGTGGATGATCGGCTACCGCCGCTTCAATCATGGTCGCATGGAGCGTGTCTCCTCGATCACCTTCCGGCGCCTTCCGGCCTGGTATTCGGAGGATCTCGCCGCGGCGCGCAGCGAAGGTGAGGCACTTGCTGCCGCTTTTACCGCCGACTGAAGACTATAACCGGCCGCCGGACCCCGACGAGATCGAAGTCACCATCATCGGTCCCGGCTTCGGCGAGACGGCCCTCGTCCATATCGGCGACGGGCAGTGGATCGCGATCGACAGCTGCACGCACGGCGACGATCCCGCGCCCGCCGCGCTGCGCTATTTCTCGGACATCGGCGTCGATCCCGCCTCGGTCTTCCTCATCGTCGTGTCGCACTGGGACGACGACCATATCCGCGGGATGGCCGATCTCGCGACCCACTGCGCCAATGCGCGGATCGCCATGTCGAAGGCCTTTATCGACAAGGATTTCGCCGCCTATGTCGCGACTCACGATGCGCCCCTGACGCAGTGCGTCCGTGCCGGCGTGCGGGAAATCCGCAGATTGCTGACGGTGCTGAAAACGACCGAACGCACGTCGATCCTCACCGCGACGGCCGACCGCCGCATTTACGATCCATCGAGCCTTCCGATGTCGCATGGCGAACCGGTCGAGATCTGGACGCTCGCACCCTGCGATTATGAGACCGACAATTTTCTCCTCTGGGCGGCGGCGCAGATGCCCAGCGAGGGCGAAACGCGGAGGGTGGCAACCAGGCGCCTTCGTAACGACCTGTCGGTCGCGGTGCATCTGTCGATCGGCGACGACGCGATCCTGCTCGGCGGAGACCTCGAGGAGGAACAGGATCCGCTGACCGGCTGGAGCGCCGTCCTCGCCTCGACGGGCCGCCCGCAGGCCCGCGCGGGCCTCTTCAAGGTGCCGCATCATGGCTCGCACACGGGCGAGCATCCGGGTGTCTGGAGCGACATGCTCGCGCCCGAGCCGGTCGCGCTCGTCGCGCCGTTCCGCAACGGCAATGTCAGCCTGCCTGCCGCCAGCGACGTCACGCGTATCTCGGCCTATACGCCGCACGCCTATGCGAGCGCGAATCTCAAGGCGCTGGCGCCGCCACCGCTCGACCGGATGGTGCAGAAGACCGTCGAGCTCGTCGCCAAGCGCTTTACGACGATAAAGCCGGCGATGGGCCTGGTGCGCGCACGGAAGAAGGCGGGAAGCGGCGCGCCCTGGACGGTCGAGACGTTCGGTGAGGCGGCGCCGCTCGCCCGCGTCCGCTAGCCTCTCCGTCTCACTCCGATCCGGAGACGATATCTCTGCGCGATTGCCATAAGCATTTATACTCCTAGGATCGGCGGGAGGGGGGCTCGATGGTCACGGCACAGGAAAGGCGGCACAGCCTCAAGGCAGTGCGGCGGCTCACGATATTGGCGCAGGATCCGGCGGTAAGGGTCGATGGTGCGCTCGTGCGCGCGCGTATCGAAATCCCGACCGAGGAACTGCTGCCCGGGCCGACCGGCTACAGGGTGAGCGTCATCGACTATGACGCCACCGCCAACATGCTCTACGCCCCTCTCGATCTCGCCTCCGCGCTCGTCGAGGAAGACGATCCCTTCCTTTTCGCAAGCGACGATGAGCTCATCGGCAATCCCGGCTTTCATGCACAAAATGCCTATGCGATCGCAATGCGCATCCTTGCCCGCTTCGAGTTCGCGCTCGGGCGCCGCATCCCCTGGGGCAGCGCGGGCCATCAGCTCCACATCGCGCCGCACGCCTTTGCCGACGCCAATGCATTTTATTCGCGCGAGGACCGCGGGCTCTTCTTCGGTTATTTCACGGCCGCCGCCGAGGATGGCGGACGCGAAACCGTCTATACCTGCCTCTCGCACGACATCGTCGCCCATGAGACGACCCATGCCGTTCTCGACGGCCTGCGCGCGGGCTTCATGGAGCCTTCGCTTCCCGACCAGGCCGCTTTCCACGAGGGCTTCGCCGACGTCGTCGCGCTGCTCTCGGTCTTCTCGCTTCCCGAGACAATCGGGCGGCTGCTCGCCGGCCGAAGCGATACCAATCTCATCGATCCCGAATGGCTGACCGAGGACGCCCTCAAGGAGTCGGCGCTGTTCGGACTCGCCAAGCAGATGGGAAGCGCGCTCACGGGTCTGCGCGGGCAGGCGCTCCGGCGATCGATCACGCTCGAGAAAGGCCGGGATTATCTTGGCGATCCCGAGTTCCAGGAAGAACATAGCCGCGGCGAACTGATCGTCGCCGCGATGCTCGGCGCCTTTCTCTCGATCTGGATCGAGCGGCTGTCGCGCATCGGCCCGGTTCACGACGGCAAGAAGGATTTGCGGATCGTCGTGGAGGAAGGCGCGCGCGCGGCCGATCATCTTTTGACGATGGCCATTCGCGCGATCGATTATTGTCCGCCGGTCGATCTCAGTTTTGGCGATTATCTCTCGGCGCTGCTTACCGTCGACCGCGAAGTGGTTCCGGACGACCGGCACGGATATCGCGCCGCGCTGCTCGAGAATTTTCGCGCCTATGGCATCCGGCCATCGGGCGATGCGAGCGACGACGGGACCTGGCTGCGCTGCGATCGCCGCTTCGTGCACAGCCAGACCCATTTCGATTCGATGCTTCGCGATCGCGAGGAGGTGTTCCGCTTCATCTGGGAAAACCGGGTGCCGCTCGATATCGGCCGTGTCGGCTATATCGAGGTTCAGTCGGTTCGCCCGAGCTTTCGCATCGCACCCGACGGTTTCATGCTGCGCGAGACGATCGTCGAATATGTGCAGCGTCTCACCGCGACCGCGGGCGAGCTCAGCGCCGACTACCAGATCCCGGTTCCGTCCGATATTCCGCACTGGAAGGCGATCACGATCCTGGCGGGCGGGACGATCATCTTCGATGAATATGGCCAGGTCAAATATCAGATCGCGCACCATCTGACCCGCACCGCTGCCGAGCGCGACTGGCAGGCAAGGCGCATCCGCCACCTTTGGGATCGCGGCCTGCTCGACGTCGCCGAAGAGGCGAGGGGGCGCTTTGCCGCCATGCACGCGACCCGCGCGATGATGCGATCGGCGCATGAAAGCCCCGTCGAGCTCAAAGAGAAGGGACTGAGCCGTGCCTGATCCGATCGAGGTTCAAATCCGCTCCTACCAGATGGGGTTCGGCGACTGCTTCCTGATGAGCGTCCGCTACCGGTCCGGCCGCGATCGCCACGTCCTGATCGACTTCGGCTCGACCAAGCTGCCGCCGGGCGCGGGAAAGGATCATCTCCTGCGGGTCGCCGAGAATATCCGGGAACGGGTCGGCGAAGATCGCCTCGCCGTCGTCGCGACCCACCGCCACAAGGACCATATCGCGGGATTTGCCACGACGCGCACCGGCGGGCCCGGCGCCGTGATCGCTGCGCTCACGCCCGCTCTTGTCGTCCAGCCATGGACCGAGGATCCCGATCTCGCGGTCGACGCCGAGGGACCGGCGGCGCTCGCCGCAGAACCCGGGACGCGGCACATGATGGGCGCGGTCCGCTCGCTCGCCGCCATGCAGGGCGTCGCGGAAAGCTATGTCGCCGAAGCGCGGCGCAACCATCAATATATGCGCAGCATCGGCCAGCGTCTCAAGGAACAGATCGACTTCATCGGCGACGACAATATCTCGAACCGCTCGGCGGTCGAGAATCTCATCGCCATGGGACGCGCGGGCCAGGCCGAATATCTGCACGCGGACAAGCCCACCGGCCTGTCGGACTTCCTCGGCGCCGAGGTTCATGTGCTCGGCCCCCCGACCGTCGAACAGGATGCGCGCGTTCGCAAGCAGCGGGCGCGCGACCCCGGCGAATATTGGCATCTTGCAGCCCATGCCGCCGCCGCCGTGCCGGGGGTCGGGGGAGGCAAGGTCGAGCCGCTCTTTCCCGCGCATGTCGTGGCGCGCAAGGCCGGCGAGTTTCCGGTCGATACGCGCTGGTTCGTGCGGCGCCTTCGCGAGATGCGCGGGCGGCAGATGCTGAGCATCGTGCGCACGCTCGACAAGGCGATGAACAACACGAGCCTCATTCTCCTCTTCCGGATCGGCAGCAAGCTCCTGCTTTTTCCCGGAGACGCGCAGGGCGAGAACTGGCGTTTTGCGCTCGAGGACGTCAAGATGGCGGGGGTTCGGGCGCTCCTCGCCGAGGTCGATCTCTACAAGGTCGGCCATCATGGCAGTCTCAATGCCACGCCCAAATCGCTCTGGGCGAAATTCGCGCGCAAGACGTCGCAGGATGATGATCCGGAGCGGCTCCGGACTTTGATGTCGACGATGGCCGACGTCCACGGCCATTCCGCGGATCGCACCGAGGTGCCGCGCGCCTCGCTCGTCGCCGAACTCGAGGGGCAGTCGAACCTCCAGTCGACCGAGGCACTCGGCCCCGGCGACCTCTATCATCTGACCCGTATTTCCGTGTGAGGATAGATTGTGACCGAACGCAATATCGTGCTTTGCCTCGACGGCACCTCGAACGAATGGGCGAAGGACCTCACCAATGTCGCAAAGCTGACCTATGCGATGCTGAAGGACCCGGCACGCCAGCATATCTTCTATAACCCCGGGCTCGGGACCATGGCGGCGCCAGGCTATCCGCTGCCGCTCGGCAATGCGGCGGCGCGCGGAGCCGGGCTCGCCTTCGGCTACGGCATCAAGGACGACCTCGCCGAGGCCTATAAGTTCATCATGAACCACTGGCGCCCCGGCGACCATCTCTACCTCTTCGGGTTCAGCCGCGGAGCCTATACGGCGCGTGCACTCGCGTCGCTCCTTCGCCTCTATGGCGTGGCGATGCCGGGGAACGAGGCGATGGTTCCCTATCTTGTCCGCATGCTCTGGAGCCTGCGCGGCGACGATCATGACATCCGCAAGGAGCGCTACGACCAGGCCCGACGCTTCAAGCGCAGCCTCGCGCTTCCCTGCCGGCCGCATTTTGTCGGCGTATGGGATACGGTGTCGTCGGTGGGCTGGGTCGGCTCTCCCGTTGCGCTCCCGTTCACGCGAGTCAATGAGGATATCGCCATCTTCCGCCACGCGGTCGCGATCGACGAACGTCGCGCCTTTTTCCGGACCAACCTCTTTCAGGCCTCGCCAGGGCAGAGTGTGTCGCAGCTCTGGTTCCCGGGCGATCATTGCGATGTCGGCGGCGGGCATCCCGAGGAGGAAAGCGGCCTCTCGAAATATGCGCTCGAGTGGATGGCCACCGAAGCCGCCGGCGCCGGCCTCGTCATCGACCGCCCGCGGCTCGACGAACTTCTCTGGCGCTCGGGCGGAGCAGGATCCCAGCCGACGCCCGGCGCGATGCGGCACGAGTCGCTGACGCTTCGCTGGCGGCCGTTCGAATATGCCGAAAAATGGCACTGGGACAACAGGACGGGCCAGCGCACCCGCCGCCAGAACCGGGGACGGCGCAGATCCATGCTCGCGGCGCCGCTCGTCCATCCCGTCGCCTGGGAAATTGCGGGTTATGCCGACCGGCTTCCCAGCGATGCGGTCAAACTGGATTGGCCGCTGCCGGAGAAGCCCAACCCATGAGCCCGAGGCTGTTCGTCCAGAGCGGTGTGCGCCGGCCGCATGGCGTCGATGCGGACGAAGCGCTCATTCTCCTTCGCGACGATTGGAACGATTTCGGTTTCCAGACCCTGTTCGACCTCTGGTACAAGACGGGCGACCGCGTCGAGGAGATCGGGTCGGTTCGCATCTTGCGCGCCGGTCAGGAAGAAGGGCGTTCGCCGCTCTTCGACGGCGAGCAGCCGGGCGGGCAGCTCGGAGACGACTATGTCTCGCTCGGCAACAATGTCGACTATTATCTGCGGCTGCTCGACCTAGGCATCGCTTCGTCGGTGCGCCCGGCGCTCAACGACCTGACAGCGAGTCCGGATCTGCGCAGGGCCTTCGAGACCGAAAAGGGCCTGCGGGTGTCGCTCTATCGTTCGAAGGTCCGCCCCGAGGAATTTTACGACGAAATCGACCGGATGTTCGGCGCGGGCGGCCGCCCGCCCGATGATCGCCACTTCACTTTCTCCTTCGTGCCGCAGGCCGGCGATCCGCCGCTCGTCTTCGATTTCGATGTCGGAACCGTGGCCGCGGGGCAGGGGCTGCAGCGGCCTTCGCGCCGCGCCATGGTGCTCGTGGGGGCCAATGGCGTCGGCAAGACGAGCCTGCTCGCGCGGATCGCGCGCGTCGCCTATGCGCCGCCGGCCGAGCGGACCGATGTCGCCGTCGACGGGATGATCCTCGAACCCGTCGCCTTCCCGAACATCGTCGCCGTCTCCTACAGTCCCTTCGACAGTTTCGAACCGCCACGGCTCCATGCCGAGACCGAGGCCGAGGTCGAGCAGCAATATAGCGAGGGCCGCGGGCGATATATCTATCTCGGATTGCGCGACCTCAGCCTGCTCGGCTCGGACGGCATGGCGGCGCCGCGTCTCGTGACCCAGGAGGAACTGGCCGACGCCTTTGCCGAAAATATCATGCGCATCCGCGAGCGCAATCGCATGCCGCTGTTCGCCCGGAGCCTCGATCCGGTGCTGCGCGAGCAATCCTTCATGCGCTACGTGGGCGTGCCGCCGATCGACAAGGAAGACGAACTCACCGCCGACGAACTTTCCGAGATGCGCCTCGCAGGATTGCTGGGCGAGGATCCGAAGGCGCTCTTCGCCCGCCTGTCGAGCGGGCACAAGATCATACTCCACCAGCTTGCCGGGCTGACCGCCAATCTGCAGCGGCACGGCCTCGCGCTGATCGACGAACCCGAAACCCATCTCCATCCGCCGCTGCTCGCGGCGCTCATGTCCTCCATCCGGCGGCTGCTCGGGCGGCTGAACGCCTATGCGATCGTCGCGACCCATTCACCCGTCGTCGTGCAGGAGGCGCTGGCGGCGCAGGTCCTGATCCTGTCGGGGCGCGAGCCGACGATCGCCATGCCGCCGCAGATCGAAACCTATGGCGAGAATGTCGGCGCGCTGACCCGCGAGGTGTTCGGCTATCATCCGACCGCAGGCGATTATAGGGACGTCCTCGACAGTCTCGTGAAGCGTTCGGAGACGGTCGAAGAGGTCGAGGCCTTTCTCGGCGCCGACCTCTCGGGTCAGGCGCTTGCGCATGTGATCGCGGCGCTCGCGCGCAAAAACGGGCAGGGCGGCGGCAAGGCGCGCGACTGATGCACTCGCTGACCTATCCCATCGAGAAGGCGGGGTGCCCCGTCGCGATCCTCCGCGATACGCTCGGCGACAAACTCTCGCAGGCCGAGATGCGCAAGCTTGGCCGCCTTTATCTTCTCTACGTCAAAAAGCGGGGTCTCGCCTGCCGGCTCAAAGCGTCGACCGCCTTCGCAGGAGCGCAGGGAGACTGGCTCCGGAGCGCCTACAAGGCAACCTATAAGGACAAGCCCCTCGAATGGCTGCGGACCGCGCTCCTCGCGGTCGCCGGCAATCGCTGTCCGAGCTGCGGGGGGACCCGTCCCGTCGAACTCGACCATCATCTGCCCAAGTCCGAATATGCGGAATATTCGGTCTTTCCGATAAATCTCGCCGCGATCTGCGGGCCGTGCAACAAGAGCAAGCTTGCGAAGGTCGGTGCCACGGTCGAGACCTCCTTTCTTCACCCTTATCTGGATCGCATCCCCGAGGTCGCTTTCCTCGATGCCGCGACCCACCGGTCGAACGGCAGCTACCTGCTTCGCTTCGCCTTCACCGGCGGCGCGGTTACCGATCCCTTACTGGCCCTGCGTATGAAGAACCAGTTCGGCCAGATCGACATGGACGCATCGCTCGCTGCCGAGATCACCGAGCTGTTGAGCGAGCTCGCCTGCCGGTTCGAGGACGAGCTGGAAGACCCCGCGGGCACCCCGGCCTCGCCCGAACTCGTCCGTGCCTATCTCGAGCGCAGCGCCAAGCGGGTCGAGCGTCAGCATCGCGTCGGTTTCTGGCAGGCGATCATGCTTCGCGCGCTCGCGAACGATGCCTCCTTCTGCGGCGGCGGTTATCGCAGCCATCTGCCGCGTTAGGCCGAAGGGCTTCACGCCGGTCCTGAAGGGGAAGGCCTTCCCCTGACGGCGAGCCCCCGGGGGTCTCGCCATACCCCTTCTGCGGGGGCCTGGCCCCCGCAACGCCCCCCGGAAGGCCGCTGCTGCGCAGCGACGTCATCGTCGGGCCTTCCCGCCGTCGTGGCGGTGGCCGGCGCGCTGCAAGCCGGCCTCGCTTCTCTCTGTCTTTGCGGAGCGCGGCGGCGTCGGCCCGGTCAGCGCTTATGCCCGCCTGGCTGCGCTGGAGGCCAAGCCGAACCGCAGCGCGAAGCGGTGTGACGATGGGAGGGGGCGGCTACCGCCGCCCTTTCTTCGGCATATGTTCGCTGGCATGATCCCGGCTTCCCGTCACCGGCGATTTGAGTGTCGCTTCGAGGGAAACGGGACCCTTGGCGGCCGCCGATGCATAAAAATTCCGGGGCAGCCCGGAGTCTGTCCGACCCAAACGTCTCTTCCCGTGGGAGGTAGGCGATGGACTTTGCGGAAAGCTCGATCGATGCGTGCGATTTGTACGCAGTGGAGGATCGCCATGACGGCAAATGCCGTCGAGGTCAGGCCTCAAATGGCCGTGGCGAACGCAGCCGATGGTTGCTTCGCGAGGTCACGCCGCACGAGTCGGACCTGCGCCGATTCCTGGGCCATCGGGGACATGCCCACGATAGCGACGACATCGTCCAGCAATGTTATTTATCGATGCTCGCCATTGAGAGCGTAACCCATATCAAAAATCCCAGGCACTATCTGTTCGCGGTAGCACGCTCGGTCATCCATTCGATTGGGCGTCGGCTTCAGATCGTTGATATCGGCTATCATGGGGACATGACTGCGTTCAACATCGCTGACGAAACCGTTGCGACAGAGCGAAGCGTTGACGCGCGGCTCTCGCTCGCTCGTATTGATGCCGCCATCGCCGCGATGCCCGAACGCCGGCGTGCAATTGTCCACCTTCGCCAGCACGAGCAAGTTTCCGGCAGCGCTGTAGCGGAGCGATTTGGCGTCGGTGAGACCACAATACGAAATGAGTTGTCGCGCGCGTTGGCCGACATGAGACGGGCGTGCGAGCCGGACTGGAATGATGAGGTTTTGGCTGAGCTAGCATAGGTCAACGGCTGAACTTCGGGGCAAATGCGCTGGCGATCGCGATCCCTTCAGCTTCCGGGACATATTCGCCGCGCTCACCGGGCTTGCGCACGGCGTCGCTGTCGAGGCTGAGGCCGCACCACGCGATCGATCGATGAAATTCTGAGCAAAGGCCAAGTCTGGCGTGAACCACCATTATTGCTGCGATCTCCTCGCAACTGACGTCTCGCTGTGACGTCCTACGCGCCCGACTTTCGCTCCATTTTGATTTCTATTGGGCGCGATTTGTGGGTGGGGCGGAAAATGTCTAATCAAATGAGTATTTTGTTTGCGGGCGTTGTCGCCGGCGTTGACGCGACTCTTTGTTTCGCCATCATGACACCATGGGGAGTAGAGCGAAATCCGGCGACGATTCGCTTGAGGGCGTTTACCGCGACAAGCGGAAGCTCGTGCAGTCGCTCGCCCGAAAAGGGGGCGACGAGGACGCCGAGGATGTGGTCCAGGACGCTTTCATGAAATCCGTGGAAGCCGAACAATCGCGTCCCCTTAAATCGGCCGCGGCCTTCGTCATGGCAGTCACCCGCAACACCGTTATCGATCGCCTCCGCCGCCGCGCATTTCGCTCGACGATCATCTCGGAAACGTCCGATCTTGACGTTGTGGCGATCGACGCGAGCCCTGACCCGGAGCGCTCGGTCATTGCCTCTGATCGTCTGGCCAGAACGATGGCAATTATCGAACGGCTTCCGGACCGCCAGCGCGAGGTGCTATTCCTTCACCGCTTCGAAAGCCTGAGTTACGGGGAGATCGCCAAGCGACTTGGCATCAGCTCGCGGACTGCCGAGGGACATCTGGCGACCGCCCTGAAACGCATATCTTCCGAACTGGACCAAAATGATCCCGATGGCGACTAGGGGGAGCACGGTGTTCGAGCGTCAATCAGTTCCAAGGAGTTTTTACGCATCATGAAGTTCAACGACGACGTAAGGGAAGAAGCTGCGAATTGGTTCGCTGCCCTTCGTCGTGGACCAATGACGGTCGAGGAGCGCACTGACTATGACGAATGGCGTCAGAGCCCGGTCAATCAGGCCGCACTGAACTCAATGCACGAGCTATGGGGAGAGCTTGCCGCGCTTAATCCCGAAGCCGTCAAACCGCAGCGGAGCCCGGCGCGGGCTTCCAGGCGTTGGTTGCCGGTCGCTGCCAGCGTCGCTCTGATGCTCGGTGCTGGCACGATCTACCTCGCTTGGCCTGGTACAGAGCCGACCGCTACCCAGATTGCGACGGCTGTGGGCGAGCAGCGCACGACGACCATGCCAGATGGCAGTGTCATCACAGCGAATGTCGCTACAAGGCTCGCCTTTGCCGATAAGCATCATGAGCGGATCGTTGATCTGGGCGAGGGCGAAGCCGTCTTTTTTGTCCGCAAGGACAAATCTCGGCCCTTCCTTGTGCGGACCGAAGATTATGAGGTGCGCGCCGTCGGTACGGCGTTCAATGTCCGAAATCGTGAAGGGCTGCTTGACGTCGCGGTTATTGAAGGAATCGTTGCGATCAAGGCTCTGTCAGGCCCACGTGAGGGGCAGGAGATCGCTCGGATCACGGCTGGTAAGCGCGTCTCGTTGGGTAACGCGGCCGCGCTTCCGCCATCGACGCCGATCTTGGCCGCTGCTATCCCGTCGGAAGGCATTGCCGAATGGCGCACGCGCACGCTCGATTACGAGGACGCCCCAATCTCGCGCGTTGTTGAAGACCTCAACCTCTTCTTTCCGCGGCAGGTCAAACTTGCCGATCCGAAGCTTGGAGATCAGCGAGTGACTATCCGGCTTCAGGTGGAAGATCGTGAGCGCGCGCTCGCAACTCTGGCGGATCTTCTGGGTCTCAAGGTGAACAAAGGTCGCGATCAGGAAACTCTCTCCGAATGAGCTGCGGCAAATTTCTTACAAAAATGTTTCGGGCGGCCACGTAGGGCGCGCGGGTCAGACGTCACTCCTACCAGACCACACAATAATGGGGGGTAAGAGATGAGGAAAGCGGGCTTTAAAAGTGGGCGTTTGCGTCTGGCGGCGGCAATCAGCACGGCGGCTGTCGCTGTGGCAACGACAACGCCGGCTGCATATGCGCAGGGCGCAACGCAGCGTTTCGATATTCCTGAACAGCAGCTCAGCAAGGCGCTTCTCCAACTTGGACGCCAAGCACGCATCTCGATCGCGGCACCCACCACTATGACAAAAGGGCGAATGAGCAAACCGGTGTCGGGGGACATGACGGCTCGCGAAGCGCTTGAGCGCTTGCTCGCGGGGTCGGGCCTCCAGTTTACCTTCACGTCCGCAAATGCGGTACGGGTGACGCAAGCGGGAAACGCTTCCGGCGCCGCTAACGGTGGCGCGCAGCAGGTGCGAGCCGGGCAAGGGCAGGGTGTACTCGTCGGCTCGGTACGTGATTACAGGACAGGGGCTGCTCTCAAGGGCGCGCGGATCGAGGTAGTGGAAACCGGCGAGAGTACGGCGACGGGCGATCTCGGAGACTTCCGCTTTGCGCGGCTGCCGACCGGCGAGGTGACGCTGCGGATTACCTACTTGGGCTTCCCAGAGCAGACGGAAACCGTGTCGGTTGTAGGTGGGCTTGCCAATCGGACTGATATCTATCTGGGATCGGGCGCGACGACCGAGATCGTGGTCATCGGCCAAGTGTCGGCACGGGCTCAGGCGCTCAATCAGGAGCGCGCGCGCGAAAATACGTCGACGATCATTTCCGATGACTTGACGGGTCAGTTTGACGGCACAACAATTTCCGATGCCCTTCGGCGTGCGTCAGGGGTAGCCTTCATCCCGAACGGCGATACGGGTGAGGGCGCCAATGTCATTGTCCGTGGACTCGCTCCGGATTTTAACACGGTAACCTTCAACGGCGTGCGTCTCCCCGAGGGTGGCGGCTTGGGGCGTTCGCCTTCTTTAGACAATATTCTCGCCGACTCGGTATCCAAGATCACGATCAACAAGACGCTGCTTCCGAGCCAAGATGGCTCGGGAACCGGCGGCCTCGTGGAAATCGAGACAAAAACGCCGCTTGATCGTCCGCCGACCTACGTCAGTGTTTCCCTTGATCACGCGCGTTCGGGCAAGGAGTTCGTTGAAGATACATCGATGTCAGGGACCGCATCAGTGCGCTTTGGGGCCGACAAAAATTTCGGCATCAGCGTCTCGGCGCAATATCGTGACAAAACGCTTCGTAGCTATTCAGTTAGCCCGTCCAGCGTTCTCCTTGAGTATTTGCCTCTACGCGACGACAATAACGAGCCTGCCCAATCTTTCGATTTCATCGATCCTAGGCGGACGCAGCCGTATGATGCCTCGGCGACTACCTTCTACGCGAGCACTTTGGGTGTGGGTAGCAGCGAGAATAGGATCAAAAATCTCTCTCTGAATGCCGCAGCCGCGTGGGATATCGGGTCACACACGCTGCTAAATCTCGATTTATTCTATAGTAGAGCGAAAACAGATACGGCAGGCACAAACGGAATTTTCGTAACAAATTCCGGCTATGAACTGTTGCCGGTTGACGAGCTCAACGGCGAGCAGCGGTATGCTGCTGTATGGCAAGGCGCCGACGGACGCCTTACTGGCAGTGTCGCCCGGTCGGTTGGCTTCTCTAAGCGTTCATCCGAAACATTAGTCCTCAATTTCAAGGGTGAAACCAATGTCGATTCTTGGCAGATAAAATATCGTGGGGGATATACAAAGGGTGAAAGAAAGATTCCTTACGCCGCGGGTATCAGCAATCAATCGCTGTCATTATCTTTTTCTCCTGACATGCTATTGCCCACCATCTCGGGTAATCGGATTGCCGGCAGGATCGTCTCGGCGTTTGCACCAGCTTCGCTCAATGCCGTCGACGGGCCGGGCCTCACTGAAGAAGGCTTTAACCTTTTAAATAATTTTCAATCTATTAACCATTTTGCGACTCAGTTCAATGCTTCTGCCGGCAAGAATGAGCGAGTGATGATCGCAGGCGACGTCAAGCGCGAATTCGATGGGAGTGCGCTGCAATACATTCAGGTCGGCGCATTTTACGAGGATTCTTCCAATTCTTTCGATACTTTGGAATCAACACGTTGGATTGGATTTGTCCCACTTTCAAGTCTTGGAATTGAACTCGATGACGGTGAGGTTAATCCACGGTATGGTAATTTTCGTCAACTGGATGTTGCCAGTGCAAAGGCGCACTTCCTGAAGTTGTACCAAGGTGGCAGTGCAACCGGACTCAACAAAAGGTCATCGATCATTGATCCACGGACGCTTGAGGACGGGACGAGTGAGCAAAACCTAGCGGCCTATCTGCAGTCGGCCATGCAACTAGGAAAATTCGATGTTATCGGCGGATTTCGTCTTGAGCGCTTCAATACCTCTTCAACCAGTTTGTACGGCGCAGACATATTTGACGAGTCTGGCATCGAAGATATTGCGTTTACGGAAGCAAACCGTAGGCTCGAGACGCTGAGCGCCTCGACGACCAATATCCTTCCACGCCTAATGATAAATTTCCGGCCCATGGAGAATGTTGTAGCGCGCTTTGGATATTACACATCAATCGCTCGCCCAAGAATAGATTTACTGAATAGTCAGATACAATCTACTCTACTTCAGCAACCAATATATGGCCCGAATGGAAATCAGCCATATCTTCTGGTTGTTCAGGGAAATCCGGATCTTAAATCTGCTACCACCCAAAATTTTGATATATCTCTTGAATGGTATTTCGATAACGTTGGTGCGGTAAAAATTGGGGCGTTTTATAAGCCGACGAAAAATTCGATTTTTTCAAATCCTTTCATAGTAAGTGAAGAAGTTCTGTCAGATATTTTGCCGAATGATCCTCGATATGACGATCCAAATATCTATGTGAGATTCGAAAAACCTGAAAATTCAAAATATAAATCATGGATATGGGGGCTAGAGGCTTCGGTGGAGCGCCGCCTTGATTTCCTTGGTGAGGCGTTGAAAGATTTTCGTATATATGCTAACGCAGTGTATACAAAAAGTAGAATTACTTCTACATTCTTTTATGCTCTTTCTCCGACAAATAGTGTAGTAATAGATGATCTCCGATACCCAAGTAATCCGAAATTTTCGGGTACTGTATCTGCGCGATACACTAAGGGAAGGCTTGACGCCAATTTGACTTACACATGGCAGGGTCGTCAGACAGGCGCTGGAGTTGCCCGAGGTGATTTCACGAATGCGATTTCAACTCTGGATGCGCGAGTCCAGTTTGAAACCAAATTGCTCGGGTCCGACCTGCGCTTGTTTCTCGAAGGTGCTGATCTGCTGCATGGCACAGGTTATGCCAAGGTGTCCTTTTCAAACCAATTTGGTCCCGACGCTGGCTATCGCTACGCTGAGGGTTACACCGGAGGTCGGACGTTGCGTGCCGGAATGACGGTCAGTTTCTGATGCGAGATAACGGAGAGAGGGAGTCCCTCTCCCTCTCTCCTTAGCGCATTTCCTGAGGACCGATTCCGAAAACACCCGTTGGAGATTATGATGAAGCGCTTCTTTCTAGCGATGCTTCTGTCCGCACTCACACCTTTGCAGGCCGCAGTAGCGTACAAAGATGCTCGAAAGGCTGAAGGGGATACGGCGCAGGAGATCTCTAATGAAAGACGTGTTGGGCTACTCGCCAACGGGTTTCAATATGTCGTCGAGCGGACGAAGGGCGACGGTCAAGAAGTTACAATTAAATTGGTCGTTCGTGCGGGAACGAACTCGGAGGATGTGAATGAGGCCGGCTTCGCTCATTGGGTAGAGCACGCCGTCGCAGCGCCTCCGGAAGGTGTGACTAGGCGAGATACGCTGCGGTTTCTTGAACGCGCTTCACCAAGCTTCACAGCTCAAACATCGTCCACTCACGCGCATTACACATTGCGATTTCAATCGAAAAATCCAGAAGATCTGGATCGCGCAATCGATGAGATTTACCGAATGGCATCGGTTCGTCTGACCGATGAAACGATTGCTGCTGAACGAAATCCAGTCCTCCGAGAAATGAGTGGTCTGCCCAACGAAGTGACCAACCGAAACCGCGAAGTAGCTCGGCAGATTTTTGGCAGTCAATATTTCGAAAGGGTTTTGGCTTCGCGGGAACGGACAATAAACGGTCGACCCGAAGACGTCAGAGCTTTCCATAATCGTTGGTATCGTCCTGATCGCATGATGCTGATCGTCGCGGGAGCGGTCGACGTGAATCGAACACGAGTGGAAATCGAAAAGCGATTTGGATCATTGCCAAAGCCTCTGGTTCACCTCGTCGAACCTGATTTCCCGTTGCATTTTTCCGATCATCCAAGGGTTTTAAATATCGACCCGAACATCGCCCCAACTCCGCAGTGGCAACTTGTAAATCTTATCCCGGATGTCGGTGAAATCGATTCAGATTCTCTTCGATCATGGGCGATCACGGCCATCATAAAAGAGGCGATGTTGAACCGTAGCAGCTATCTGAACTACAGCGGTGCGACTAAATCCAGCATTACATATTATGATCCCATTGAGTACGATCTGAATTATCACGCTGCGGGTGTTGTCGCTAACATCGATGCAACGTCTTCTGACGCGGCTATCAAGGATTTGGAAGCAACTATAACCGCGCTGGCGCAGCTCCGCCTTTATGGTTTCGGTGCCAATGAGTTCGAACGAGCCCGGCAAAAGGCTCGGCTTTATGCGACGCTTGTCGTTAGTGAGTCGGCGAGCCTTTCGACAGAATACGCCAGTGATTTTTCCGAAGGCCGATCCTTCCGGCCTATGGCGTCGAATGACAATAAAATTGCGGCACTCACTTCGGTTAGTCTTTCTGACGTTAATGACCGCGTGGGAGAAATCCTTGGGCCTGAAAGCGCGCTCTATCTGGCGGCAAGCTCAGGCGATGCAGAAGACTTACGAAGCGCTGAAGGCATTTTGCGTGTCGGGCTACCGCGGGAAGCCCCAGCGCTTGGAAAAATTCCATATGTTGCGAGCATTGCCGAGCCGGTGCCAGCGGCGAAGGTTCGCAGTATTGCAAGACAGGCAGATGGCGCCGCGGAAATATTTGAGATCCACGGGGGACCAAGAATTATTTTCGTGCGATCATCAGAGGGCGGACAGGCGCCGACCGTTCGCCTGGCCGTCTTCGATTTTTCAACTGGGCCGGGGCAATCTCTTTCCGTATCTCCTCATCGGCGAAATTTATACGCGGACATAAATTTCCATCCTGTTGGTGCCGATCGATGGGCAAGCGAGCAATTCTCGCGGGATAGGAACTTTCAGGCCAGCGCTATTATTGGGGAGGGCTATGCTGCACTTGATGTCATGGTTGCGAGAGAAAATGCAGAAGCCGCGTTTCAGTTCATCCGGGCAATATTAACGTCAAGGAGACCGAAAGACGAAATCCTGTTTGCGGATGTTAACGGTGAAGATCGAGGTGATCGCCGCTGCGAAAGCTTTCTAGGGCGCTCAGCCGGTCCGCAGGACGTCGTCGCTTTGAAAAGATATGTTACTTCCGTGCAGGCGAGTTCGATCCTCGTTGTTGGTAATCTACCTACAGATGAAGTCGAGACCTTGATCCGAAGTTACTTCGGCGATTTAAAGGTGTCACGTCAGCCGGCGGTTCAACGACCCCAGACGGACCCGAGTATAGCGCAGGCGTGCGATTTTGTTCCTACAGGTCCGAACCTTTCTGCAACACGTCGTTTTCTTTTTCAGAGCGATGTCGCGGATAATATGAAGAACCGGATGATCGTTGCGATATTGGGTGAAATCGCTCGGGCTCGCTTCAGCCAGCGTTTGAGAACCGATCTTTCGATCAGCTATTATCAGTCTGCCGGCGGAAGCGTTTCCGACATCGGGAGAAGAGATGGGATAGGCAAGGCGCGTATTTCAGCAAATTTCGATGCCGATGTGAAGCAATTCGAAAAGGCCAAAAAAGAAGCTAATGGGATTTTTTCATCTCTTGCTTTGGGAGTCATTGAAGAATCAGAAATAGACGATGCGACAGCTATTGTCAGAAGTAAGATTTCGTCACTTTCAAACACGGGAGAGCAATTCCGATGCATGAAGTCGTTATTGGTTAATCACTCCCTTGGAACGTGTGATGCGAGCGATCAGCGCAAAATTTTGGATGCCATTGTCAAGGATGACCTCTTGGGGCTGGCAAAAAAAATCTTTGGTCAGCCGGTCTATGTCGTTCAGAAAAATAACGAGGATAGCTGACGATCATTCCCACGAGCGGATGTTCGCTGCGGTTCGCACCGGCGCCATGCAGTGTCGAGCCGAGCTAGATCAACGCATCGCCCATCTTAAGGCTTGGTGCGATTAAGGGGGCTGCTTCGGTGATGCCCGCGTCGCGGTGGCTGCCGGGCCAGAGACATGTGCCGCCATTTTCTTCTGTGAACGGCACGAGCGGCCACATCATATTGACAAGATATTTGAACGAGCCCTTGGCGCCGGGCCAGAGGTCCTGATCGCGGTGTGGCACCTGCGCGGGCGCGCCAGGACTTATCTCGATCACCTGTGTGAGGTTGAGGTTCAGTCGGTCGCAGGCTGGTAAAAGGACAAGGCCCATCACCGCCCGGTCGCCACTCTTTTGGGCATGGACCTCTGGGAATAGCGTTCGGCACTATGAGAGGAAAGTCTTCCCCTGAGGCTCGGCCCCATGGTTCCCACGGGTCTCGACCTACCACATCTGCGGGGACACCCCGCCACACCCCTTAAGGTGACGCCGCGCCCCGCGCGGCGGCGTGTTCGTTCGGCCTTCCGACAGTCGCGTTGCTGGCCGGCGCTCCCCTCTGGGCGCTGCCCGGCGGGCTGCAAGTCGGCTTTGCCGGCTCCTCCGCTTCGCTGCGGCCTTCGGTTCCGCCCGCCTCGATGGCCGCGCCCGGCAGGTCGCATCTCGCCGCCCATCCCCGCTCCGCCGGGAGGCCTGTGGGATTTGGGGCGGGAATGGAGGAAATATGTCTGTCCAACCGAAACGCCGTGCAAGGCCGAGCCGCCGTCCAGAAGCAACGAACGCGCCGCGCGCATCGCTCTATGATGCGGTCACGAACAAGATCATCGCCGAACTGGAAGCCGGGCGCTTGCCTTGGGTGCAGCCGTGGAAAGCCGCGCATGGGGCGGGCGGCGGCGCATCGGCCGCGCTGCCGCGCAATGCCGTGACGGGACGGAACTACTCTGGCGTCAATATCCTGATCCTGTGGGGCGCGGTCATCGAGGCGGGGTATCCCTCGCAGGGGTGGCTGACCTTCCGGCAGGCGCTGGAGGCGGGCGGCAATGTTCGCAAGGGCGAGCGCGGGACGAGTGTCGTCTACGCTGATCGCTTCATTCCGAAGGGCGAGGCCGAGCGGGCGGCGCAGGATGGCGATGCGGCTCGGGCGGTGCCGTTCCTCAAAAGCTTTACCGTCTTCAATGTCGCGCAGTGTGAAGGGCTTCGCGTCGGGATCGGGATCGATCCGGCCCCGCTGCCCGAGCGCGAAATCGTCCCAGTCGCCGAGGCGGTGATCGCCGAATCGGGCGTCGAATTTCGGGTCGGCGGCGACAAGGCCTTTTATGTGCCCGCCCACGATTATGTGCAGGTGCCTCCGCAGCCCGCTTTCTTCGAGCAGATCAATTTCTATCGCACCGCGCTGCATGAACTGACCCATGCGACCGGCCACGCCTCGCGGCTGGATCGCAAGCTCCTGAACCCGTTCGGCTCGAAAGATTATGCGCGCGAGGAACTGGTCGCCGAAATGGGCAGCGCCTTCCTTTGCGCCTCGCTCGGGATCGAGCCGACCGTGCGTCATGCCGACTATATCGGCTCGTGGCTGGAGGTGCTCCGCGAAGATAATCGCGCCATCTTCCGCGCCGCCAGCCTTGCGAGCAAGGCCGCCGACTGGTTGCTTGCCCGGATGGAGGCGCCGGAGGGAGCCTCCGAGAAGGGGGCGCAAGCCGGGAGGCTGGCGGCATGATCCTCCTGACCCTTGAAATTTGCACCGCGCTTCGCGCCAATGACGAAGCCCGCCGCGCCGCCGTCATGGCAGGGGCAGACGAGCCCGACTTCGTCCCGCTCGTCAAATTTTTCAATCCGGTCGGCGCCGCGACATGGCTCGCGACCGAACTCGGCGAAGACGGCGACACATTGTTCGGCCTCGCCGACCTTGGCTTCGGCTGCCCCGAACTCGGTTCGTTCAGCCTTTCGGAACTCGCCTCGGTGCGGCTTCCCTTCGGTCTCGGCATCGAGCGCGACCTCGCTTTCACCGGGCGCGCGCCGCTCTCGAAATGGGCGATCCTCGCGCGCCGCGCGGGGTCGATCATCGCCGCCGAAACCCTGCTTCGCCGCATGGCCAATGCGGCGAACGACGACCTTCCATCGCTGGATGGATGACGCTGGCGGCCGTTCGCCGCTGAACTCGAAGCCGGTCCGTCCCAATCGCGAAATTCCGACGGACCGGCACCTTCCCTGAAGAAAGGTAGACACATGAAACTCGACTTTATCGACCTTGGCAAGCTGATCGTCAGCAAGACCAATATGCGCCACGGCAAGAAGGCGCCCGATGTCGCCGATATCCTGCCGACCGTCCGCGCGCGCGGCGTCCTCGTCCCGCTGATCGTGCGCCCGGCGGGCGCGGATGGCTTCGAAATCGTCGCGGGCGCGCGGCGCTTCACCGCCGCGACCATCGTTGCCGGGGAGCGCGGCGAGGCCGATCCGCTCCCCTGCGCGATCCTCGAAGAAGGCGACGATGCCGCCGCGCTCGAAGCCTCGCTGATCGAGAATGTCGCGCGCCGCGACGCCCATGAAGTCGTGCAGTGGGAAAGCTTCGCGCGGCTGGTGCGCGAAGGCCGCAGCATCGCCGACATCGCCGAAACCTTCGGGCTGCCCGAACTCGGCGTGAAGCGCATCCTCGCGCTCGGCAATTTGCTTCCGCGCATCCGCAGCCTCTACCAAAGAGACGAAATCCGCTATGCGACGGTGCAGCAGCTGACGCTTGCGACCAAGGGCCAGCAGCGCGCCTGGCTCGCCCTGTTCGACGATCCCGACGCCTATTGTCCGCAGGGCAACCAGCTCAAGGCATGGCTGCTCGGCGGCGACGAAATCGCGGTCGAGCGGGCACTGTTCTATGTCGAGGCAAGCGGCCTCGCGATCGTTGCCGACCTGTTCGGAAGCGACCGCTATTTTGCCGACAGCGACGCCTTCTGGACGCTGCAGAACGCCGAAATCGATACGCGGCGCGAGGCCTTTCTCGACGAGGGCTGGTCCGACGTGGTCATCGTCCCGCGCGGCGAATATTTCTCGGCTTGGGACTATCGCAAGGCACCCAAGCGTAAGGGCGGGCGCGTCTATATCGATGTGCGCGACACGGGCGAGGTGAGCTTTCACATCGGCTATGTCACCGCGAAGGAAGCGGCGCGGCTCGAACGCGGCGAGGCCATCGACACCGCGCCCAAGGCGGCGCGCCCCGAACTCACGTCGCGCCTCGCGGCCTATGTCGATCTTCATCGCCACGCCGCCGTGCGCGCGACGCTGACCGGCGAACCCGGCATCGCGCTCCGGCTCATGGTCGCGCACGCCATCGCAGGGTCGCCGCTCTGGCGCGTCGATGTCGAGCCGCAGACCGCCAAGGACGCGGATGTGCGCGAGAGCATCGAGACCTGCCGCGCCGAAACCGTCTTCGACGAGAAACGCCGCGCGGTGCTCGACCTGCTCGGCTTCTCGCCCGATGAACCCGCCGTCACCGGCGGGGGCGAGCTGTCGCTTGCGCATCTCTTCCAGCGGCTCGTCGAGCTTCCCGACCGCGCCGTCATGGACGTGATCGCGGTTGTCGTCGGCGAGACGATGAGCGCGGGGAGCGCCATCGTCGAGGCGGTGGGGCTCCAGATCGGCGTCGAGATGGACAAATGGTGGGACGCCGACGACGCGCTGTTCGAAGGCCTTCGCGACAAGGAGGTGCTGACCGCCATCGTTGCCGAGGTTGCGGGCGCCGAGGTCGCCGCCGCCAACGCCAAGGAGAAGGGCGCGACGTTGAAAGCGATCATTCGCGACCATCTGGGCGGCACGAACGGGCGCGCCAAGATCGCCCACTGGTTGCCGCGCTGGATGGCGTTCCCGCCCGCCGCCTATACGGCGCGCGGCGGGGTCGGAAGTGTCGCCGCGCATCGCGAACTGGCGCCGGTCGAGGCCGAGCCGCAGCGCGAAGCCGCCTGACGGCGAGGGGCGGCGCGGTGCGCCGCCCCTCGACTGGCTGGAAAAAAATCGCCGCGCCACGCGCCGCCATGCGGGCGCGCGGCGCGGTTCATTTCCGGATCAGATAATATTTGGTCCGATCCGGATTTGTCTCTAGAGAAGCGCGCGAAGGAGATGCGCGATGGCCGACGAAACCCAGGATATGCTGCTGACGCTGACCGCCGATATTGTTGCGGCGCATGTATCGAACAATAGTGTTGCGATGGCCGACCTGCCCGATCTTATCGGCCGTGTTCATGGCGCGCTCACAGGACTTGGCGGTCCCGCCGAAGCGCCGCCAGAGGAACTCAAACCCGCCGTTTCGGTGCGCGCTTCGATCAAGCCAGACTATATCGTATGTCTCGAGGACGGCAAAAAACTGAAGATGCTCCGCCGTCACTTGATGACGCATTATGGAATGACCCCCGACGACTATCGCGCCAAGTGGAACCTCCCCAAGGATTACCCGATGGTCGCGCCCAACTATGCCGAAAAGCGCCGCGCGCTCGCCAAGGAAATCGGTCTCGGGACCAAGGGACGCGGCGGCGGCCGCAAGCCGGCGGCCAAGCCTGCCGCAAAGCGTGGCGCCAAGACCTAGTCCGTACCGGAGCAGCTGCGGACGATCGTCCGCAGCTTCCCGCACTGCCCGCACACGTCCCGCCGCCGCTCATAACCGGCCTCGGCGGCGAGCGACCGCGTGACAGCATTCGCTTGGCTCGGAACCGACAGGCGGAGCCGGTCGGTCAGACAATTGTCGCAGATCGAGGTGCCGCCGAGGCGGCGTACCAGCGCCCTGATCTCTCTCGCTATCGTCATCGTCTCTCGCCCTAGGGGGATGTTTTCAGTACGCTCGAACGCGCATGCCCCTCCGTTGCAGACGCGCGGCGGCGCCGATTCCGCATGGCAGGGCCAGGCTTTCTCCTCGTCCGTACCGCACCCGGAACCGCGCGGGGGATCGGCCTCGAACGGCGACCGCCCCTCCAAAACCATCGCGCCGGACCGATTTCCCCGGCGGGCGATGCCCGCCTCCTCGCGGCCGCTTCGCTCCAAATCGGCCCGACGCTCCGGTCCTTCGCTGCGCTCCGGCCCAAGGGTTCGGAAGGGACGGAGGTTCGCCGTTCGCTGGCATCTCCGTCGCCCGGAACGGGTTCGGGCAGACGCTTTGAGGAGAAAGAAAATGCCTGCAATCGGTTATGTCCAGCGCCATCCGGACGGCGGCTTCAACGGAAAGCTCCAGACGCTCGCGGTGAATACCGACATCCAGATCGCCCCCAATCGCGGCAAGGTCGGCGAGCAGCCCGACTATAAGGTTCGTGCTGGCGGCGTCGACATCGGCGGCGGCTGGATCCGCACCGGCGAAGTCTCGGGCCGCGAATATGTCCGGCTCACCATCCTGCATCCCGAACTGTTCGGCGGTCGCCCGCTCTACGCCAATCTCGGGCGCGCGGCGGGGCAGGATGACGAGGACGCCTATGCGATCATCTGGAACCCCGGCGACTGAGCCGCACTCGCCCCGCGCCGCTCTTCGGCGCGGGGCATTTGGCCGTGAGGGAAGGGACTTCCACCGCTAAGGCTGGCGATGATCCGGCGGGGTGCGCACCGCGTCAAGGACGACGGGGCCCCACCATTTTGCTGCGCAAAATCGTTGCCCCCATCGCCGCTTCGCGGCCCGCTTTCGCGGGTCCCTGACCCGGCGCGCACCCCGCCGGGCGATGCCTCTTCTTTACCGTGAAGAGGAGGTTTTCATGTCCATCGAAGCCCAGATCGAGGAACTGCGCGCCGAGCTCAATGCCTGCACCCGCAAGGCTGAAAGACGCCGGATCGCGCGCGAACTGGACGCGCTGGCCGAGCGTTATACAGCCTGGAAACGGGCGAATGACTAGCGCACATCGTGCGTGCGGCGCGGCAGCAATTTGAGGCCGCGCCATGTAGCTTTTTGCGCCACCGGCATGCGGAAAATGCGCGCTCGCGCGTCTGATAAAGGACGGTGCGACAAGATGATAAGGCAGGACATCGTCGCTTTTCGTGGATGGGAGAAACGATGATGGGGCTCAGGCTTTCGCTTATGACATTGGTAATGGCATTCGGTGTCGGCTGCTCCGAGGTTCCGCCCAGACAGGCGCCAGAGAAGGAAGACGACACGCTCTTCAGCATGGCCGCTACCGAGCGGAGCGTGAACCGCGAACTCGAGCGCATGGTCCAGCCAAAGGGGGGCGGCGGCGAGGAGCCGGAACCATTTCTCTACGACTGAAACTTGCCGGGCGGACGTGGCGAAACCGGTAGACGCAGCGGACTTAAAATCCGCCTGAGAATTCAGTGCGGGTTCGAGCCCCGCCGTCCGCACCAGCGCATTTTAGTGGGCCCGTAGCTCAATGGTCAGAGCTGGCCGCTCATAACGGCTAGGTTGCGGGTTCGAGTCCTGCCGGGCCCACCAATATTGCACTCGCAAGTGGGGAAATTGGAAGGCAAGATAGAGAAGCTATGGCACCCTTGGCGCCATAACTATTTGTCTGCACGTCTTTTTTTGGGCGGCGAAACAGTGCCGGTCGCCACCGGGCAGTGCCGGCTCTTCCCTAATCGGCCTGTTTACGTGTCTTTCGGCGGCACCGCTTTAATTTGCCGAGGCGCTCGGTCATCACTCGCTCGGAATCTTTCAAAGGCAGGTGGGATGGCGTCCGACGATGCGTTCGAACCGCGGCTCGGCCGCATGCGGGCCCGCGGCAAAGCGCCCAAGGCGCGCAAATTTCTCCATCGCATCCTTGCGGCTGCCAATCTGGCACGCGGAGGCGCGCCCGGACGGCGCGGCGGCAGCGATTTTACGGGTAGCCGCACGGGCAGGGGAAGCGGCGCCGGCCGATTGCTCGCATCGCGCGATCGCTTCGCGGCGTTCCGGCAGCGCCGGGTCATCGTGAAAGCGCGCATCGTCCGCCTCGCCGGCAAGGGGTTCGAGGCGGCGAAAGCCCATCTGCGCTATGTCGAACGCGACGGAACGACAAGGGGCGGCGGGCGCGGCTCGCTCTACGACCGCGACGGCGAGAATATCGATGCCAGATCCTGGGTGGCGAAGGCGGCGGGCGACCGGCACCAGCTCCGCCTGATTGTGTCGCCCGAAGACGGTCTCGAATATGACGATCTGAAGCCGCTCACGCGGCGACTGATGGCGCGCGTCGAGGAGGATTTGGGAACGCGGCTCGACTGGGTCGCCGTCGATCATTTCGACACCGGCCACCCCCACATCCATGTCATCGTGCGCGGCAAGGATGAAAAGGGCAAGGATCTGGTCGTTGCCCGCGACTATATCGCTCATGGCATTCGTGAGCGCGCGTGCGAGATCGTCGATCTCCATCTTGGGCCCCGGTCCGATCGCGCCATTGAGCAGCGCCTCCGCGCAGAGATTGAGCAGGAGCGGCTAACGTCGATCGACCGGACTTTCTTGCGCGAGGCGGCGGGAGATGTGCTGGTCAGCGCCGAGGCGCGCGGGGCGTTTGACGCGGCCATTCGCACGGGGCGGTTGCGCAAACTCGAACGGCTGGGTCTCGCGGTGCGGGAAGGGCGGTTGCATTGGAGCCTCTCGCCGCACCTCGACGCGACGCTCCGGCGGATGGGAGAGCGGGACGATATCATTCGCACGATGCAGCGCGAATATGCGGGACGGGCGGAGGCGCCTGCGGCCGCAGACCGCTCCATTTACGATCCGGGAACGGCAGGCGCCTCACGGCTCATCGGGAGGATCGCATCGCGCGGGCTTTCTGACGAGCATGGCGACCGCTATTATATGATCGTCGACGCGATCGACGGGCGCTCGCATTATGTCGATATCGGAAGCGGCGAAGACGCACGATCGTCCCCGCTCGGCGCAATCGTCTCGGTAACGCCGGCGGAGCTCGCCATCCGCGCCTCCGACCGGACGATCGCCGCGATCGCGGCAGCCAATTCGGGGCGCTATTCGCTCGATGCCCATCTTCGTCAGGATCCTTCGATGTCCGAGGAGTTTGCGATCGGGCATGTGCGCCGGCTGGAAGCGATGCGCCGCGCAATGCGCGAGCCGGTGCGCGAGCCCGATGGAAGCTGGGTCATTGGATCCGACCATCTCGAGCGTGCTGCGAGCTATGAAGCGATGCGGGCGCGTCAGGCGCCGGTCCGCGTCGAGATGCTTTCGCCGGTGGCGCCCGAGCAGCTTGTCACGGCGCACGCGGCAACATGGCTCGACCGGGAGATTGCATCGGGCAGCGATTTACCGTGCCGCGAGGCGGGCTTCGGAGCGGCGGTGTCGGCCGCGCTGGCATCGCGGCGTGCGTGGCTTGTTGCCGAAGGTCTCGCAGTAGAGGGCAGGGGGCGTTTTCGATTCCGGACCGGCATGCTCGAACGGCTTCGCATCCGCGAGGTCGAAACGGTGGCCGCCCGGCTTGCGCAAGAGCTCGATAAGCCCTTCGCACATGCCCGTGTCGGCGACCGCGTCGACGGCCGCTTGATCCGGTCGGCCGAGCTGCTGAGCGGTCGCCACGCTCTTATCGAGCGCGCCCGCGACTTCACGCTTGTACCGTGGCGGCCGGTGCTCGAACGCCACATCGGCAAGCCGGTAGCCGGGATGATGCGGCCCGACGGCATCAGCTGGCGGATCGGCAGAGAGCGCGGCCCGATCCTATCCTGATAATGGCCGTCCGAGCCTGGCTGTTCGTAAAACGCGCCGCTTCGGCTTTGCGAGCGCAAGAACGCTCTATGGCAGTGCGGCAAGGTTACGACCGCCGAGCTTGCCATAGCACGGCGGCCAGGCAGTCCGGGTCGAGCAACGCGACGTCGACGCTTGGCCTGTTGGAGACCGTCGGCTCTTTAGCGCAAAATTGACCAGGCGGATGCACCTAGATGTCGCTTCGGTTCGTCGAAAACTGGAAGTATTCGAGATAGGCCGACCCGACAAAGGGCCGGCCCCCTTTATAATCCTAGAAAGTCTTGCGAGCTGTTATGCCGAAAGTGCGCGGCTGCCCGACGGTGTAACCCAGCCGTGCGCGTCCGCCACGTTCGCGATCAAACGACAGAAGGGCATTTTCGTCGAACAGATTATTGACGTAGGCGATCAGCGACAGACCATTGTCAAAGTCGATACCCGCGCTGAGATTGACCAACTGATAATCGGGAAGTTCCAGATCGATCGTCGTCGAAGCGCTCGCCGGAGCGCCGCCGAACGGCGTCCCATGGACAAAGGTGCGCGGATTATTCTCCTGGTCGGACGGCTGCGTATAGCGCGCGCCGACATGCTGAACCGACGCCGAGACATACATGTTCGCAGCATCGCCGGTCGGCCATTCATAGCTGCCCGAAGCCGATATCTGGAACTTCGGCACCGAGGGCAAACGATTGCCTTCGCGGATGCCAGTCGCGAGGGCTTCTTGGCTTGTCTGAAATCCGCGTGGGCAGCAGCCGGCGGAAAATAGCCCGTCCATAGGCGCGCCGCGCGCTATCGAGAGGTACTCTCTGCTGACCACGACCCTGTCGGAAAGCCGCAGCTGGCAGCAAAAATCGCTTTCAACGGATTGACCTAAGGCCTCTTGCACCGCAATTTCGGAGCATCTCAGCGGGGCGGGCGGAACATATGGGCGGATTTCAAAAACATGTCGTTTTGGGCCTGGCGGCCTCGAGTGTGGCCGGACTTTTCCTCGCGGCGCAGACCGCCATGAGCCAGCAGGCGTCAGACGGTCTGCCGGAGCAATCCGACCTTAGCTATCAAGGCAGCTACGAGCTTACCGCGAGCGATCCGTCTGCGAGGTCACGGCCGACCTCGCTTCGCAATGTCATCAGCGGCAGCGGGGCGAAGCGTATCACCGGAGCCCTCACCTTCAATCTCGAGAGACGCGGCGCGGAGCTCAACGGCACAATGATCATCACGGGCGGAAGCCCGACCCACAACAGGGTGACCGGGACCTATCAGGATGGCCGCTGCAAGCTCTTCACCAACGAGACCGTCCACGAAGGAACTTGCAATTCGCAGGGCTTCTCCGGCCAGATCAGCAGCACGGGGGCGATTACACAAAAAGTCGAAGGGCGCTTCACAACCAGTCCGCTAAAGATTGTCGATGTCGACGCCCAGGAGCGCGCACTGACGCAAGCAGCCAAGGAGAAGGCGATGTCTGCACCTCCCGCGCCGCAACCGATGCCCAAAAGGCCGACCGGTTCCGCGAGCACCCCCAAAGCCGACGCATGATCGGTCAGTTTGCGGCTATGCCTTCTTGTGCTGGCAACGGCGCCGCGTTTGGGGAATATGGAACTAGGCTGAAGTTGCTCGCGATGGCTATTCTGAGAGAATTCCTTCAACCTGGTGATAATACGTGACCATTTCTCTTGGCGTGCCGGGTCCTCTTAGAAAGGTTCGTCATTGTCGTCCTCGTCTCGATCGAACTCGAAATCGAAATCGTCGGCATCATAGCCATATCGCGTACGACTAATTGCTTTTGACTGAAATCCACGCATGGCACGCATATGGGCTTTGAAATCGATTAAGCGGACCCGCTTGGCAGCCAAATGTTGGAACTCGTTTGCCAAGGGTCCGCTAAACGAGGCGTTGGTAAAACCTCCCGCGCGAGCGACAATATTAAGCAGCCAATTGTCATCGGTAGAAGCTAGCCGCGAGCCGAGCCGGATTTTCGGCCGTTGGGCTACAAGACCCTCCAGATGAGCGGCTATTAGTAGCGAGCGAATGTGTGCGTTCCCGCTTGCTGACAAGGCTTCAACCAGCTCGTCAGAGAGATCGATTTTCGCGATGAGAAGCAACCAGAGCAGCCAGACAACTTCATGATGATGCCCGAGTGGAAGATGGCGGCAGATGAGGTCAAAGCAGGCATTCCGCCAACCATTGCTGTCGATCGGATGGCCGGTTGCGATACGCTTTGCTACCAGCAGTGCGACGTAGTCGATGGCATGCGGATGATGAAATAAGATGCGCTGTAGATAGTGCTCCATTAGGTCCCAGCGGTGCATATAGATTCGAATTTGATCAAACGTTCGCAGCGCAATTTTCACAGGACTGTCCGAGCGTAGTTCGCGGGCAACCGTAAGAGCGTTGTCGAGGAAAAGAACGATGTCTTCTTCGCGCGTGCGATATACATTCTGCAGTTCGCGAGACTGCTGACGAAGCTTCTGTGCCCAAACCTCATTAAGCGGCTCGACGCCCACCATGGTTCGTGTTTTCGCGTCGTTAATATGAAAGCTGAAACGCTGCAGAGTGTCGCGAAGCACTGCTAGGGCAGCGAGCGCTTCCGGTTGACCGCGAACACCGATGTAATAGTCGTCGACGTGTCGTGCACCGCCGACAATCGTATTGCCCATTGCTGCATGAACTTCTGTGTCGAGTCCGGCAATAACAAATTCAGCGACAAGCCGGAATGCGTCAGGCCCGACAATTACGCCGCGCGTTTCCGCACGCTGACAATTCCGAACGAAAAAATCCAAGCGGTTGAAATAGTTCGTGTCGGATCTGTCCTTTTGATCCGCTTTTGCCGGCTCCACGCCGTGCGCGGACCACGGGATTGCATGCGTGTAAAGGCTTGGAAAAAACTGAGTAATGTCGGTTTTTAAGATATAGGCTGAGTGTCCAAGTTTATTCGAGGCGACGGTCGTCAGTTCTGACAGTGAAGGGATGATAACCGGACGATCATCGGTGTCCCGGCCAACCCGTGGCCGACTTACGGAAAAAGGCGAGCTATCGAAGCGATCCTCGAACGTCTGCCAATGCCGCGCGATGAAATTTGCGACGTAGAAGTAAGAGATCGGATTGGGCGTACCGAAATAGCGCCGCGTGCCATCATGTTTCGTACCGTTATAGCGAACATAATCAGTCTGTCGGGCAGAATGAAATTCGCGCTCCTGTAGCGGCCTAACAAGGCCAGAAAACGCGCGCTTGAGATCGACTGACGAAAAGCATGGCGGAAGGGTTTCGGGGAAGAGACCGCGCTGCATTAGCCCCCAACGATCGCGCAATTTTTTTCCCCTTCCCGCTCCGGTTTATGACGGGTGAGATACATCAGCAAAGTCTTTTTGACGTAGTATTGCGCGAGAAGCTTATCACTAGGCGCGAGCAATAAATTAGCTCTACCAATTGAACTAAGTTGTCGAGCCGAGGTTTGAAATTACCATCCGGGAGGCCCTCAAAGCCGGTAGGGCCGACAGCAGGTACTTTGTTGACCCCTGTTCTCACATGCGTGAAGGGCAGCTTTCAGGGCGCAGTCCAGCGACCGGCTACGACTGAGATCAGGCGCATTTCTGACGCGCGCCGTGGATACGTGTCGGTTGGTACGAGCATCGTTCCGACACTCGGACCGTCGGAAAAATAGACCCATTGCTTCGTCGCGGGCTCTCCTGCCCATGACGGGGCACAATCATGACTCCCACGAAATTGCTGATCGGGCAGATACTCGCCGTGTTCGCGATCATGATCGCGGGCGTGTGGGCGGCGACCCAGTGGTGCGCAGCGATGCTGGGAAATCAGCCGGAACTCGGTTCACCGTGGTTCCGCCTGTTCGATATACCGGTCTATGAACCTTGGGCTTTGTTCTTCTGGTGGTTTCGCTTCGAGGCCTATGCGCCCGAGGTCTTCGACAAGGCGGGCAGCCTGGCTGCAGCAAGCGGATTTCTGGGCTGCGCGGCGGCGGTGTCGGCATCGCTCTGGCGCGCCCGCCAGTCCCGGCATGTCACGACTTATGGCTCGGCACGCTGGGCTCGTTTCGGCGAGATCGACAAGGCCGGGCTGTTCGGCGGCGCAGGCGTCTTTATCGGCCAGTATCGGGGCCGCTACCTGCGTCATGACGGGCCCGAGCATATCATGGCCTTCGCGCCGACGCGGAGCGGGAAGGGGGTCGGTCTCGTCGTTCCCACCTTGCTCGGCTGGACGGGAAGCGCCGTCATTCATGATATCAAGGGCGAGAACTGGAAGCTGACCGCCGGCTGGCGAGCGAAACTCGGTCATGCGCTGCTGTTCGATCCGACCGATCCGGCTTCGGCCCGCTACAATCCGCTGCTGGAGGTGCGCCGCGGCACCCATGAGGTACGCGACGCGCAGAACATCGCCGACATTTTGGTCGATCCCGTCGTGACGACCGACCGGCGCGCCTATCATATCGAGCTCGAAAGCCGGCCCGGCAGCGCGATGGCGGCGCTGAGCTGGACCTATGCCGAAGACGAGATGGTCACCCTGCGGCAGGCAAAAGTGGAGGCCGATGCGACAGCCCCCATGGCGGCGGGGCTCGCGGTGGAAGCGCTGAGCTTCGGCTATGCGATATCGGGGGACCGGCCCGCCTGGCGTCCGCTCCGCGCCTTCGACGACGGCCGCCAGACCTATATCGAATTTCCGCCGTCGCTCGCGGTCGGCGAGGCGCCGCCGTTGTTCGTGATCGGTGACGATGGCGAGGCGGCGCTCGTCAACTACCGGGTCGCCGGGCGCTTCTATGCCGTCGACCGGCTGTTCGCGCGCGCAGAGCTTCGGCTCGGCACCAAGAAGCAGGCGATCGTGCGGATCGACCGGCTCCCGGTCTCACGGCGCCGGGGCGGGCGGGGCGCATGACGATGGAAGCGACGCAGGACCCGCCGCGACCGGCGAAGCTCGATCCCGAGACGCTCGTGCTGCGGGGCGCGCCCGCGCGCGTCACGCGCTTTCGGCGCGGTGCGATCATCGGTCTCGCGGCAGCCGGCTTGGCGCTGATCGCCACCGTCGCGTGGATCGCGCTGCGACCCGCGAGCCTTGCGCTCGTCGCCGATACCGAGGATCGCAATCTTGCCGCAGCCAAATCGCCCGGCGACGCGCTGGCGGGCGCGCCATCCTCCTATGGCGATATTCCGAAGCTCGGCCCGCCACTCCCCGGAGATCTCGGGCGGCCGATCCTGAAGCGGCAGGATGAATGGACAGCGGACGATCCCGCGGCCGCCGCGCGGCTTGCCGAACAGGAGGCCGAGGCCGAACGGCAGCGCATCGCGGCCGAGGAACGCGCCGCGCTGAGCTCGGCGGTGATGATGGCGGGGAGCGGAACGGCAAGAATGGCCGGTGCGACGGCGCCGGCGGCTGCGTCCCATCTCCCGGAAACGGCGCCCGCGCCGACCGCATCGGCGCCGCCGGCACCACCCGACGTCAGCGCGCACCGTCTCGCCGCGCCGGCCTCGCCCTGGATGCTGCAGGCCGGGAGCGTCATAGCGGCAAGCCTGATCACGGGCCTGAACTCGGATCTGCCGGGGCTCGTCACCGCGCAGGTTACCGAAAATGTTTATGACAGCGTGACGGGACGGACCCTGCTGGTGCCGCAGGGCGCGCGGCTCGTCGGCCGCTATGACAGCGCCATCGCGCATGGCCAGAGCCGCGCGCTGCTGCTCTGGGAGCGCATCATCCTGCCCGACGGCTCGTCGCTGCGTCTCGACGATCTCCCGGGCACGGACAGCGAAGGCCACGCGGGACTTGCCGACCGGGTCGATCGGCACGGCGGACAGCATCTCAAAGGCGTCCTGCTCTCGACCCTGCTCGGGGTCGGCACCGAGCTTGGCGCGGCGAAGGAGGAGAGCGAGATTGCGCGCGCGATCCGCGAATCGGCGCAGCAAGGCGGCGCGCGTGCGGGCGACCAGCTCGCGCTGCGCAGCCTCGATATCCCGCCGACATTGCGGGTGCGCCCGGGCTGGCCGCTGCGCGTGATCGTGAACAAGGATATCGTCCTCAGGCCCTGGCGGCAGGGAGGCGCACGCTGATGGCGACGCTCAAGCTCGGACGGATTCCCGACCGCACGCCGGTGAAGATGGGAATCGCCTTGTCCCCCGATCTCAAGGCCATGCTCGACGATTATGCCGATCTCTATGAAGCAGCCTATGGACGGCGCGAGGAGGTCGCCGAGCTCATCCCCTATCTGCTCCGCGCCTTTCTCGAGAGCGACCGCGATTTCCTCCGCGCCCGCGCCGCGCGCGCACGGTCCGGTTGATCGAAGCATCTGGTCGCAGCGGGCACTGTACGCGCCGACCCGAAAACGGCATGATCGCGCCATGGCCGAGGAAAAACCAGGCAGGCGCGACCGCGCGCTCCTCGTGGAATTCTGGTTCGCGGCGTTGCTGACCGGGATCATGCTTGTCGTCGGTATCGCCGGATGGTTCGGATGAGTCCCGAGCGCCATGTCTGGGCTTGCGCCGCCGCGGTCGAGCGGTTGCACGGCGAGGGCGCCGCGCGGTTCGTCGCCGAGCGGATCGGCGCGCTGGCGCTGGCGGGCGATGCCGCAGGCGTTGCGATGTGGAAGGCGATCGCTGCGCGTCTCGACGCCATGACGCAGGGCGCGCTTCCGAAAGGGTGCGGTTCCAACGCCGCGAATTGATCCGTAAACGGTCCGAACCGGACACGGTTGTTCCGCGTGGTTAAGGCGCGCCTTTACCGCTGCTGGCAAAGATGATCCCTCAAAACGGGGGTGTCCATGTTCCGGGTTATCGAATGCATCGTTGGCGAGCATGATCTGAGGCTCGTTCTGCTTGCCGCGCTCGTCTGGCTTCTCGGCAGCGCTGCGCTCTTCTTTCTCCTCAAGCGGTCGATCGATTGCGTCGAGGAGCGCCGTCGCCAGTGGCTTGCCGTTGCCGCGCTCGCTGCGGGGGTCGGAGTGTGGGCGACCCATTTTATCGCGATGCTCGCCTATGACGGGTCGATGCCGCTGCGTTTCGACCCGGCGATGACGACGCTCTCGGTCGGACTGGCGGTGTTGGGCTTCTGGCTGTCGTTTCTCGTCGCGGGCCGCGGGTTCGGGATGACCGCGAGCCTTGCGGCGGGCATGGTTGCCGCGCTCGGCGTCGCGGCGATGCATTTTACCGGCATGGCGGCGATCGAGGCGCCGGCCTCGGTGCGATATGATGTGCCGGCGATCGCCTCGGCAATCGCTGTCAACGCGGTCTGCTTCTTCCTCGCCTTCGCCGCTTTCGGTCGCCTGACCGGAGCGTCGCGGATCGCGTTGCCGACTTTGCTCGCGGTGCTCGGCGTCGTCGCGCTTCATTTTACCTCCATGTCGGCGACTATGCTCGTTCCCGATCCAGCGCGGGGTCTCGCCGAAGCCGGTTCGGGGCATGGCTGGCTCGTCACCGCGATCGTCGTCGCGGCGCTCAGTCTCATCGGGTTCGTGCTCGCGGGCGCCTTTCTCGATCGTATGCTCACCGATCTGCGCGGCTTCGCCGAGGCGACGCTCGAAGGCATTGCGATCCTGAGCGGCGGACGCATCGTCGAGGCCAACGCGCAGCTCGCCAAATTGCTCGGCGTCTCCGCTGACGATCTCGTGGGCACCGATCCGACGATCTGGCTCGCGCCCGGCGATGGGCGCCCGCTCGCCGAGGCGCGCGAGGAGCCTGCCGAGGCGCTGGTAACCGGGCTCGATGGCGAGACGCGGATCGTCGAGGTCGCCGCGCATGCCGTCGAATATCGCGGCCGCCAGTGCCAGGTGCTCGCCGTGCGCGACCTCACGGCGCGCAAGCGCGCCGAACTTCAGGTCGAGCATCTCGCGACGCACGACGCGCTCACCGGACTGCCCAACCGGACGCGGTTCACTGCCATGCTCGATACGCTCATGCGCTCGGGTGAGGCGTTCGCGCTGCTCGCGCTCGATCTCGACCGGTTCAAGGCGGTCAACGACCTGTTCGGCCACACGGCGGGCGATGCCATTCTCTGCCGCGTCGCCGCGCTGCTTCGCGATGCCGTCGCCGAGCGCGATCTCGTCGCGCGGATCGGCGGCGACGAATTTCTGATCCTCCAGCGGGGCATTGCCGGCGAAGAAGATGCGCAGCAGCTGGTGCGCCGCATACTCGCCGACTTCGCACGCGAACTGGACATCACGCGCGACCCGATGGCGGTAGGGGTGAGCATCGGCGTCGCTCTCTATCCCGCCGACGCAGACGATCCCGCTGCGCTGCGTCACAATGCCGATGTCGCGCTTTACCGGGCGAAGGAACGGGGCCGCGGAATGGCCTGCTTCTTCGACCTTGAAATGGACCGGGTGGTGCGCGAGCGGCGCGAACTCGAACATGATCTGCGCCATGCCATAGCGCGCCGCCAACTGAGCCTCATGTTCCAGCCGCTCGTCGCGACCGCGGGCGGCCGGATCGTCGGCTATGAGGCGCTGCTGCGCTGGGCGCATCCGACGCGCGGATCGGTGCCGCCGGAGACTTTCGTGCCGATCGCCGAGGATGTCGGTGCGATCATTCCGATCGGCGAATGGGTGCTGCGCGAAGCCTGTGCGGCGGCGATGCAATGGCCCGAGGACATCAGCATTGCGGTCAATGTGTCGGCGGTCCAGTTCCAGCTTCCGAACCTGGCCGCGATCGTCGAGGATGCCCTCGATTGCAGCGGGCTCGATCCTTCGCGGCTCGAACTCGAAGTCACCGAGAGCGTGATGCTGCGCGACCGGGCGGGGGCGCTGGCGACGCTGCACAGGCTGAAAGCGCTGGGTGTGCGGATCGTGATGGACGATTTCGGGACCGGCTATTCGTCGCTGTCGAACCTCCAGGCCTTTCCGTTCGACAAGATCAAGATCGACCGCAGTTTCGTCAGCCATGTGACCGACGACCAGTCGGCGCGGTCGATCATTCGCGCGATCGTCGCACTCGGCAAGAGTCTCGACCTGCCGGTCGTCGCCGAGGGCGTCGAGACCGAGGAGCAGCGGCGGATGGTGCTGGAGGAAGGCTGCCCGCAGGCGCAGGGTTTCCTGTTCGGCAGTCCCGCCGAAGCGGTGGTGGGTGTTCCAGGACTGCTGCGCGTCGTCGGCCGCTGATTATTCGCAGCCGATGCCGTCGCCGTCACGGTCGAGATGGCGCGCATAGCCCGGTGCGCCCACGCGGACCGGCGCGGCTCCCGCTGCCCGCGCCGCGGCGCAATTGGGATAATAGACATCGCCCCCGCGCAGCCGCTGCGGACGTTCGGCGGGCGGGGCGGCGCGCGCGGGCGCCCGATGGCAGTGGCGCGTTCCGGTGCGGCTGTCGCGGTGACAGCCATCGGCGGCGAGCCCGCCGGGATGCGCGGCCGCCGGTCCGCAGGGAACAGGAAGCGCCGCGGCCGCGAGCGCGACTATCGAAAATCGTACCATGTCTTTCCCCCGCCGCGGATTTAACTCCATTATGGTGCTACCCGCGCAAAAATATCTCCGATCCGGATCTATCGGCATCCGGCGATCAGCATATGTGGCGCAGCGCAAGGAGCTCGTCCGGCGGGAAGCCGCCGCCCTCGCTGGTCAGATACCAGACGCCCGAGACCCAGTGCCGGGCTGCAACAAGGGCGACGCGCCGGCCTTCGACCTCGATCCAAAGCGCGTGGACATCATTCCTTATCCATTCGATTACCTTGTCGATCGGCCACAGCGTGCCTTCTATCTGGAGCGCGTCGATGCAGCGGTCGGCGTCGCTCCCGTCGAGGCGGACGGCGGTAACCCGGTAACCCGATATCTTGTGCATGCCGCCGTCAGCTGAAGGATGGTGCCCGGGTGGCCGAGAACCGACCGAGCTGGCCGCGCAGATATTCCTCCATCAGCGCGAGCCCCTCTTCGCTGAGCGCAACATGGACGACGCGATTGTCGCTCTGGCAGGGGCGGCGGACGATCATCTTGCTTGTCTCGAGCTTCCCGATCCAGCGCAGCGCCGTCGTCTGCGGTACGGCGGCGGCAACGCATAGACTGTGAATGCTCACCGGGCGGCCGTGGTGGCGCTGGATATAGAGATCGAGAAGCATGTCCCACGCGGGCTCGGCGAACAGCGACCGACGGAACAGGCCATTGCGGCGTCGGCGGCTCGCATATTCAGCCTGCGCGACCGCGGCGAGACGGCCCGCGCCATCGTCGCCATCGCCCGCTTCGGCTCCCCGTGTTTCGTTGGTGTTTGCAGCGCTGGACAGTCCGCACTGCTCGCCCGCGGCCGACACGGCGAACCCCCGTCCCGCCGACTTTCGCAATTCCCCCCTCATAGCAGCTTTCTTTCCTTCATGCTGACGATCGTCCCCCCGCCGACGATCAGATGGTCGAGAAGTTCGATGCCGACCGCGCGCGTGAGCGCCGCGAGGCGCCGCGTCAGCGCGATGTCGGCGTCGCTCGGTTCGGCCGAGCCCGATGGATGGTTGTGCGCGAGCAAGATGCCATGCGCGCCGACGTCGAAGGCCCGCCCGAGCAGGAAGCGCAGGTCAGGCTCGACCTGCCCGGCGACACCGATCGCGACACGGTCGTCGGCAAGATAGCCCCAGTCGGGCGTGACGAAGGTCGCGTGCAAACACTCGACCGCCGCATGGCCGATGCGCAGGCGAAGATAGTTGCGATAGGCCGGGTCGTGCGGCGAGACGGGCGCCCGGCTGATCCGCTCGTTGAGCCCCGCGGCGATGAGACGGCGTGCGGCGACCAGCCGGTCGGCGAGGTCCGGATCGTCGGGAAGCGCGGCGCCAAGCTGGTCGCGCGAGGCGGCGAGGGCGCGTCCGAGCCCTCCGAAATGGGCGATCAGCCGATCGGCCGCGGCTCCCGACCGCCGCCCGGCGAAGGGCTCGAGAAGGTCCGCCAGGACCGATACGGCCCGAGGTGTTTCCGGCGCCTCGCATGGAAGACCAGCCCGCCCGTCATGATCGCGAGGATGATGTAAAAAGGCCCATAGCTCATCATTCCATAAGCGAGCTTTGGAAAGGAGTCGGTCACCTCGCGCGCGAAGTGCGACAGCACCGAGACCAGCTGGAATGCCGCGAGCCATAACGGATAGACCCTGTTCGCCCGGAGTGCGACGCCGACGAAAACCAGCGCGACGCCCACGTCGATAACAAGGTGACCAATGTCGACCGATCCGTAGACCGGAGCCCTTTGCACCAGAAGGTGGTAAATGGGATCGCCGAAGGTCACCGCGAAGAGCGTTGCGACGCAAATCCGTTCGGGAGCGGCCCCCCAGCGCAGCACGGCCACGCTGAGAAGGCTTACCCACAGATAGTTGGTGATCATTAACGGGCCCACTGAAAATCAGTGGGCGCCGCCCGCAACGCCGTCAAGTGTCAGGCTGCGGCCTGAACAGTTTCGGCCTGCTCGACGAAAGCCCAGGTGTCGTCATGGCCGGGGCCGCCTGTGATCAGCGTCTTGGCATCGACAAGCGCGTTGTGCGAGCGGAACATGTCGTTTGCCGAGCTGATGTCCGACTGGATCGCGCGGCCCATGCGGATGATCGCGTCCTGCCCGACATGCGGTGCGGGGATGTCCTCGACCTGGCGAGCCCGAAGGATCGAACTCATGACGTCGAGCTTCGCGAGAAGGCTTTCGTCGGCCTTGGCTTCCGCGGCGCGGATCTGGTTGCGGATGCGGGCCATATAGGCGGGGACCGGTGCGGTCGTTTCGATGGTCATTGCTTACCCCCAAGCCGCGGCGCTCGCCTTCCGCGGTCTCGAACTTTCGTGCAGGGGCGGCTAGCTCACCGCGTCCGCGAGCGCCTTCGCCGCCGCAAGGGCAAGGACAAGGCTTGCGATGATCGCGACCAGAAGGATCGCGATCGCCGCACCGCGGGCGAGCGTGGCATTTTCGCCGTCGAGCACCCTGGGGACGATGCGAGGCTCTTTCCAGTCCTTCCAGGGCGGCTCGACCGTGATCGCGACCGGGTCCTCGAAAGCTGTCGGGTCGCCTGCAACGTCCCGCCGCTCTTCTGGCGCGTCGATCGGGTCTGCGGACAGCTGGAGAATTTGGGGTCTATTTTCTCCACCCCCCGTTGCGCGGCTTTTCAAAGGATTGCCGCTCGTAGCGGGCATGCGCTCGTCACACCAGTCGCGGTAACGGCGACCGAGTTCGGCGCGTGTCACCCCGCCGAGGCGTTCGCGCAATTTGTCGATCCGGCGATTGACGGCGGTCTCTGACAGGCCGAGCGCATGCGCCATTTCCTTGCTCGTCCGGTTCTGTGCGAGGAGGTCGAGAACCTCCGCCTGCTTCGCGGTAATGAAGGCGAATTCGCCGTGCCGGCCCCTATTTCGTGTCATGACGTCCGTTCCGTCCAAGTCAGCCGATTCCGCCGAAACCAAGAGAGGGAGGTCGAAGCCATAAAAGAGGTTAACATGAATCGAACCATGTCCCAAATCACCAGGACGAGTAGCCAAACCGGTTGCCGCGGCTACCGGTTCTGCATTTCAGATTTTTTCGTTGTTTTTCATTTGCATTTGCCATCCCGGAATCGAGACTGCATCTGCCACGGTACCGGGCGTTCTTTAACTTTGTCGTGATCAGCATCGTGCGCCCGCGTCGTCCCGTTCCCCGCTTTCAAATTATCCCAAAGTGGAGCAACCGGCAATTGCTTCTGCCCATTATTCAAGACGCACGGAGCGCCCGAAACCGCACAGGCGGATGGGCAGGGTGCCCGATCGACGGGCGCGGGACTCAGCTGCCCAACTGGTCGAAATAGGCGTCGAGCTCGGCGCGTCGGGCTTCGCTGATTCGCAGGAAGATACGGCGCTTGTCGCTGGGATCGCGCTCGCGGATGAGGCAGCCTTCGCGTTCCATCGTCTCGATGGCGCGCAGCGCGGTGGTGGCCGGAACCCCGGAGGCGATGCACAGGCTCGACACCGAAACGGGCTTGGATTGATAATGGGCGGCGTAGAGGTCGAGCAGCATATCCCAGCCAGGTTCGCCGAAAAGCGAGGGGGGAAGAAACTGGCTGCGCAGCTGGCGCTGGCGTATGAGTTCGCGGGCGCGGGCCGCTCGTCCTTGCGGGAAGCTTTTGAGGTCAGCGATCCTATGGTCGGGCGGATACTCATCGTTGCGGGGCGTTCCGGGGGACGGACGCAGGGAGGTCTGGGATTGCCCGCCGATACGGGGCCTCTCGGCGAGAAGTTCCTCGAGCTGCAGGATGAGTGTCGAGACATGGTGCTCGAAGTCTTCGGGCTTTCCGCTACGCCTATCATTCATATCGCGCGCCGCCAGGCTGGACTGTCCCATCTCGGTCACCTTTCAACGAAGATGACGACGCAAATATCCTCGATTTTAGTCCGCTCCGGCTGGCTTTCGTGTCCGATCCGGATCGATTGCGATCCGGACGATCTGACGCCTTCCGATCGGCTGAGGTGCCAGGAAGCGCGGCGATTCAAAACTCGACATCGAGGATGACGGTGTCGCTGTACGTCCCCGCGGGCGGCGTGGGCTGCGAAGGATCGATGGCGGCGCGGTAGGTGAAGCTCTGGGTCGTCGCCGAATCATAGATGCCCGCGTTGACGTCGGCGGCCGAACTTGCGCGCCGTTCGGCACCCACCTTGCCCCAGCGATCTGGCGACGTCGCTGATTTATAGATTTCATAGGCGAGATACCCGCCGCTCCCCTGCATCCGGCGCACCGAGCCGAGCGCATGGCTGCCATTGTCGAGCCCGACCGAATAGGCCGCGCCCGCGCTGCAACGGATCTGGATCGTCCGGGTGACAGGGTTGAAGCTTCCGGCGAGCGGCGCGGCGCCGAAGTCGGCGTCGGGCGCCTGGATGATGCAGTCGTTCGCGATCCTGAGCTCGATCGAAACGCGCACCGCGGTTCCCGTTCCCCAATCGATCGGGCCGATCAGCGGCCGGTTGAAGCCGGGGCTCGACGATTGCGCAAGGCAGACCGCGACCCCGAGCGAGCAGACCGAATAATACCAGCGCAGGTCGATATGCCCTTTATAGGTCCCGGCGCGCAGCCCTGACGTCGGAATGGTGCGGATGTAGATCGGCACGCTGCTGTTGGTTCCCGCGAAGAGGCTGAGAATGCTGATCGACGAGAGGTTCACGAAATTGCCGGCGGCAAGCGCGGTACCATTGGGGGTCAGCGAAGCCTGATAGGCGATGCTGCTTCCGCCGGGACCCGTGAGCTGGAAGGTCGAGGCGTCGACGCGGAGCGCGACATAATGGGCCGAGAGAACGGCGAGAAGCACGTCGCAGCTCAGGCCCGCCGAGCCGCTGCCGGTTCGGGCGCTCGCCGCCGCAACATAGCTGCTGTGACTCCCAAGGTCGGTTGTCGCGCCCGCGACGGTGCAGGCGAGAGCGCTTCCCGGCGCGAATGCGAGGGCAGCCGCAACGGCCAGTTTGCTCAATGCAACGCGCATGTCCGCTCTCCCAGATCGATGATGGACCCTGCGTCCGACGATTTGGCGGGCAGGGCGAGGTCGAGGCGGCAATGACGGCCCGCGATCTCGATCTCTGCAATCGCGCCCTCATCGAGATTCTCGATGAAGAGAAGCCCGTCCCAGCCGATGATCGCCGCGCTTGCGCCAATCCGCACCGAGGTGCCCGCAGGAAGTACACTGCCGTCCGCATCGCGTACGACGAGCCGTGCAGCGCGCATCCGCGTGACCGGGAAACGGACGATATGACCGCTGCCGCGCGCGACTGCGACGCGCTGGCTGACCAAGGGCGCGGCGACATCGGCATCGAAATCCAGCGTGTCGATCTCATACTGCCCGGGATAATAGGCCGTGCCCCAGGGGATGAGGAGCTTTCCGTCGGCGTTGGTGCGTCCCACCAGCTGGTTTTCGTAGCGAACCGGGATACCGGCTTCGCCGCCGGTGCTCACGATCACGAACGCATCCGGGACGCGGTTGGCGGCGAAGACGCTGTCATCCATGAAGACAAGCGAACCGCTTGCGCCCGCCCACCAGGTCGCGTCACCGCTGCCATAGGCGCCGGCGCGCAAAAGCACGGGGTCGGTGCGCCAGGCGACATCGCCGCGAAGAGCAAGGTCGCCGCGCTGGCCGGCGGCGCTCGCGCTCCAGCCCCATCCGCCGTCGCTCGGGATGGCACGCGAATAATCGGCGCGCCAGCCGGCCCCGCCACCCGGCAGGTCCGTCAGCCCCGCCGCGACAGTACCGCGGTTGCCGCCGAGCGGAACCGACAGGGTGAGGGCGCCTGACCAGCTCTGGTCTTCGAATTCGTGCGAAGCGCTGGCGTTGATCCGGCTCCCGCGCCACACCGGTAGCGAAAAGGAGGCGTTGCCGATCCGTGTGTTGCGGCCGTTATCTTCGCGGATCGCGAAATAGCCGAGTCCGACCGTGCCGCCCGGTCCCAGCGAGAGGCTGAGCGTCGCCGAGCTGATGTCGCGAGTAGCATGCGCGCGGATCGTCTCGATCAGGCCGAGATCGACATAGCCGGCGCTCTCGCGGCTGTGACGGAGCGCGACCGAAAAGCGGCGCGCCTGATACTCATACCCGACCGTCCATTGTTCGCCGTTGCCGCCGTCCGTTTCGCTCCTAAAACTGCGACTGTAAGAGCCGCTCACGACGCCGCCGGCGCCGAGACGGACGACCGCGCCGCCGCCGGCAAGTTGCATGTCGTCGGCGATCTCGGCGCGCACTTCGAGCGTGACCGCATCGGAAAGCCCGTGGCGAAGCGAGGCCGAGCCGGCGACGCCGCCATAATCGAAATTCCTGACGCCATAATTTTCGCGAAACGCGCCCATGGCGAGCGCGAAGTCGGTAAGCCCCGGGTGGAGCAGGGCGCTCGAAACATAGAAGGGCATCGAGGTCGAGATGCTGCGGCCGTGCATATCGGTGACGACGAGATTGGCTTCGCCCGCGCCGGTGATCGGCGGCAGATTTTCGATAGCGAACGGCCCCGGGTTAACGGCGGCGCCTCCCACGCGCTGTCCGCTGACGATGAGATCGACCGTCGAAGGGAGCGCCGCACGGCCGGCAAAGGCCGGTAGCGGATAGGTGATGATATCCGGGCGGACTGCGAAGTCGCGCGAGACCTGGATGCCGCCGAGCCGGACGGCGGAGGCCCAGGGCAGCGTGCGCGTGACAAGGTCGCCCGCCTCGAGCGTGACGGCGGTCGCCTCATCGGACCGGCGCCAGCTCGTATCGTAGCGGACATAGGCCTTGCCGCCGCTGCGTAAGACCCCGGTCGTCGAGACGACGCCGGCGCCGCTGAACATGCGCGCCTCGTGCCAGAGCGAGGCCTGCGGTTTGCGGTCGCCGCCTCCGCTCACATAGACATCATAGTTGAGCAGCGCCCCCATGTCGTAGGATGCCGGCTCGAACGTCCGCCGCGCCTTCCCGACGCGCTGCACGGGGAAATAGTCCGGCGCTGCGGTCAGCCGCAATTGCTGTGAGGGGACGTCATAGGCGGCCGCCATGCCCGGGAGCTCGTCGATATAGACACTCGCCGTCTGCGCGCCGACCTGGAGCCCCGCCTTGCGAAGATCGGCAAGCTCGACGCGAAAGCGGCTCCCGGCGAGCTGCACCGGCGCCACGATGCCGCTCCGCCGCTCATTGACGATGAGTTCGAGGAGCAGCTGCTGGTCGGCGCCGCTCGCGACGCTGCGCGGCGGCGGCGGGAGGTCGCCGAAGCTGGCCAGTCCTTCGCTTGCGCATGATGCGGATACCGGCACCATGATCGCCAGCGCGCCCAGAATCCCGCCTAGCGAATATATCGCGCGGTGGTTCGCCATGGCATCAGTCCGCAGCCCGCTCGATCGGCGTCGAGGGGAGGCCGTTCACTGCCGCGCGCAGGGACGTGGGGGTAGCGCGATCGGGAAGCGGCCAGCGCATCATGCGGCCGGCAAGCACATAGCCGAGCAGGCCTTCGCCGAGCGGCATGGTGCCGTCGATAACCGCCTCGGTAAGCCGGGCGTGCACCGGACCATCGTTCCGGACCTCGACAAAGCGTGATCCCCCTTCGGCGACCACGCGCCAGACCAGTTTCGGCATCGGTGCGGGAGCATTTTTTGCCGGTACCGCGCCCGCGACGAACAGCGGCACCGAATATCGCATGCGAAACGAGATTCCGGCTCCGGGCGCGGCAGGCTCGCGGGCTTCGACCGGCACTTCGTCGATGATGATGCGGTAGGGCGTCTCGGCACTGGCGGGGATGGCGCCCATACGGGTCAGACGAACAAGCTGCTTCGTGCCGGGCGCGATCGTGACGATCGGCGGCGTGCCGACAACGGCGTCCTGCGCCGCATAGACATTCTTCCCGTCGGTCTGCTCCCACGCATAGACGCGCACCTGAAGTGTGACGGAGCTCTTGCCTGGATTTTCCAGCCATAGCGCAGCCGCCTTCTTGTCGGCTTCGATGACCGGATTGACCGGCCAGATGAGGACCGAGCCGGGTTGCTGGGCACCCGCCGAAGGGGAAATGATGAGGAGAAGGAGCGCAACGAAGAGAAGCGCGAGCGAGAGATAGATGGTCTTCATGATCTGGTCCCCTTCACCATGACAATGTGACCGTGAGCCGATCGGAATAGACTCCGGGAATACGGCCGCCGGGGAGGGTGAGCGTCGCATAGACGGGCAGGCGGACGTCGTTCGCATTGGCCGCCGTTACGGTGACGCCGCTCGTGCCGCCCACCGGGATCGGCTGGGTACAGCCCGCGTCGCGGCAGAGGCTGTAGGCGACGCGTGAGCCGGTATCGCCGCCGCGCTGCAAGTGACGCGCGCCGGATGCGAGATGCGTGCCGCCATCGATACTCATCGTCAGGCTGACGCCGGGCGTGCAGCGCAGACGAATGGCCTGCGAACCGGTCGTCGTTGCATTATGCGTCGCCGTCGAGAGGCTCGAATCCTCGCCGAAGTCGAGCGTGCCGATCGTCCCGGCATTGCCGGCGGAGCCGAGGCCGTCGACAAGACAGCCGGGTTCGATCCGCGCCGTCACGTCGAAATCGGCGGTCGTCTCGGCTCGCGCCGGAAAGGAAAGGCCGCCCCCGCTCGCGACCATAACGAGGAGGGCGGCCAGCGCCCGGCGCCTTTGTTCCAGAGTGTCCGTCATGGGTAGGGCCATGCCAGTCTGAGTGCCGCGCTGAGGGTTCTGGTTGTCAGAGCTCGAGGACGACGGTGACCGTGTCGCTGTAGGTGCCGGGGATCAGTCCGGCTTCGCCAAAAGCGCGGCCATAGACATTGACCGTCTGCACCGCGCCGGTCGACGCGAGGACGATGTCGCCTCCGATCGGGATCAGCGTCGATCGGCCCGAATCCGCGTAGAGATTATAGGTAACGAACTGGCCGGGGGTGCCCGAATGCGCCATCGCGCGAAGGCCGACGCCGGAGCCTTCGCCGTCATTCTCGCCCGCTTCGAACGACAATATAGGGGTGATGCCGGGGCTGCACTGGATCGAAAGCGCGCCGCCGCCGTTCAGCACCTCGGCGTCGCTCTGAACGAACAGCGTGTTCTCGGTTCCGAAGTCGATGGTGCCGAAATCTGCGCCGGTCGCGCTGTCATCAAGGTTCTGACCATTGATGATGCAGCCCGCTTCGAGGGTGATCGTCGCGTCGATCGTCCCTGTAATGTCGGCGTGCGCCGATGGAGCCACGCTCATCGCAGCAATGGCGAAGCCGGCGGTCAGCGCTTTGCTGAATTTATAAGTCATAAGACGCATCCCCTTACTGACCTTGTTCCTGACTAGGGTGGAACAAGAACTGTATCGATGCGTCGATGATATGGATCAGGCGTTAATAATGTATTTGTGTCGTATCGGGATATATTTAAATGATACTTATCGGAAATAAGTAATGGCTGCGCATGAAGCCTGTTCATTGCAGCATCTTGTTCGGGCCATTTATGTACATTGCAGATTGCACCCATTCCGTGCGGATGTCGCGCGAAGCCGTGTCCGCTTCGGAGTGATCGCGGCGGTTCGGGGAGGTGGTCGCGCGGCGAGGCGCCAAGGCCTGCGGTTCGCGCGAGCCCCAGCTCCGCACTCTAGTGTAAGAAAATCAAGACGTTACGCGGGGTGCAATGTCGAGGCAGGGCGCGTCTGCCTCAAGCGTCAGGATGGTCCGGAGCGGACAAGATTGTCTCTCGGGGTCGGCGGGTCGATGGTGCAGATCGACACTGTCGGGCACGGGGCCGTGCGGAGATACCGGTCCTGGAGAGGTCCGAACAGGTTGAAGCAATGATGCCTATCGCCAGCTCGCCGGTTGCTCTCCTCGCGGCATGTCACGCAATCTTCGAGGGCCGGACCCCCGTAACCCACGCATTTGACGAGATGAAACCCGGATGAGGAAGCGGCAACGCAAGTCTTCGACAGTCGGCAATTCGGACGCGGCGGCGATTCGTCCGCTTTGCGTGACGATCAACGAAGCGGCCGATATGCTCTCGCTCGGCCGGACGAGCATTTATCAGCTCATCGCGGAAGGCGCGCTCGTCGCGATCAAGATCGGAACCTGCACGCGGGTAACCACCGCCAGTCTCGACCAGTTCACGGAACAACTGGCGTCGCGTCAGGCGTGACGCGGTGCGCCGCGCTTCGGCGCCCCGCGCCGCACCATCTTCGGCTGCACCACTGCGGCTATCCTGGCGCCCGGCAGGCCGCTCGTCACGAACTCCACCCATCCATCCATGAGCTCGCGGCGCTTGTCGAAAAAGTCGGTGCGACGGTAAGCGGCCTCGACGGCCTTGGGCACGGCATGTGCGAGTGCGGCCTCGGCGACCTCTCCGGGAAGGCTGGTCTGTTCGGCCGCCCAGTCCCGAAAAGTCGACCGGAAACCGTGCACGGTGCCGTGGACATTCATGTCGCGCAATATCTTCGTCAACGTCATGTCGCTGAGCGGCTTGCCGCTTGCTGCAGGAAAAAGAAGGTCGCTGCCTCGGCGCCGCACAGGGGCGAGGGCGCGGAGATGTTCGACGGTGGCCGGCGCGAGCGGTACGCGGTGCCGGCGCCGCCCCTTCATTCGTTCGGCCGGAACGGTCCAGACCGCCGCATCGAGGTCGAACTCCTCCCATCGCGCACCGCGGACTTCGCCGCTTCGGGCCGCCGTCATGATGACGAGATGCAAAGCCAGCGGGCCCATGCCTCCCTTGCCCGCAAGCTTCGTCATGAAGGCGGGCATTTCGGCGTAAGGCATCGCCTCGAAGTTTCCGCTTCTGGGCTGCGCGGGCAGGCGATCGGCAACGGCCGGCCCCAGCGTGCCGATAAAGAGCGCGCCATCGGGCCGTGCGAATCGCAGGGTGCGGATAATGAGGCTACGAACCTTCCGCGCCGTCTCCGGCTTTTTGGTCCAGATCGGGCGGAGGCACGCGGCGATCGCATCGGCGTCGATGCTTTGGACCTGATACCGGCCCAGCGCAGGAAAGGCATAGGTCTCGAGCCAGGAGATTTGCTGCAGCTGTTTGCTGCTGCCGGCCTCGGCGTCCGCCGCTTTGGCCTCGAGAAAGGCGAGGGCGGCTTCACGGAAGGTGCGGGTCATTTCCTTGGGCGGTCGCAGTGCCTGATAGGGATCGCGCCCTGCCACGAGCGCGGACTTTATGAGGGCCGCTTTTTCGCGGGCTTCGCCGAGTTTTACCGCGCGCAAGCTGCCAAGGCCATATTCCCGGCGCTTCCCGCCGTGCTGGACGCGCGCGATCCAGCTGGCCGATTCGTTTTCGCCAACCACGAGAATCAGTCCGTTTCCGTCGTGATATTTTCCGGAAAGCTGTAGCGCCGCCCGGATATGCGCCTGCGTCAATCTGCCCATTTTCGCCTCGGAATCGCTTGTTTTTTACCCCCATTCTTCCCCCCACCATATCGCGAAAAAGGACGAAAAGCAACAGATGCGGACGGACGCCGAAGTCCAATAAGTCTATGATTTCTGGGAAAAAGTGGTCGCGGACGAACAGCGACAAACGTGAAATGGCTCCCCGGGTAGGATTCGAACCTACGACCGATCGATTAACAGTCGATTGCTCTACCGCTGAGCTACCGAGGAACACGCCGCCGAAGCGAGCAAGGCGGTCCCTTTGCCGCCGCTTGCGGGATTAATCAAGCCCTCAAACGATAAATTGTTCCATGGCGATGCGTTCGTCCAACCCCTGATCGGGGTCGAACAGCAAAGTCAGCGGTCGGCTGCGGTCCGTCGTTACGAGCACGGTCTTCACATCGCGGATTTCTCGCTGGTCCGCGACCGCGCTGACCGGACGTTTCGCGGCCTCGCGGACGTTGAAACGGATACTCGTCGATTCGGGGACGAGCGCGCCGCGCCAACGCCGCGGGCGAAAGGGGCTGATCGGTGTCAGCGCGAGCATTTCGGATTCGAGCGGCAGGATCGGGCCGTTCGCGCTGAGGTTATAGGCGGTCGATCCGGCGGGGGTCGACACCAGCACGCCGTCGCATGCCAGTTCCTCAAGCATCGTCTTTTCGTTGATCATCACCTCGAGTTTTGCCGCCTGACGCGTTTCGCGCAGCAGCGAAATCTCGTTGATCGCAGGCAGTATGTGGCGCTCGCCACTGATCGTCGTGATGTCGCCGCTCAGCGGATGGATCAGGAAAGGGCGGGCGGCAGCGAGACGGTCGATCAACCCCTCGACGCGAAACTCGTTCATCAGGAAGCCGATCGTGCCACGGTTCATCCCGAAAACGGGAAGGCTGCGGCGCTGGTCGAGCAGTTGGTGCAACATATGCAGCAGGAAGCCGTCGCCGCCGAGGGCGATCAGCAGGTCAGCCTCCGCCAGGTCGACGAAGTCATAGAGCGGACGCAACTCGGCTTCCGCTTCCATCGCTGCGGGCGCGTTCGACGCGACTAGCGCAATCTTGCGATGCATATTGGTCCGGTTCCCCCCGTGCCTTCAAATAACGGGATAGCCTGTCAGCCGCCCGTTGCACTCATATGACGCGCGACCGCCGGTTTGGACTTTCGCTCGATCTGAAAGTCATGCGCGCGGGGTTTGCCAGCCAACGCCGCATCAATCAAGCCGTCGACATCGCCGTCCTCGCGCAAGGCGGCGCGCAGGTCGACATGATCGTCCTGGCCAAGGCACATATAGACGCGCCCCTCGACTGTCAGGCGGATGCGGTTGCAGGTCGCGCAGAAATTGTCACTGAGCGGGGTGATCAGCCCGAGCGTTACGGGGCTGCCCTCGATCGCGAAATAGCGTGCAGGGCCGCCCGTCCGCTGGTCAACGGGATAGATGGCGCGCGTTTCGCGAAGCGGCGCGATGAAATGATGGAGCGGGATATAATGGTCGCTGCGGTCCTCCTCGACCTCGCCGAGCGGCATCGTCTCGATAAGCGTAAGGTCGCATCCGGTATCCGCACAATAATCGAGCATCGGCAGGAGCTGGTCTTCATTGAGCCCCGCGAGCGCGACCATGTTGATCTTGACCGCCAGCCCGGCATCGCGCGCCGCGTCGATTCCGCGCAGCGCAACCAGGAGGTCACCGACGCGGGTGATATGGCGAAAAGCAGCGGGGTCGAGCGTGTCGAGGCTGACGTTGATGCGGCGCACACCAGCCGCCGCCAGCATCGGTGCATGCTCGACCAGCCGCATCGCGTTGGTAGTGAGCGTGAGTTCGTCGAGGCCATGGCCGATCAGCGCGCCCAGCCGCATAGCCAGCGTGTCGATCCCCCGCCGTACGAGCGGTTCGCCGCCGGTCAACCGGATACGACGAACCCCGCGAGCGACGAAGCGTTCTGCAAGTTCGCCCATTTCCTCTATGCTGAGTACCGCCGACTTGGGCAGGAAACGCATATCTTCCGCCATGCAATATCGGCAGCGCAGATCGCAGCGGTCGGTGACCGACAAACGTAAGTAACTGATCCGCCGACCAATGCCGTCGATCAGGGGTGCCGTCGATGCGGCATTGTGGGAAAATGTGACAGCCACGCGCACATTGTGATGCAAAAGACGAGCGCTTGGCAAGCAAAGCCTGCTAGGGGAATGCGATGAATCGCCTGTCCGAAATCCTGTCCGCCTGTGCCCGCAAGCTTGAAGTCCTGCACGCGCGGTACGATGCCGATGCGGGCGTCATCCTTGTCCAGGTCGACCAGATGGCGCGCATCAATAACAGCGCGGGGACTGCGACGGGCGACTCGGTGCTCGATGAAATCGGGCGGCGGCTGGAAAATTTTGCGAGCGACGAGTTCGGGCAGGGATCGTGCGTCGACCGGCTCGATGGCCCGCGCTTCCTGATCGTGCCAGCGGCTCCGATGTCGCTCGGCGCCCTGCGGGCGCAGGAACGCGCGCTGCACGTCGCGCTCGCGGAGCCGATCGTTGGGGATCCGAACGGTCGCCTGTCGATCCGCATCGCCGCAGCGCTGGTCACACGCGACGAGCCGGTTGATGAGCAATTGCGAGCGGCGGGGGATCAACTTGCCCGCCCGGCGTCGGCCCGCGACGGGGTGATGGTACACGCCGCGCTGTCGCGGAACGAGGTGGTGATCCACTATCAGCCCCAATATGACGTCGCCACCGGCGAGATGACGGGGGTTGAGGCGCTGCTTCGCTGGCAGCACCCCGAACTCGGATTGCTCGGCGCCGGGCCGCTGGTGACTGCTGCGCGCGCGGCACGGCTCGAATGCGAACTCACCGAACATGCGCATCGCGTCGCGCTCGCCGAAATGGCGACTTGGCCAAAGGCGCTCGCCAAGCTTCGCGTGTCGCTCAACATCACCGCCGCCGACCTTGGCGACCCCGAATTTGCGGGCCGGTTCGCTGCGATGGCAAAGGCCGCAAAAATCGACCCCGACCGGCTGACACTCGAATTGACCGAACAGGCGATGCTGAGCGATCCCGCGAGCGCCGCCGACCAGTTGGCGCAAATTCGTGCGCTCGGTGTGGCCGTCGCGATCGACGATTTCGGTACCGGCTATTCCAGCCTGTCGCTGCTCGCGCGGCTACCGATCGATTATCTCAAGATTGACAGCGGCTTTACCCGCACGATCGACGGCAGCGATCGCGATCGCATCGTCGTGCGCGCGATCGTCGACCTCGCGCGCGCACTCGGGCTGCTCGTCGTAGCCGAAGGGATCGAGAATGAGCGCCAGTTGGACCGCCTTTCCGAACTCGGCGTCGCGAGCTGGCAGGGCTTCCTGAAATCGGGGCCAGTCCCTGCCGGCCAGCTCGTGGCGTTAATGGAAGCCTAAGCGACCTGTTTCGCAAGCTTCCCAAGACCTTTCGATAGCTGCAACGCGCCGTTGAGGCGCGCGCCCGTGCTCACCCAGTCGCCGCTGATCGACAGCTTGTTATCGGGGCGAATGCGCGCGCGTCCCTTCAGCCGTTCGACATAGGCGATCAGCCCCGGAACGTTCGCGAACGCGTCGCCGTGGAAGCTGACGAGCGCGCCCTTGGTGCCGACGTCGAGCTTCGCAATGCCCGCCAGCTTGGCGTTCGCCTTGATCTCCATGAGCTGGATCAGGTTCGCCGTCTCGGGCGGCAATGGGCCGAAGCGGTCGATCATCTCGGCCGCAAAGGCATCGAGCGCCAGGCGGTCGCCGGCGTCGTTCAGGCGGCGATAGAGCGCCATGCGAAGCGGCAGGTCGGGAACATAATCTTCGGGGATCAGGATCGGCGCGTCGACGGTGATGACGGGCGACAGGGCTTCGCGCGGCGGCAGCTTGCCGGCGCCCTCGGCCTTGGCGACGAGGATCGCCTCTTCGAGCATCGACTGGTAGAGTTCGAAGCCGACCTCGCGGATATGCCCCGACTGTTCGTCGCCGACGAGGTTGCCCGCGCCGCGGATGTCGAGGTCGTGGCTCGCAAGCTGGAACCCTGCGCCCAGCGTGTCGAGATCGCCGAGCAGCTTCAGCCTTTTCTCAGCGGTGTCGGTGATCGCCCCGCCTTCCATCGTCGTGAGATAGGCATAAGCCCGCGTCTTCGAGCGCCCTACGCGGCCGCGAAGCTGATAGAGCTGCGCAAGGCCGAAACGGTCAGCGCGGTGGACGATCAGCGTGTTGGCGCTCGGGATATCGAGCCCGCTTTCGACGATGGTGGTCGAGACAAGCACGTCATATTTGCGGTCGTAGAAGGCGCTCATGCGCTCCTCGACCTCGCCCGGCGCCATTTGTCCGTGCGCGACGACATATTTGATCTCGGGCACCCGCGTGCGCAGGAATTCCTCGATGTCGGGCAGGTCCTTGATTCGCGGCGTGACGAAGAAGCTCTGCCCGCCACGATCATGCTCGCGGAGCAGCGCTTCGCGGATAACGACCGGATCCCACGGCGCGACATAGGTGCGGACGGCAAGACGGTCGACCGGGGGCGTCTGGATTACGCTGAGCTCGCGCAGGCCCGACATCGCCATTTGTAAGGTGCGCGGGATCGGCGTCGCGGTGAGGGTCAGGACGTGGACGTCGGTCTTGAGTTGCTTCAGCCGCTCCTTGTGGACGACGCCGAAGCGCTGCTCCTCGTCGACGATGACGAGGCCGAGATTCTTGAACTCGACCGATTTCGCGATCACCGCATGGGTGCCGACGACGATGTCGATCGTGCCCGCCGACAGGCCGTCGCGCGTCTTCTGCGCTTCGCTGGCCGGCACGAGACGCGACAGACGGCCAATGTTGATCGGGAAGCCTTTGAAGCGTTCGACGAAATTCGTGTAGTGCTGGCGCGCGAGCAGCGTCGTCGGCACGACGACCGCGACCTGCACCCCCGCCATCGCCGCGACGAAGGCGGCGCGGAGCGCAACCTCGGTCTTGCCGAAACCCACGTCGCCGCAGACGAGCCGGTCCATCGGACGCCCCGACGCCATATCGGCGAGCACATCGCCGATCGCGCGGTCCTGATCGTCGGTTTCCTGATAGGGAAAACGGTCGGCAAAGGCCGGATAGGCTGCGTCTTGCGCGAGCAGTTCGCCCGACCGCAAGGCGCGCTGCGCCGCGGTAGCGAGCAGTTCGCCCGCGATCTCGCGGATGCGCTCCTTCATCCGCGCCTTGCGGCGCTGCCAGGCTTCGCCGCCTAGCTTGTCGAGGCCGACGCCGTCGCTTTCGCCGCCGTAGCGCGAGAGGACGTCGAGGTTTTCGACGGGAACGTAGAGCTTGTCGCCGCCGGCGTAAGTGAGTGCGACGCAATCGTGCGGGCTGCTCCCGACCGGGATTTGCGTCAGCCCCTCATAGCGCCCGATGCCGTGATCGAGGTGGACGACGAGGTCGCCGACGCTGAGCGTCGCGAGTTCGGCGAGGAAGGCGTCGGCGCTCTTGCGACGCTTCTGCCGCCGGACGAGGCGTTCGCCGAGGATATCCTGTTCGGTGAGCAGGCTGACCGCGTCGCTTGCGAAGCCATGATCGAGTGGCAGCACGACCATCGCGGTTGCGCCGCCGCTTTCCGCCGAGGCGGTGCCGAGCGCGTCCTGCCAGCTATCGACCGGTGCGAGCGAGGTGACGCCATGGTCGCGCAGCAGCCCCGACAATCGTTCGCGCGCCCCGCCCGAATAGCTGGCGATGATCGTGCGGCGACCCTTGCGGCGCTCGTCCGACAGATGATCGGCGACCTTGTCATAGACGTTGAGGTCGGCGGTGCGTTCGGGGGTGAAATCGCGCGCGGCGAAGGTTTCGAGGTCGACCACCGTCACAGCGGGCGGAACGTCGAACGGTGTCACGATATGGATCGGGCGCTCGCTGGTCGCACCGGCCCATTCGCCTTCGGTCAGATACAATGTTTCGGGCGCCAGCGGGCGATAGCTGCCCGGCGATTCGCGCTCGGCGGCGACGCGGTTGGCGTGATAGTCGGTAATCGCGGCAAAGCGCGTTTCGGCGGTCGCTTCGGTGCGGTGACCGCGCAGCACCGGCGTTGCCGGGTCGACATGGTCGAACAATGTCGCCAGCCGTTCTTCGAACAAAGGCAGCCAATGGTCCATGCCCGCCTGCCGGCGCCCGTCGCTCACCGCCTGATAGAGCGGGTCGCCCGTCGCCTGCGCACCGAACAAGTCGCGATAGGCCGAGCGGAATCGCTTGATCGTCGTTTCGTCGAGCAGCGTTTCGGATGCCGGGAGCAGTTGCAGTGCCTTGGCAGGGCCAAGGCTACGCTGGTCGGCGGGGTCGAAACGGCGGATGCTCTCGACCTCGTCGCCGAAGAAATCGACGCGCAGCCCGGTTTCCTCGCCCGCCGGGAAAAGATCGAGAATGCCGCCGCGTACCGCGAACTCGCCCTGATCGGCGACGGTGTCGACGCGGCTGAAGCCGTTCGAGACCAGCAGTTCGGCGAGCGCATCGCGGTCGATCCGCTGTCCCGGCGCGAGTGTCGTCGCAAGCTGGCGGATGCGAAACGGGGTCAGCGTGCGCTGCGTGATCGCTGCGACGGTGGTCAGGATCAGTTCGCCGCGCTTGGGAGGCAGTTGCAATGCCGAAAGCGTCGCGAGCCGGTCGGCGCTGACACGCATCGACGGCCCCGCCCGATCATAGGGCAGGCAATCCCACGCCGGGAAACGGTGGACGATCAGGTCGGGTGCGAAGAAGGGCGCCGCATCGGCGACCGCCTGCATCGCGCTATCGTCGGTCGCGACATAGACGAGGCGCTTTTCGCTCGCCCGCGCCAGATCGGCGAGCAGCAACGGCAGGAAGCCGTCGGCGGCGCGCGCCAGAGTGAGCGGCGTCGGCGCCGATCCGATCGCGGCAAAAATGTCGGCGGCGCTCCGGGTCATGGCAGCGGGATATAATCCAGTCGGCGCATCGCGGCGATCATATCGGGACGGTCGAGATGCGCGGGCGGCTCGCCGGTGCCGAGCGCCCATGCCATGATGTCGACGTCATCCTCCTCGACGACGACCTCGTACCAGGCGATCTCTTCCTCGCTCCAGCCCGCAGAATAGCGGTCGAAAAAGCCGCCGATCATATAATCGGCCTCGCGCGTGCCACGGTGCCAGGCACGGAATTTCAGGCGTTTGAGGCGGTCGGTGTGCGGCACGGGAAGAATCCTGACGGCCCATGCGGCAGGGTGTGGCGCACGGGGAACAATCTCTATAGTCAGCCCAGATAGTCATGCGACCCGAGATACTCAATCCGCTCTTTGCTGCGCTGACCGACCTGAAGGGCGTCGGGCCGCAGCTTGCCAAGCCGCTGACGCGGCTGGGGCTGGAACGCGTCGTCGATGTGCTGTTCCATTTGCCGACCGGACTTATCTCGCGCTTTCCCGTCGACCGACTCGATCAGGCGCAGGCCGGACAGACGATCATCGTCGAACTGACCGCGCAGGATTATCGCCCGGGGCGCAGCCCGCGCGCGCCTTTCGGGGTCGAGGCGTTCGACGATGCCGGCGATCATGTGCGGCTCGTCTATTTCGGGCGGACGTCGGGGCTGGCGCGCAAGCTGTTCCCGCTTGGCGAAAAGCGCCGCGTGTCGGGCCGGCTCGACCTTTACGGCGACATGCGTCAAATCGTGCATCCCGATCAGGTCGTCGAACCGGGCGACGAGGCGGGGATCGCCGAGCATGAGCCCGTCTATCCGCTGACCGAAGGGCTTACCAATGCGCGGTTGTCGCAGCTCGGTCAGGTCGCGCTCGAACGGCGGCCCGAACTCGCCGAGTGGATCGATACGCCCTTGCTGGCAAGCCGAGGCTGGCCCGCATGGCGCGAAGCGATGGAGCGCGCCCACGCCAGCCCACGCGACGAGCCGGCGCGTGACCGGCTGGCCTATGACGAGATTTTCGCAAGTCAGGTCGCGCTGATGCTGATCCGTGAAGGGCTGAGGGCCCGCAAGGGAAGGGCGATCGTCGGCGATGGGCGGCTGACCGATGCGCTTCAGCTTCCGTTCGGGTTGACCGGCGCGCAGGAGCGGGTCGGGCGCGAAATTGCGGGCGACATGGCGCAGGACAAGCCGATGTTGCGCATGCTGCAGGGCGACGTAGGATCGGGGAAGACGCTTGTTGCCCTGCGCGCGATGCTGGCGGCGGTCGAGGCGGGAACGCAGGCGGCCTTGCTCGCGCCGACCGAAATTCTGGCGCGCCAGCATTATGCGACGCTGCAACGCATGCTTGGCGGGCTGCCGGTCAATCTCGCGATCCTCACCGGCCGCGACAAGGGCAAGATACGCGAATCGACGCTGATGGGGCTCGCCGACGGCAGCATCGACATCCTCGTCGGAACGCACGCGATTTTCCAGCAGGCGGTCGCGTACAAGGACTTGGCGCTTGTCGTGGTCGACGAACAGCACCGCTTCGGCGTCGCGCAGCGGCTGATGTTGACCGCGAAGGGACACCGCCCGCCGCATCTGCTGGTGATGACGGCGACGCCGATCCCGCGCACGCTGCAACTGGCCAACCATGGCGAAATGGATGTGTCGCAGATCGACGAGATGCCGCCGGGGCGCACCCCGGTCGATACGCGCGTCATCTCGCTCGACCGGCTCGACGATGTCGTGGACTCGCTCGACCGGCATCTGGCGACGGGCGCGCAGGCCTATTGGGTGTGCCCGCTCGTCGCGGAGAGCGAGGGCAGCGAGCTGGCTGCCGCAGAGGACCGCGCCGTCCTGCTCCGCGAGCGGCTGGGCGATGCCCGCGTCGGGTTGGTCCACGGCCGGATGAAGGGGCCCGAAAAGGACGAGATCATGGCGCGGTTTCAGGCCGGCGAGATCGGCGTCCTCGTCGCGACAACCGTGATCGAGGTCGGGGTCGACGTGCCGGCAGCGAGCCTGATGATCGTCGAACATGCCGAGAATTTTGGGCTTGCGCAGCTTCACCAGCTCCGCGGCCGGGTCGGTCGCGGCGCCGCGAAATCGGTGTGCCTGTTGCTGCGGTCGCAGAATCTGTCGGAGACCGCGCGAGAGCGGCTCGCTCTGATGCGCGACACCAACGATGGTTTCGTGATCGCCGAGAAGGATCTGGAACTGCGCGGCGGCGGTGAGTTGCTCGGGCTCAAGCAGTCGGGTGACGCCGATTACCGGCTGGCAACGCCCGAACAACTGGTCCGCCTGCTGCCTGTCGCGCACGACGATGCGCGGCTGTTCGTCGAGCGTGACGGCGGCATGGAGGGATCACGGGCGGAAGCGGTTCGCCTCTGCCTCTATCTCTTCGAACGCGATGCGGCGGTGCCGCTGCTGCGAAGCGGTTAGTTTACGTCGCCTCTGGCACCCATGGCGCGGATCATCGGCAGATAATCTTCGACCGAGATCGACTTGTCGAATTGTACGCCGGTCTTGCCGCCGATCGACCAGACGACCTTTGCCGCGATGCGGCCGACGATCGGCATGCGGAACACGACGAGGTCGCCGATCTCCAGCCCACGCTCGAAACGCATCAACATGCCGTCGGCGCTGATGTTGACGCAGGTGCACATTTCCTGTCGCCCGTCGGGCATGACGAAAGGCAGGCGGCAATAGACGTCGCTACGCGGTGCGATCCGCTGGTCGAGGCCGACATAATGGGCCTTGTTCGTGTCGATCTTGCGCATTTTCGTGGACCTTGTTGATTTGGCCATGACGATCCACCCGATTGCTGAAAAAGTCGTAAATAGGTTTGTGAGCGTTAACGGGTCACAAGGCCATGTTTTTTTGACCCGAGGCTCACTGGAACGGAATCCGCGCCGGGCTGGATCAGGTGTGCGGGGTCGCGAACGACCACGCCATCGACCTTTACCGCGCCCTCGTCGAGCTTGCGGCGGGCCTCCTTGTTCGACGCGGCGAAACCAAGTTCGCGCAGCGCATCGACGACGCTGATCCCTTCGGCGGGCGCGGCAGCCTGTGGAAGGTCGCCACCGATCTGTCCCTTTTCAAAGGTTTGCGTCGCGGTCTCGGCGGCGGTCTTCGCGGCGTCCGCGCCGCGGCACATCGCGGTCGCCTCGTTCGCGAGGATCTTCTTCGCCTCGTTGATCTCTGCGCCTTCGAGCGCTTCGAGCCGTGCGATCTCGTCCAGCGGCAGGTCGGTGAAGAGCTTCAGGAACTTGCCCACGTCGCGATCGTCGCAGTTGCGCCAATATTGCCAGTAGTCAAAATGGGACAGTTGAGCAGGATTAAGCCAGACCGCGCCGGCGGCGGTTTTGCCCATTTTGGCCCCAGCGGCGGTCGTGAGCAGCGGAGTCGTGAGGCCATAAAGATCGGCGCCGTCCATCCGGCGGCCCAGCTCCATGCCGTTGACGATGTTGCCCCACTGATCGGAACCGCCCATCTGCAGGCGGACGTTCATGTCCTTCGACAGGTGGCGGAAATCATAGCCCTGCAGGATCATGTAATTGAATTCGAGGAAGGTCATCGGCTGTTCGCGATCGAGCCGCAGCTTGACCGAATCAAAGGTCATCATGCGGTTGATCGTGAAGTGCGTGCCGACTTCCTGCAGCAGTTCGATATAGCCGAGCTGGCCGAGCCAGTCCTGATTGTCGACCATCACGGCATCGGTCGGCCCGTCGCCGAAGCTGAGGAATTGCTGAAAGATGCTGAAGATCGACGCGATGTTCGCCGCGATCGTTTCGTCCGACAGCATCTTGCGGCTCTCGTCGCGCCCGGTCGGATCGCCGATCCGCGTCGTCCCGCCGCCCATCAGCACGACGGGCTTGTGCCCCGTCTGTTGCAGGCGGCGCAGCATCATGATCTGGACGAGGCTGCCGACGTGCAGGCTGGGTGCGGTCGCGTCGAAACCGATATATCCGGGGACGACCTGTTTGGCGGCGAGCGCATCGAGCCCTTCCGCGTCGGTCATCTGGTGGATATAGCCTCGCTCGTTGAGGAGGCGCAGCAGGTCGGATTTGTAACTGGTCATAGCGGGCGGGCGCTTAGCATGGGGTTTGATATTTGGATAGCATGCGCAGGGAACTGATCTGTCACCCCGATACGCCGGGCAAGGCGGTGCGCGCGGTTGCGGTCGAAATCACCTTGTCGTTCGACGATGGCTTTGCCCTGCGTTTCCTGGTCGACGGGGCGATCCCGGCGCTGGTCTTGCCCGACGGACAGGGCGAACTCGTGATCGCCGACAGCGCGACCGACGGCCTTTGGGAAAGCACCTGTTTCGAGGCCTTTCTGACCGAAGATGGCGAACCCGATTATACCGAGTTCAACTATGGCCCCGATGGCCGCTGGGCCTGTTACCAGTTCGACGATTATCGCTCGCTGCTGCGCACGGATGATCTCGCGCCGTGGGAGATGGCGGCCGAGAAGGGCGAGCAAAGCTATGCGCTGCGCATCGAGCCGGGGATTTTCCCGGACAATGGCGCCAAGCTGGCGCTGTCTGCGGTGATCGAGGAACTCGACGGCACGAAAAGCTATTGGGCGCTCGCGCATCCGCCGGGCAAACCCGACTTCCATCATCCCGATTGCTTTGCACTCACGCTTGGGGCACCCGACGCGGCATGACTATTCTCTTCGGTATCGACCGCCTGCTCGCCGATCCGGCGCTTCGCAAACCGCTCGAAGGAAAGCGCGTCGCGCTGCTCGCGCATCCCGCTTCAGTCACCGCCGACCTGACGCACAGCCTCGACGCGCTCGTCGCTGCGGGGCTCGATATCACCGCGGTGTTCGGACCGCAGCATGGTGTGCGCGGCGACCTTCAGGACAATATGATGGAGTCCCCCGACTTCACCGATCCGACCTATGGCATGCCGGTATTCAGCCTTTATGGCGAGGTGCGGCGGCCGAGCGGTCAGTCGATGCACACCTTCGACGTGATGCTCGTCGACCTGCAGGATCTGGGCTGCCGCATCTACACCTATGTGACGACGCTTCTGTATATCCTCGAAGCCGCCGCCGAGCACGGCAAGGCGGTATGGGTGCTCGATCGGCCCAATCCCGCGGGGCGTCCCGTCGAGGGTACGCAGCTCCTGCCGGGTTGGGAAAGCTTCGTCGGCGCGGGGCCGATGGTGATGCGTCATGGCCTCACGATGGGCGAGATCGGGCATTGGTTCATCCGTCACTTCGGCCTCGACGTCGATTATCGGGTGATCGGGATGGAAGGGTGGGATCCGAGAGGCACCGGCTTCGGCTGGCCGACGGACCGCGTCTGGATCAACCCCAGCCCCAACGCCGCGAACGTCAATATGGCGCGGGCCTATGCCGGCACGGTGATGGTCGAGGGCGCGACGCTGAGCGAGGGCCGGGGCACGACGCGTCCGCTCGAACTGTTCGGCGCGCCCGATATTGACGCGAAAGCCGTGATCGCCGAAATGCAGCGCCTCGCGCCGCAGTGGCTCGGCGGATGCAAGCTGCGCGATATCTGGTTTCAGCCGACCTTCCACAAGCATGTCGGCCAGCTCAACAGCGGTGTCCATATCCATGCCGACGGGCCGTGGTACGATGATGAGGCGTTCCAGCCCTGGCGTGTGCAGGCATTGGGCTTCAAGGCGATCCGCAGCCTCTATCCGGACTATCCGATCTGGCGCGGCAAGGATTTCAAATATGAGTACACCGACGATGTACTCGCGATCGATGTGATCAATGGCGGACCGGGCCTGCGCGAATGGGTCGACGATGCCGGCGCGGATGCGGGCGATCTCGATGCGCTGGCAATGCCCGACGAGGCGGGTTGGCGGGGCGAAATCGCCGACCTGCTGATTTACTGACGAAGGGGACGATGATGCACCGACGGCAATTTCTCGGGACGGCGACGCTTGCTGGCCTCGCCGCAACATTGCCCGTGTCGGTGCTCGCCGCCGATACGGCGGGCCTCCCCAATCTTGCCGCCAAGGCGGTGCCAATCGGCAAGGCAGAGCGGATGGCACGCATCGCCAAGGCGAAGGATCTGATGCGCGCGAATGATATCGGGGCGCTGCTGATCGAACCGGGATCGAGCCTCATTTATTTCACTGGGGTCAGATGGGGGCGCAGCGAGCGGCTGACCGCTGCGGTGTTGACGCGCGAAGGCGAGGTCGCGATCGTGACACCTTTCTTCGAGGAGCCATCGGTGCGTGAGAGCCTGGGTGTCGAGGCCGAGGTGCTGACGTGGAACGAGGATGAGAACCCGCTCGCCGCGGTCGCGGCATGGCTCGGCAAGCGCGGGCTGACCAAGGGCCGCATCGGCGTCGAGGAAACGGTGCGCTATTTCGCGGTCGACGGGCTTGAGAAAGCGATGCCCGGCGTGACCGTGGTCAATGGCGCGCCGGTTGTGCGTGGATGCCGCATGCACAAGTCGCCCGCCGAAATCGCGCTGATGCAGATCGCTGCGGACATCACGCTCGCCGCCTATCGCCACACCGCGCCGCGGGTCGAGGCAGGGATGACGCCCGCCGACATCGGCGCGATCATGAAGGCCGCGACCGAAGCGCTCGGCGGCAGGAGCGAGTTCGAATTGATCCTGCTCGGCGAGGCGAGCGCCTATCCGCATGGATCGGGCAAGCCGCAGGCGGTGAAGAGCGGCGAGGTCGTGCTGATGGACTGCGGTGCGACGGTGCACGGCTATCAATCGGACATCTCGCGCACCTTCGTTTACGGCAAGGCGACGGCACGCCAGCGGCAGGTCTGGGACCAGATGCGTAAGGGGCAGGATGTGGCGTTCGCCGCGGCCAAACTCGGCACGCCGGCAGGCAAGGTCGATGATGCGGTGCGCGCCTATTATGAAAGCCTCGGCTGGGGGCCCGGCTATAAGCTGCCCGGCACCTCGCATCGCACCGGCCACGGCATCGGGCTCGACGGGCACGAGCCGGTCAATCTGGTACGCGGCGAAACGACGAAGCTCGCGCCCGGCATGTGCTTCTCGAACGAACCCGGCATCTATATTCCCGGCGAGTTCGGCATAAGGCTCGAGGATTGTTTCTACATGACCGACAGCGGCCCGGAATGGTTCAGCGAACCGCCGCCGTCGATCGACAATCCGTTCGGTTAATCGGGCGTCTTCGGCCGCTGGACGAGGCTGACGAGCACGAAGCTGATGATCATCAACAGATACCAGCTGCCGAGCTTATCGAAACCGACCATGTGCCAGCCGTCGTTCTGGCTCGGATAGGTCCAAGCGCGGGCGAAGGTGCCGATATTTTCGGCGAGCCAGATGAACAGCGCGACGAGGCCCCAGCCGACGAGCAAAGGCATCCGACGATGCACATGGAGCGGGCGGAACCACACCTGACAGCGCCAGAAGAGCAGCGCGGTCGCGGCGAACAGCAGCCAGCGGATGTCGTACAGCCAGTGGTGCGCGAAGAAATTGACGTAGATCGCGGCGGCGAGGAGATAGCTCGTACAGATCGGCGGATAGCCGGTGTACCGGAAATCGAAGATGCGCCAGACGCGCGCGATATAACTGCCGACCGCGGCGTACATGAAGCCCGAAAAGAGCGGCACCGCGCCGATGTGGAGCAGGCTCGCCTCGGGATATTGCCACGACCCCGCAGCGGTCTTGAACAATTCCATCACCGTGCCGACGATGTGGAAGATCAGGATAACGATGGCTTCTTTCGGTGTTTCCAGTCGGAAGGCGAGCATGCCGAGTTGGATCAGCACCGCGCCGATCGTAATCGCATCATAGCGGTGGAGCGGCGCGCCCTCGGGCCAGAAGAGATGCGTGCCGAGCAGCAGAGCGAGCATCAGTCCGCCAAACAGGCATGCCCACCCCTGTTTGAAGCCGAAGACGAGAAATTCGAGAAACCAGCCGCGTGGCCCCGGCTCGACCGCCATCGCTTCCAGTCGCGCGCGGACGGCATGGAAGCGACTGTGGCCGCGCGGCAGTTCAGACATAGACGGCGACGTAGGCGATCAGTGCGGCCGCAGGCAGCAAGAGCGCCTGCGCGAGAATCGTGCCGGCGAGGCGGCTTAGCGAGATAAAGGTGATCGCGCGGCGGAAATCGGCCTCGTCGACTTTGCCCTCGACGGCATCGTCGGTCATCACCGACAATTGCGGGTCGATGAAGGCGAAGAGCAGGATCGTCGCGAAGCCGTTGATCAGCGCCGAGAGCTGCGATGCGGTGACGCGAAACTCGGGCGCCAGATAACCGGCGTAGAGCGACGCGACGACGCCGACCGCGAGCAGCGACTGCGCAAGGCAGTTGGCGATCAACACGCCCCAGCCGATCCCCTTGGGCATCTTCCAGCTTTTGAGGTGCGACAGGCTGGGGACGGTCAGCGATCGGCCTAATGTGCGCAGTCCGCTCGGGCTCGCGGCCTTCAGCGCCAGCTTCGTCGTCGAACGGTTGTTCTGGTACCAGCCGATCGCGGTGGCGAACATGCGCTGGCCCGTCGGCACCAGCAGGATGCCGATCAGCGTCGCGACGCTCGCCGCGGCGAGCACCAACTGCATGTCGATGAACAGCGATGCGCCGCTGCCGTCATGGATGCGCGTCTCGATCCTTTTGGCGAGAAAGGGGCCGAGGAAGCTGTTCGAGGTGCGCGAAAAGAGCACGAGGATGTTGAACAGCGCGAAGGACATGGCGATGCGCCGCGTGCGAACGCCGGCGATGCGCGCCGCATAGGCCAGCGCGCCGATCAGGTTGATGAAGCCGGTGAGCAGCAGGATGGTGACGAGGGGGAGGTCGATCATATTCGCGCCCCTAGCGGTCGCCCACGCCGCGTCAATGCTTTCGCGTCAACTCGCGCATCGCATCGTCCAGCCCGGCGAGGCTGAGCGGGTACATGCGATCGTTCATCAGCTGTTTGATCAGCTTCACCGACTGGGTGTAGCCCCAATGCGCCTCGGGCACGGGATTGAGCCACACCGCGGCGGGATAGACGTGGGTGATGCGCTGGAGCCAGACCGCGCCGGACTCTTCGTTGAAATGCTCGACGCTGCCGCCGGGATGGGTGATTTCATAGGCCGACATCGACGCATCGCCGACGAAGATCACTTTGTAATCATGACCATATTTGTGGAGGATGTCCCACATTTGGTGCCGTTCCGACCAGCGGCGCTTATTGTCCTTCCACACGCCCTCATAGGGGCAATTGTGGAAATAGAAGAATTCGAGATTCTTGAACTCGGTCGTCGCCGCGCTGAACAATTCTTCGCAGAGCTTGATGAACGGATCCATCGATCCGCCGACGTCGAGGAACAGCAGCAGCTTGACCGCGTTGCGTCGTTCGGGGCGCATCTTGATGTCGAGCCAGCCCTGGCGCGCGGTGCCGTCGATCGTGCCTGGAATGTCGAGCTCGTCGGCCGCGCCTTCGCGTGCGAATTTACGCAGGCGGCGGAGCGCGATCTTGATGTTGCGGGTGCCGAGTTCCTTGGTGTTGTCGAGGTTCTGGAACTCGCGCTTTTCCCAGACCTTCAATGCGCGCTTGTGCTTGCTCTCGCCGCCGATCCGCACGCCCTCCGGATTATAGCCCGAATTGCCGAACGGGCTGGTGCCGCCGGTGCCGATCCACTTGTTACCGCCCTCGTGGCGCTTTTGCTGTTCCTCGAGCCGCTCCTTCAGCGTCTCCATGATCTTGTCCCAGTCGCCGAGCGACTCGATCGCCGCCATTTCGTCGGGCGTGAGGAATTTTTCGGCGACCGCCTTCAGCCAGTCGGCCGGAACATCGACCGGATTCTGGCCGTAATCGGAAATGATGCCCTTGAAGACCTTGTTGAACACCTGGTCGAAACGGTCGAGTAGGCCTTCGTCCTTCACGTAAATCGCGCGGGACAGATAATAGAATTGCTCGGGGCTGCGATCGATCACCTCGCGGTCGAGCGCCTCCAGCAGCATCAGATGCTCTTTCAGGCTTGCGGGAATGCCCGCAGCGCGAAGCTCGTCGAGGAAGCCGAAAAACATGGGGCAGGCGTATCGCGTTCGCGCGGCGCGCGCAATCACTTTACGTGAACGTAAAGCTCTGGCGAGTTGACGCCCCATTAACCATTGCCCGCCATATCTCCTCGATCATTCAGGGACGCGGGCAAGCCAATGAAATATGATCCGATCAATCCGGCGGCGCCGATTCTCGACCAGTCGGTCGCGAGCGATTGCGGCGAACTGGCGGTGGGATGCAGCGATGCCGCGGGACGGATCGAGCGCGCGACCGACCAGATGGACCGCCAGATCAGCGAGCTTGGCCGTCTCGAGGATTATGTCGTCAGCCTTGAAGCCGACCAGCGTCAGATCGCCGATTCGACCGATGAGGCGAAATTGCTGTCCGCGCGGGCGTGCGAGCAGCTCGACGCCGGCGCTGAACGCGTCAATGCCGCGGTCACCGAATTCCGTTCGGTCATCGACCTTGTTGCGCGGCTCGGCACGCATGTCACCAATTTCGCCGCGGTGATGGAACAGGTGCAGCAGGTCAGTCAGTCGATCGAGTCGATCGCCAAGACCACCAACATGCTCGCATTGAATGCCGCGATTGAGGCGGAGCGCGCCGGCGATGCCGGACGCACCTTTGCCGTCGTCGCCGCCGAGGTGAAGAAACTCGCGCAGAACACGCGCGGCGCCACCGACGAAATCCGTCGCAGCATCGGCAGCCTCGCCGCCGAGGCGAGCGGGCTCGTCACCGAAATCCAGTCAGGGGTCGAACAGTCGAGCCGTGCCGAGGCGCAGTTCGAAACGATCACCGACGCGCTGCACGATGCGACGCATCTTGTTGCCCTGCTCGACGACCAGAGCGACCGCATCGCGCAGAGTTCGGCGATGGTTCATGCGAACGGGGCGAAGGTGCGCGAGGCGCTCGACCGCGTCGTCACTTCGGTGCGCGACAATAGTTCGACGCTGGTGGGGACGCGCGATTCGATCCTGTCGATGGAACATGTGTCGAACCGCATGTTCAACGCGGTGATCTCGGCGGGCGTATCGCCGCAGGATTCGGCGATCGTCGCCTTGGCTGCAAAGGTTCGTGACGAATTCGTCGGGCTGGCCGAAACCGCGATAGCGCGCGGCGATCTGTCGATGGAGCAGCTCTTCGATACCAATTATGTACGCGTTCCGAACTCGAATCCCGAACGTTTCCGCACGACGCTCTGCGACTGGGCCGATGCCAACTGGCGCCCGCTGTTCGATCGCATCGTTGCCAGTCATCCCGAAATCAAGATGTCGTCGGCGGGCGATATGAACGGCTTCCTGCCGACACACATCACCGAATGCTCGCGTGCGCCCACGGGCGACATCGAGCATGACACCGCGCATTGCCGCAACGGCCGCCTGCTCTATGACGAGACCGACGCCGCCGCGAAGCGCAGCACCGCGCCCTTCTTTATGACCGTCTATCGTCAGGAAGGTGACGGCATCAATTATCTGACGGTGCGCAACGTCTATATGCCGGCGGTGATCAACGGCCGCCGCTGGGGCGACGTCGAGGTCGCCTACCAGCTCTGACGGGCGGCTTAGCTGCCCTGACGGCGCGCCATGAAGGCGAGCTTTTCGAACAGCATCACATCCTGCTCATTCTTGAGCAGCGCGCCGTGGAGCGGGGGGATCGCCTTGCCGACATCGCGGTTCTGCAAGACCTCGAGCGGCATATCCTCGTTGAGGAGCAGTTTGAGCCAGTCGATCAGCTCGCTCGTCGACGGCTTTTTCTTGAGGCCGGGGACGTCGCGGACTTCGTAGAAGATATCCATCGCCCGGCTGACCAGCGTCTTCTGGATGCCGGGGAAATGGACCTCGACGATCGACGCCATCGTGTCGCGGTCGGGAAATTTGATATAGTGGAAGAAACAGCGGCGCAGGAACGCGTCGGGCAGTTCCTTTTCATTGTTCGAGGTGATCACGACGATCGGGCGTTCCTTCGCGCTCACCGTCTCGTCGGTCTCATAGACGTGGAAGGCCATGCGATCGAGTTCCTGAAGCAGGTCGTTCGGAAATTCGATGTCGGCCTTGTCGATTTCGTCGATCAGGAGGACTGGCATCTTGGGCGAGGTGAACGCCTCCCACAATTTGCCCTTGCGGATGTAATTGCGGATGTCGTGAACGCGCTCTTCGCCGAGCTGACCGTCGCGCAGGCGCGCGACCGCGTCATATTCGTACAGGCCCTGCTGCGCCTTCGTCGTCGATTTGATGTTCCAGGTGATCAGCGGCGCGTCGAACGCTTTCGCAATTTCCTCGGCCAGCACGGTCTTGCCGGTGCCGGGTTCGCCCTTCACGAGCAGCGGACGGCGGAGCAATGTCGCAGCGTTGACCGCGACCTTCAGGTCGTCGGTGGCGATATAGGCGCTGGTACCTTCGAAACGCATCGGCTCGCAGCCTTTCCCTTAACGTGAACGTCAAGCAGGCATAGCGATGGAGCGGGAAGGGCGCAAGCGCGCCCGGGCACGCTGATGGGCTTTATGGGTGCAGGCGACTTGCGGCGCGGGCGGCCATGAGATCCCACAAGCCGCTGTGCTGGGTGATCAACTGCTGAGCGCCAAAGACCATCGCGCGCTCCACAGCGGGCGTTTCCGCAACGCTCGCGGCAAGCCGGGCGGTATCGCGCAGGTCGGGGAGGGTGCAGGTCGGCGGAGCAAGGTCGAGCCGCTGCGCGCTGATGTCGAGCAGGACGCGGATCGTGCGCCAGTCGAGCGTGAGTGCAATCGCCGCGCCGACGGCGCAGCCGTTGCGGTCCGATTCGGCGAGCATATCGATCGCCTTGCGCTGCGCGGCGACCGCGGCTTCGCATTGTGCCTGGCCCTGCGTGCTCGGCACCGGGCCGACGGCGGAGGCGATTTTGGTCAGGAACGCGCGTTCATGGGCGAAGGCTTCGGCCGCTTGTCCCATCCACTGGCGTGTCGCGGCGTCGACCGTCTTGCGCGCGGCATTGTCTATCACGCCCGGATAGCGGCCGTGGAGCAGGCAAAGGAAGTGGACGGCGTCGGCGAGGTTGCGCATCGCGTCGGGCCCGTTCGACAGCGCGCCCGAGCGGACATGCGGATGTGCGCCGGTCCCGTCGCTGGCGACCAGCGAATCGAGCAGTTCGGCGACGCCGCGCGTCTGCGCTAGGGGCTGGGTCGACTGGCTCAACGCTTGATCCTCGCTGGGGCCGGGGCGCTGGGCCCAAGCCAATGGAATTACAGCGATCGGTCATAGCGCAACGTTGTAAACGACGCGTTTATAGGCAGCGGTTTGATTTGCCGCGGGTCTGTTCCAGTCAGGGACAAAGCATCGAAAACGAAGAGGCCGGCAAGCCCCGGGGGAAGCTTGCCGGTCCCGTCGATGCGGCGTCAGAAGACGCCATTGGAACGGAGGGCCAGACGGGGAGAGGGTGCCCGGCCGCCGCCGCTCAAGCTGCGAGTGCGAGTTCCTCGGTCTTTTCGGCCTGCGGTGCGGCGACTTCGACGGCGCTCGGCGCCGGCTGTGCAGCGGGTGCCGTCTTCGCGGGGAAGATCAGGCGCGAGGCGAGAACGACCAGGCCAAGGGCGAAATAGCCGATGAAGGTCTGGACCGGGAAGAAGAAGAGCGGCGCGACAAAGGCAAGGCGCAGCCACAGCGGGTTGAAGCCGAAGTCCTGGCCAACGGCCTCGCAGATACCGAAAAACGTATCGCGGCGGCGGAAGAGGTTGGTGGTTTCGTTTTCCATCTTTTTGTCTTTCCCTTTGGCTGCGGGCACTGGCCTGCGCCGATGCCCAATGCATCGCAAAGCCCGTGCCAATTTGTGCAGTCCCTCGAATTTCCGGGCTTTTTCTGTCTCGCCCCGACAGTCTTCCCGCCAACTTTTGCGCGCTGTTTCCCAATGAGTGGGAATGATTGCCGTTTGATGGGCTGCGCCTGAACCCATGATGAAGCTCTCCGCAGCCGACGACGGAGGCTATCTGGGACGTGAAGGTGAAGATTTAAAGAAGGCGGCGCAGAAAAATTGTGCAGCGCACCATCGGATCAAGGCTTTGATCCAGAGTGCAAAACGAAACACCCCGCCGGTGAGGGCGGGGTGTCTGATGTTTCCTAGGGCCCGAGGGGCTTACTGGTCGAGGAAGCTGCGCATCTTGCGGCTGCGCGACGGGTGCTTCAGCTTGCGGAGCGCCTTCGCCTCGATCTGGCGGATACGTTCGCGGGTCACGCTGAACTGCTGGCCCACTTCTTCCAGCGTATGGTCGGTGTTCATCCCGATGCCGAAGCGCATACGCAGCACGCGCTCCTCACGCGGGGTGAGCGACGCGAGGACGCGGGTGACCGTTTCCTTGAGGTTCGACTGCACCGCGGCGTCGACCGGGATGACGGCATTCTTGTCCTCGATGAAATCGCCGAGGTGGCTGTCTTCCTCGTCGCCGATCGGCGTTTCGAGGCTGATCGGCTCCTTGGCGATCTTCATCACCTTGCGGACCTTTTCGAGCGGCATCGACAGACGCTCGGCCATTTCCTCCGGCGTCGGCTCGCGGCCGCTTTCGTGGAGGAACTGACGGCTGCAGCGGACCAGCTTGTTGATCGTCTCGATCATGTGAACCGGGATGCGGATCGTGCGCGCCTGATCGGCGATCGAGCGGGTGATCGCCTGCCGGATCCACCAGGTCGCATAGGTCGAGAATTTATAGCCGCGGCGATACTCGAACTTGTCGACCGCCTTCATCAGGCCGATGTTGCCTTCCTGAATGAGGTCGAGGAACTGCAGGCCGCGGTTCGTATATTTCTTGGCGATCGAGATCACGAGGCGCAGGTTTGCCTCGACCATTTCCTTCTTGGCGATACGCGCCTCGCGCTCACCCTTCTGGACCATGTTCACGACGCGGCGGAACTCGACGAGGCTCATGCCAGCCGCCTGCGCGATTTCGCTGATTTCGATACGAATGCGGTCGACGGCGCCGGCTTCGTTCTCGGCGAAGGCGGCCCATTTCTTGTCGATCGAGCCGACGTCGTCGAGCCAATTCTCTTCCAACTCGCGCCCGACATAATTGTCCAGGAACGACTTGCGCGGCACCTTGTGGCGTTCGGCAAGGCGCAGCATCTGGCCGCCGAGCGCGGTCAGGCGGCGGTTGTAGCTGTAGAGCTGGTCGACGAGATATTCGATCTTGGTGCCGTGGAACTGCACGCTTTCGACCTGCGCGGTGAGTTCCTCGCGCAGCTTGTGATATTTCTTCTCCGACGCTGCAGGGAATTCCTCGCCGCCCGACAGCGATTCGAGGCGCGCTTCCTGCAGCTTTGAGAAAGCCTTGAAGCTCTTGGTGATGTTCGCGAATTTTTCGAGCGCGTCCGGCTTCAGCAGCTCTTCCATCGCGGCGAGGCTGAGGGTGTTGTCTTCCTCATCCTCTTCGAAGCTTTCGCGCTTGCCCGACGAGCCTTCGCCATCCTCGTCGTCGCCGTCTGCCGAGGGTTCTTCCTCGACCTCATCCTCGTCCTTGAACGAGACGCCGGCGGTCTTTTCGCTGATCTCGCCGTCGTCCTCGGCGCCCTCTTCATCGAGATTTTCGGGCGCGGGGTCTTTCGACAGCATCGCTTCGAGATCGACGATTTCGCGCAGCTGCATGTCGCCGTTGTTGAGCGCGGTCGACCAGTCGATGATCGCGTTGAAAGTCAGCGGGCTTTCGCAAAGGCCAAGGATCATCGTGTCGCGGCCAGCCTCGATACGCTTCGCGATCGCGATTTCGCCTTCGCGGCTGAGCAGTTCGACCGCGCCCATTTCGCGCAGGTACATGCGAACGGGATCGTCGGTGCGATCGACCGTTTCCTTCTTCTTCTCGATCGCCGGGTTCGACACCGATCCGGTGCCGGCCGAAACATCGACCTCGTCGTCGGTTTCCTGCTCGGCCTCTTCCTGAACATCCTCGTCGCTCTCGACGATGTTGATGCCCATGTCGGAGATCGCCGACATGATATCCTCGATCTGCTCGGACGACATCTCGTCCTGCGGCAGCGCCTCGTTCAGCTCGTCATAGGTCAGGTAACCGCGCTTTTTGCCGCGCGCGATCAGCTTTTTGACGTCGGCCTCATTGAGGTCGATCAGCGGGGCGTCGGTATCGGCTTCGGCAGCGGTGTTCTTGGTGGCCATTCTGGTTCCTTGCCTTGGGGCAATAAGGGGTTTCGGTTCTAGGCGTTGCCTTCGCGCAGCGCCTGAAGCCGGTGCATCAGGTCTTCATCCATCGCCCGCAGCCGGTTCTGCTCCGCGATGGATTGTTCATCGAGTCTGGCCCTGGCGATTTCATCGGCCTGCAACCGGCGCATTTTCAGCTCCGTCTGCGTGTTCACGAGAGAGATAAACTCCGAAAGTTCCCTCTGCGCCCGATTGTGATCGATGGCCTCATTCTTTTTCGGCGAGCGATTGAACGAGAAGTGCATTCCATCGGCTCTGAGCAATGTCGTCGCCCTATTATACACTTTCATTGGCTCCAATATGGCAAGCAACCCCTCGCAATCAAGCCCTTCCTGCCGCATCGCGATGTCAAGCATCGCATCGAGCAGTTCGGCGTCCGCGGGATCGCCGATTGATAGTCGCGCCAGCTCCTCATCATGGTGCCGGATAACCGCCGGATAACGCAACAGTCCGCCGATGAGGGCGGCGATCAACGGTGCCGCGATTCCGGCTTGCCCGATGAAACGCGTTTCGTCGGCCGGAGGTTGCAATCGCGGATCGGGGGCGAAGCGACGGCCGCCTCCACCAAATCCGCCGCGCGGGGGATTTGGCGCCCACGGTTGGCGTGGACCGCGATCGGGCTGTTTGCGCATGAACAACGCGTCGAGCCGTTCGCGAAAGGCCTCGCGATAATGATGCCGCACGTCGGCATCCTCGATCGCGTCGGCGTGGGCGAGCAGGCGCGTCTTGAGCGCGGCGCGTTCTTCGGGTGTTGCGAGCGGTCCCGCCGCGACCTCATGCGCCCAGAGGCGCTCGACGAGCGGCTGGGCTTCGTCCAGGATATCGGCAAATCCGGCCGCGCCGCGCGCGCGGACGAGATCGTCGGGATCCTGCCCGGAGGGAAGCGTCGCGAACGACAGGCTGAAGCCGGGACGAAGCAGGGGGAGGGCGCGCATCGCCGCGCGCATCGCCGCCTTCTGTCCCGCCCCGTCGCCGTCGAAGCAGAGCACGGGTACGGGTACCATGCGCCAGAGCATGCCCAATTGATTCTCGGTGAGTGCGGTGCCGAGCGGCGCGACCGCGTCGGCGATGCCGGCCTCGGCGAGCGCAATCACGTCCATATAACCTTCGACGACGATGATCCGGTTCGTCTGCCGCGATGCGGGACTGGCCTTGTCAAGATTGTAGAGCGTCCGCCCCTTGTCGAAGAGCGGGGTGTCGGGCGAGTTCAGATATTTGGGCTCGCCGTCGCCAAGGATGCGCCCCCCGAACGCGATCACCCGCCCGCGTGCGTCGCGGATCGGGATCATCAGGCGGCCGCGGAACCGGTCGTACGGCTCCTTGTCGTCGACCGCGATCAGCATACCCGCTTCGACGAGCATCGCGGTCGGGAATTTCTTGAGCGCCTCCTTCAGCGCGCTGCGGCTCTCGGGCGCGAGGCCGAAGCCGAAGGCCTTGCGGGTCGCCTCCGAAATGCCTCGCTTTGCAAGATATTCTCGCGCGGGCGCTCCATTGCTGCTGCCAAGCTGCTGCGTGAACCAGTCGGCCGCCGCCTGCGTCACGTCGCGCAGGCTCGCCTGCTCCTCGGCCTTTTTTGCGGCGCGTGGATCGGCGGCAGGAACCTCCATTCCTGCCTCACCGGCGAGTTCCTTGACCGCGTCCATGAACGACAGCCCGCGCTGGTCGGTCATCCAGCGGATTGCGTCGCCATGCGCGCTGCAGCCGAAGCAGTGGTAAAAGCCTTTTTCGTCGTTGATCGTGAAGCTGGGCGTCTTCTCGTCATGGAAAGGGCAGCACGCCTTATACTCGCGCCCCGCACGCGTGACCTTTACCGTCCGCCCGATGAGCGTGGACAGCGTGATCCGCGATCGCAGTTCGTCCAGCCATTGCGGGGTGAGGCTCATGGTCGAAATATGCCCACGCCCGCCCACGCCCGCAAGCGGGTGCGAAGGGCAAAGATCAGGACAGTGCAGCCTTCACCCAACCCGATGCCTTGCTCATGTCGAGCTGGCTGCCGAGCCGGTCTTTCACCGCGGCCATCACTTTGCCCATATCCTTCGGGCTGGTCGCGCCGAGTTCGTCGACAATCGCCTTGATCGCTGCTGTCGCGTCGGCTTCGGAAAGCTGTGCAGGCAGGAAGTCCTCGATGACCGCGACCTCGGCGGCTTCGATGTCGGCCAGTTCCTGCCGGCCGCCCTGTTCGTACATGGTGATCGATTCGCGGCGCTGCTTGACCATTTTCTGGAGCACGTCGGTGACGAGCACATCGTCGTCGGCCGGCGCGGTGCCGGTGCGCAGTTCGATGTCCTTGTCCTTGATCTTGGCCAGCATCAGCCGGATGGTGCCCAAACGCGCCTTGTCGCCGCCCTTCATGGCGGCAACCTGCGCAGCCTTGATGTCGTCGCGAATCATCACGTGTCCCCATGCGCTGCAAATTTCGGAAAGGCCCTCTCTAGCGAGAAGTTTCCTAATCCGATAGCTTGTGAATCACTTTTTTGCCTCCTACTTGGTCGGCCGTTTAGCCCCCCGTCCGGAGCATGTTGAATGGCACCTGCCAACCCCCCAGTGGCGCCTAAAGCCGCGCCCAAAAGCCAGCCCTCTGGCGCGACTGGCGTCCTTGTCCTTGCCGATGGCACGATCCTGTGGGGCGTCGGTTACGGCGCAAGCGGCGCCGCGGTGGGCGAGATTTGTTTCAATACGTCGATGACGGGTTATCAGGAAATCCTGACCGACCCCAGCTATGCGGGTCAGGTTGTCACCTTTACCTTCCCGCACATCGGCAATGTCGGCGCGAACCCCGAGGATATGGAACGCGGCGTGCACGGCGCGCTCGGTGCGATCACGCGCGAGCTGCCGACGGCGCCCAGCAATTTCCGCAGCGTCCAGACTTTGCCCGAATGGATGATCGAGCAGGGCGTGATCGGCCTCGCGGGCATCGACACGCGCGCGCTGACCCGCCGCATCCGCGACGCGGGCGCACCGAACGGCGTGATCGCGCACAGCCCCGAGGGCAAGTTCGATGTCGACGAGCTGCTCGCCATGGCGCGCGGCTGGGCGGGGCTCGAGGGTATGGATCTCGCGAAGGGCGTCAGCCGCACCGACACTGGCGACTGGACCGGCGGCGCGTGGACGCTGGGGCATGGTTATGCGACCGAAGAAGGCGGAGAGCGGCCGCATGTCGTCGCGATCGACTATGGCGCGAAGGACAATATCTTCCGCAACCTCGTAAAAGCCGGCGCGCGCGTCACCGTGGTGCCCGCGACGGCGAGCCTCGACGAGGTGCTGGGGCACCGGCCCGCGGGCGTGTTCCTGTCGAACGGCCCCGGCGATCCCGCAGCGACGGGCGACTATGCGGTGCCGGTGATCCAGGGTCTGCTCGAACGCGACGTGCCGATCTTCGGCATCTGCCTCGGCCACCAGATGCTCGGCATCGCTGCGGGCGCGAAGACCGTGAAGATGCATCAGGGCCACCGCGGCGCGAACCATCCGGTGCAGCGCGCCGAAGATGGCGTGGTCGAGATCACCAGCATGAACCACGGCTTCGCGGTCGACGCATCGACGCTGCCGGCTGGCGTGGTCGAGACGCACAAGAGCCTGTTCGACGGATCGAACTGCGGCATCGCGATCACGGGCAAGAATGCGTTCAGCGTGCAATATCACCCCGAGGCGAGCCCGGGGCCGCAGGACAGCTTCTATCTGTTCGAGAAGTTTGTGGGTGGGCTGACGTGATCATCCGCGTCGCTTCAGTAACCATGGCCGTTCTGATGGTCACAGGATGCGCGACCAATTCGGCAAGTTCCGAAGCAGAAAGGTTGAAGGTAGGGCTAGCGCGCGTGGAAGCACAATGCGGCGCAAAGCCGGGCACTCTGAAACTCGACAGCGATAATTTGGTCGCCGTAGCGCCTGAGCCGGATGCAAAATACGAAACGTTCGATTGCGTGTTTCGAGAGCTGAAGAAGCCTGAATTCGCGAACCACATCAAACTCGGCTTCGTCGGCAACGAAGCATACGCAGCAGAAGAACAGAAATAATGCCAAAAAGAACCGACATTAAATCCATCCTCGTCATCGGCGCCGGCCCGATCGTTATCGGTCAGGCGTGCGAGTTCGACTATTCGGGGACGCAGGCGATCAAGGCGCTGAAGGAGGAGGGCTATCGCATCGTCCTCGTCAACTCCAATCCGGCGACGATCATGACCGATCCCGACCTCGCCGACGCGACCTATGTCGAGCCGATCACGCCCGAGATCGTCGCGAAGATCATCGAAAAGGAGCGCCCCGATGCGGTGCTGCCGACGATGGGTGGGCAGACCGCGCTCAACACCGCGCTGGCTTTGTTCAACGACGGGACGCTGGAGAAATATGGCGTCGAGATGATCGGCGCCGATGCCGAGGCGATCGACAAGGCCGAAGACCGGATCAAGTTCCGCGACGCGATGGACAAGATCGGGCTGGAAAGCGCGCGCAGCGGCATTGCGCACACGCTCGACGAGGCATTCGCGGTGCTCGAACGCACCGGCCTGCCGTCGATCATCCGCCCCAGTTTCACCATGGGCGGCACGGGCGGCGGCATCGCGTATAATCGCGAGGAGTTCGAGCATATCGTCCGCGGCGGCCTGATCGCCTCGCCGACGACCGAAGTCCTGATCGAGGAATCGCTCCTCGGCTGGAAAGAATATGAGATGGAGGTGGTGCGCGACCGCAAGGACAATTGCATCATCATCTGTTCGATCGAGAATGTCGATCCGATGGGCGTGCATACCGGCGACTCCATCACCGTCGCGCCGGCGCTGACGCTGACCGACAAGGAATATCAGATCATGCGCAACGCGAGCATCGCGGTGCTGCGCGAGATCGGCGTCGAGACGGGCGGGTCGAACGTGCAGTTCGCGGTCAATCCCAAGGACGGCCGGCTGATCGTGATCGAAATGAACCCGCGCGTGTCGCGGTCGTCGGCGCTCGCGTCGAAGGCGACGGGTTTCCCGATCGCCAAGGTCGCGGCGAAGCTGGCGGTCGGCTACACGCTCGACGAGATCATGAACGACATCACCGGGGTCACCCCGGCGTCGTTCGAACCGACGATCGACTATGTCGTCACCAAGATCCCGCGCTTCGCCTTCGAGAAGTTCAAGGGTGCCGAGGCGACGCTGTCGACCGCGATGAAGTCGGTCGGCGAGGTGATGGCGATCGGGCGGACGATCCATGAGAGTTTGCAGAAGGCGCTCCGCGGGTTGGAGACCGGGCTTTCGGGCTTCAATTTCGTCGACCGCCTCAAGGGCGCGACGCACGATCAACTCCGCAACGAGCTGGCACAGCGCACCCCCGACCGGCTGCTCAATACCGCGCAGGCGATCCGCGAAGGGTTGCCGCTGGCCGAGATCAATCGCGTCGCGGGTTACGACATGTGGTTCCTCGAGCGCATCGCCGAGATCGTCGCCGCCGAGCAGGATGTCTGCGAAAACGGCCTGCCGCGCGATGCCGAAGGGCTGCGGAGGCTCAAGGCGATGGGCTTTTCGGACAAGCGCCTTGCGTATCTCGCGCTCCAGTCGGCGAACCTTCGCCCCGGATCGAAGCGCGCGACCGCGCGGGGCAGCGGCCTCATTCACGAAGCGGTCAAGGCGATGACCGGCGGCGTGACGGAGGCCGAAGTGCGTGCGCTGCGCCACAAGCTCGGCGTGCGTCCCGTGTTCAAGACGATCGACACTTGCGCCGCCGAATTCCAGGCGCAAACGCCCTACCTCTATTCGACCTACGAAGCGCCGACCTTCGGCGAGGCGGAGAATGAGGCGAACCCGAGCGATCGGAAGAAGGTCGTCATTCTCGGTGGCGGTCCGAACCGGATCGGGCAGGGGATCGAGTTCGACTATTGCTGCTGCCATGCCTGCTTCGCGCTCGAAGAGGCGGGGTATGAAACGATCATGATCAACTGCAACCCGGAGACGGTGTCGACCGACTATGACACGTCGGACCGCCTCTATTTCGAGCCGCTGACCGCCGAGGATGTGCTCGAAATCCTGCACGTCGAAATGTCGAAGGGCGAACTCGTCGGCGTGATCGTGCAGTTCGGCGGGCAGACGCCGCTCAAGCTTGCGCAGGCACTGGCCGAGGCGGGAATCCCGATCCTCGGCACCTCGCCCGACGCGATCGACCTCGCCGAAGACCGCGAGCGCTTCGCGGCGCTGGTCAACAAGCTCGGCCTCAAGCAGCCCGAAAACGGCATCGCGCGCAGCCGCGAGGAAGCCGTCGCGGTCGCGGCGCGCATCGGTTATCCGGTGCTCACGCGCCCGTCCTACGTGCTGGGCGGCCGTGCGATGGAGATCGTCGACGATCAGGCGCAGCTCGAAAATTATATCGAGACCGCGGTGCAGGTATCGGGCGACTCGCCGGTGCTGATCGACCGTTATCTGCGCGACGCGATCGAGGTTGACGTGGATGCGCTGTGCGACGGGACCGATGTGGTCGTCGCGGGTGTGCTCCAGCATATCGAGGAAGCCGGCGTCCATTCGGGCGACAGCGCCTGTTCGATCCCGCCGTACAGCCTGTCGGACAAGATCGTCGCCGAGATCGAGCGTCAAGCCGACGCGCTTGCCCGCGCGCTCGAGGTCCGCGGACTGATGAACATCCAGTTCGCGGTCAAGGGCGACGAGGTTTACCTGATCGAGGTCAATCCGCGCGCCAGCCGCACCGTGCCCTTCGTCGCCAAGGCGGTGGGGTCGCCGATCGCAAAGATCGCAGCGCGTGTGATGGCGGGCGAAAAGCTCGCCGACCTGCCCAAGATCAACCGTGACATCGCGCATGTCGCGGTGAAGGAAGCGGTCTTCCCCTTCGCGCGTTTCCCCGGCACCGATCCCGTGCTGTCGCCCGAGATGAAGTCCACCGGCGAAGTGATGGGAATCGATAGCAACTTCAACTTGGCCTTCGCCAAGGCGCAGCTCGGCGCGGGCGACCGTCTGCCGACCGACGGCCGCGTTTTCGTGTCGGTTAAGGACAGCGATAAACCGCGGATCGTGAATGCCGTGCGCCAGCTGACGGCTTGGGGCTGGAAGGTTGTCGCGACTGGCGGCACCGCCGATTATCTCGCGGCGCAGGGCGTCGAGATCGAGCGCGTGAACAAGGTCGCCGAAGGCCGTCCGCATATCGTCGACCGGATCAAGGACGGCGATGTGCAACTGATCTTCAACACGACCGAGGGATGGCAGTCGCTGCAGGATTCGCAGTCGATCCGCGCCTCGGCGCTCGCCGCCGATATCGCCTATTATACCACCGCCGCGGCGAGTGATGCCGCGACGCAGGCGATCGGGGCGCTCCGCGCGCACTCTCTTGAAGTGAAGCCGCTTCAGGACTATTATTAAGGCACCGCTCCCACTCCCCGACATTGACGGAACAGCGGCGCAGCCGCCCGGCGAAGTTTCGCTGGCGCTGGATTATTGACGAAGGACAACAGGATAATGGCAAGCGTTGAAAAGGTGCCGATGCTGGCAGAAGGCTATGAGAAGCTGAACGCGCAACTCGCGATCCTCAAAGCCGAGCGACCGCTGATCGTCGATGCGATCGAGGAAGCGCGCGCGCATGGCGACCTTAGCGAAAATGCCGAATATCACGCCGCGAAGGAACGTCAGGGCCAGGTCGAAGCGACGATCGGCGACCTTGAAGACAAATTGTCGCGCGCGCAGGTGATCGACCCGACGACGCTGTCGGGCGATCGCATCGTGTTCGGTGCCACCGTCACGCTCGCCGACGAAGACGACAAGCCCGTTCGCTACCAGATCGTCGGTCAGGCCGAAGCCGACGCGAAGGACGGCAAGATCAGCTATAATTCGCCGCTCGGCCGCGCGCTGATCGGCCGCCGCGTCGAGGACGAGGTCGAGGTCACCGTGCCCGCGGGCGACAAATATTATCTGGTGACCAAGATCGAATTCATCTGACGGGCGACGGAGGATGAAGCCGCAGGATGCGCCGCTGGTAACGGGCTATGCCCTCGCTTGTGTCGTCGTCTTCCTTCTCCTCTGGATCACCGGTTTCCAGATCGACGCAATCGTGCGCGCGGGGTTCATCCCTGCGCGTTTCGGCAGCGAGCTGATCCTGCCGCCCGGAACGCTGGTTCCTTTCGTGCTGACGCCGTTGTCGTCTGCCTTTCTGCACGGGGGCGTGTTGCACATCGCGTTCAACATGGTGGTGCTGCTGTTCATCGGCCGCCAGCTCGAGGCGCCGCTTGGGTCGAAGGCGATGGCGCTGCTGCTCGTTGCTGGCGCCTATGGCGGCGCGCTCGCGCAATATTTCGCCGATCCAGCCTCTGCGGTGCCGATGATCGGCGCGAGCGGGGCGATCTCGGCGCTGATCGCAGTTTTCGCCCTGATTTTCAGCCGGTCGCAGGCCTCTGCGATCGGGCCGATCCCGGGCCATTGGGTGCGCGCGCTGTGGCTCGCTGCCGCGTGGATCGGGCTTCAACTGCTTATTGGCTTTGCTGGCGGCGGCGGGTTTGGCGCGGTCGCGATCTGGGCGCATGTAGGCGGATTCCTCGCCGGGCTATTTCTCGCGCGGCCGCTGCTCCGCTGGCGCTTCGGGGCGCGCTAGGCGCCGAGCAGCCCGCCGGCGAGCAGCATTGCCACACGGACATCGATGCCGCAGCCTTCGGCCCGTTTCGCCGCAACGAAGTCGGCGATGCCGTCCAGCGGTACACGGTGGACGACGATATCCTCGCCATCGACGCCGCCGCCGTCGCTGATTTTCGTCAGCCCGGTCGCGACCAGCAGGGTGAAGCTTTCGCTGACCATCCCCGGCGAGCTGTAGAATTCTCCGACGGTGCGCCAATGCTCGGCACGATAGCCGGTTTCCTCTTCCAACTCGCGCGCGGCCGCGATTTCGGGCGCTTCGCCCGCGGTCTCGTCACCGACCAGACCTGCCGGCAATTCGAGGCATTGGACCTTCAGCGGCACGCGATATTGCTCGACGAGGATGACATGGCGGCCCGTTTCATCCTCGTCGATCGCTAGGATCACCGCCGCATGAATGCCGCGCGAGCGCGAGACATATTCCCATGTACCCTGCTGCTTGACCGCGATGAAGCGGCCTTCCCACCGCGTTTCGATGGGGGTTTCGGGGCCGGGGCGGCTCATGGCTTTTCCTTTTAGAGTTCGATCAGGCGGTCGGGGAGTTCGTTCGGATTTTCGCTGCCGCGCGGGAAATGCGCGGCAAGGACGATGCCCATCTGGCGCACCGCTTCGGCCATGCCCTCGCCGGGGCGTCCCGCGCGCGTGCGCTCGATCAGTGCGGCCATCGCATCGCCCCAGACATCCGCGGAGACTTTCGCCGCTATCGCTTCGTCGGCGACGATGTCGGCGCGATGTTCCTTGAGGCTGAGGTAGAGCAGGACGCCGGTGCGGCCCGACGTCTTGCCTTCGGTTCCGACCTTGAACAGGTCGATCGCGCGGGCGCGGACGCGTTCGGCCTTGATGCTGCGCGGGGTCAGCGCCATGCGCAGCGGCCGCCACAGCAGGATCAGCCACATGCCGATCCATTTGACGACGCCGATCGCGATCACCGTTCCAAGCCATTGATTTGCAGTAAGCTCATGTCCCCAGCCGCCCGTCAGCCGGTCATAGAGGGTGCGGTAGAATTCGGGAAAAAGCGCGACGATCGACATGGCGAGAAAGGCGATGATGCTCGCCCATACGAGCGCGACGTCATCGTAATCGTTCGATTTTCCGGCAACGACTGTGACGATCTCGCCGCTCGTATGCGCTTCGGCCGCGGCGACTGCCGCGGTGACGATATCGTGGTCGGTTTCGCTGACATGGCTGACTTTCATCGGTCCGCTCCCTTACCAGCCGCCCGAGGCGCCACCTCCCCCGAACGATCCGCCGCCGCCCGAGAAGCCGCCGAAGCCGCCGCCTCCACCGCCCCAGCTCGAACCGCCACCGCCCCAAGACGAGCCGCCACCGGATCCCCAATGATCGTCGTCATCGCCGCCCCAGATGATGATCGGCGGAGCACCCCACGGGCTTTCCTTGCGCCGTTTCTTGCCGCGTCGCGACCGGCTCGACAGCCATGGGATGACGAAGAAGATGAAAAAGATGAAGCCGATGAAGAACAGTCCGCCGAAATTGCCGTCGTCGGCGCGGTCGCGTTCGGCCTTGTCGGCGGCAGCGGCGCGCGCTGCGGCTTCCTCGGGCGTCAACTGGATCTGTTGTGCGATCGCGTTGACGCCGTCCTGGATGCCGCCGGGCATGTCGCCCGCCTTGAATTTTGGTGTCACGACGTCGCGGATGATCCGGCCTGAAAGGGCGTCGGTCAGGATCGGCTCCAGACCATAGCCGACCGAAATGTTCATACGTCGCTCGTTCGGCGCGATCAGGAAGACGACGCCGTCGTCCTTCTCCTTGTCGCCGATCTGCCATTCGCGGCCGAGCCGGTAGCCGTAATCGGCGACATCGTTGCCTTCGAGGTCGCTGACCGTTGCGACGACGAGTTGGTGGCCCGTCTTTTGCTGAAGCTCGAGCAATTGGGTGTTGAGCGCCGCTTCTTCGGCTGCGGGGATGATATCGGCCTGATCGACGACCGGATTGCCCGCGAGTTTGGGGAAGCTCTGCGCCGCGGCAGGCGCCGCGAACAGCAGCAGCCCCGAAAGGGCCGCTGCCGTCAGCAAACGGAACGGGGCGGGCAGGGCCACCTTATTGTCCGAAGTCGACCTTCGGTGCCTGGTTGGCGTTAGGCGTGACCGCGCGGTACGGGGTCATCGGCTGCGCACCATGAACGATCTTGGCACCGATGATGTCGGGGAAGGTACGGATCGTCGTGTTATAATCCTGCACTGCAGAATTATAGTCCTGCACCGTCACATTGATGCGGTTCTCGGTGCCCTCGAGCTGGGTCATCAGGTCGGCAAAACGCGCCTGGCTCTTGAGGTCGGGATATTGCTCGACGGTGACGAGCAGGCGGCCGAGCGCGCCCGACACATTGCCCTGCGCTTGCTGAAACGCCTGCACCTTGGCAGGATCGTTCAAATCGTCGGTGCTGAGCTTGACCTGTGTCGCCGAGGCGCGTGCCTGAATCACGCCTTCGAGCGTCGACTGTTCGATTTTCGCGGCGCCCTTGGCGGTTTCGACGAGGTTCGGGATCAGGTCGGCGCGGCGCTGATAAGCGGCCTCCACATTCGCCCATTTGGCCTTGGCGGCCTCCTCCTTGGTCGGGACGCTGTTGATGCCGCAGGCGGACAGGCTCATCGCGGCGACAGGCAGGATCAACCAGCGAGCGGAACGATAGGTCATGGTCAAAAACTCCCTCCGGCGGCGTTTTGCCGCAACAATACACATAATAGGAAGCTGCTTGCCTTTGTGCAATCGTCGCGGCACGTTTCGGTAAAGGTTCAACAATTCGGGGTACGACAAGATGCTGAGTGAATTCAGGGAATTTATCGCACGCGGCAATGTGATCGACCTCGCGGTCGGCGTCATCATTGGCGGCGCGTTTGCGACGATCACCAAGTCGCTGACCGAAGATATCATCATGCCCGTCGTTGGCGCGATCTTTGGCGGTGTCGATTTCTCGAACATGTTCATCCTGCTGGGCGACGTGCCCGCCGGCGTCTCGCCGACCGACTATGCCAAGCTGAAGGAGGCTGGGGTCGCGATGTTCGGCTATGGCGCCTTCATCACCGCGACGATCAACTTCCTGATCCTGGCATGGATCATCTTCCTGCTGGTGAAGGCGGTGAACAAGGTCGTGCGCAAGGCGCCCGACGCGCCTGCCGGCCCGAGCGAGGTCGATATCCTCACCGAAATCCGCGACGAATTGCGAAAGAAATAAGGGAGCCGGGCCCGTTACGGGACGAATGGCCCGCCTGCGCTCTTTCCAAGTGCGGGCGGGCTTCCTATATGGGTTGTGCCGGTTTCGACCGGCTATGAGGATAAATGGTGTCGTGGAATAGACACAGCGGACCCGGGGGCAGTACCCGGCGGCTCCACCACAAACCCGCGTTTCTTCGATGGGCGCGCGGGCTTCTGACGGGGCCGAACCAGGATCGACGTGTGTTCAAAGACGATGTTTTCTTCCGGGCTGAGTAACCCGTTAAAGGCTCAAAACCAATAGGTGCTAACGATAACGAAGCACTCGCTCTTGCTGCCTAACCGATAAGCCTCACGGCCTAAGGTTAGACAAATAGAACGCGGTTCGGACCGAACCGGGCAACAGAATCGGATACCAGCGGCTGGGGACGAGCCGGGCAACAGAATCGTCCCACCTTTCCCCAATCAATGTGCGTTTTCGCAGTGGCGGTGATCGCCGAGCGCTTCGATCACCCGGCAGTCGGCGGCGATCCCTCCGCGGCATCGCCCGACGATGCGGGCGAGTTCGTCGCGGAGCCGGGTCAATTGCGCAATCTTTGCCTCGACCTGTTCCAGATGCGTGGTGGCGATCCGGTCGGCCTCGCTGCAGTCGCGTGCCGGGTCGTCCGACAGGTCGAGCAGCGACCGGATTTCTTCGATCGTGAACCCCAGCTCGCGCGAATGGCGCACGAAGCTCAGCCGCGAGCGATGCGCGTCGCCATAGCTGCGGTAGTTTGCCGCCGTCCGGCCGGGTGCGGGGAGCAGGCCGATACGCTCATAATAGCGGATGGTTTCGATATTCGTGCCGGTGGCACGCGACAATTCGCCGATCTTCATCGCTTGACCCTGTAGTTGCTACAGAGTGCATATAGGGCGCCGACTCGAAGATAACAGGAGAATTCGGCGATGGCCGATCAATGTTGTGCCGGCAAAAGCGGCAAGACCGCGCTGAACGATCCCAAATGGCGGCGGATCCTGTGGATCGCGCTTCTGATCAACGCCGCGATGTTCGGCGTCGAGATTGTCGCGGGCGTCGCGGCGGAGTCGCGCGCGCTGCAAGCCGACGCGCTCGATTTCCTCGGCGACAGTGCCAATTATGCGATCAGCCTCGGCGTCGCGGGCATGGCGCTTGCGTGGCGTGCGCGCGCCGCCCTGCTGAAGGCGGGAACGATGCTCGTCTTTGGCCTGTGGGTGTTCGGATCGGCGGTCTGGGGTTTCGTCACGGGATCGGCGCCGCATGCCGAGACGATGGGGCTGATCGGTGCGCTCGCGCTCGCGGCCAATGTCGCGGTCGCGCTGATGCTCTATCGTTACCGGACCGGCGACGCCAATATGCGCTCGGTGTGGATCTGCTCGCGCAACGACGCGATCGGCAATATCGCGGTGATGGGCGCGGCGCTCGGCGTCTTCGGCACCGGACGCAGCTGGCCCGACCTCGCCGTCGCCGCGATCATGGCGGCGCTCGCGATCTGGGGCAGCATCGAAGTGTTCAGGCAGGCGCGCGGCGAACTTGCCGCCACGCCGACCTCAGATAGCGGTACATGCGTGACGCAAGACGCTACCGCTGCGTGATCCGGTCGGCTGTCCCTTGGCCAGCGCAACGACGCCGTTGACGATCACGTCGCCGATGCCGTCGGGTGCGGTTGCCGGCGCTTCATAGGTCGCGCGGTCCTTGATCGTCGCAAGATCGAAGACGACGATATCGGCGCGCATCCCTTCACGCAGTAGCCCGCGATCGGAAAGGCCGAGCCGCTGCGCGGGCCAGCCGGTCATCTTGCGGATTGCGTCGGGCAGCGTGAGGACCGGCCGCGCCTGCACATATTCGGCGATGATGCGGGGAAAGGTGCCATAGGAGCGCGGATGCGGCCGCCCGGCGGTTTCGGGGTCGACACTGCTGTCCGCGGCCGAGGCGTCGGTTCCGACGCTGACCCACGGCTGTTTCATCGCCAGGTCGATGTCCTTCTCGTCCATCATGAAATAGAGCGCCGATGCGCGTGCGGGCAACGCGGCGAGCCAGATATCCCACGCGGCGTCGGCGGGATCCTTGCCCAGCGCCTTGCCGATGTCGGCGAAATTCTGGCCGTTGAAACGCTTGTACTGTTCGGCTTGCCCGTTGGCGAGAACCACATTCTTCCAGCCGCCCGAGGCGTGGACGAGGTTCGACCAGTCGGCCTGCGGTCCGGCCGCGAGTTCCTTCTTGAGCTGTACGCGCACTGCGGGATCGCGCAGCGCTGCATGCGCGGTCTCGCGGCCCTTGGCGAAGACATGCGTCGGTATGGTGACGTCGAGCCCGGTGCCGCCGGCGCGATAGGGATAGATGTTCGCGCCGATGTCGAGGCCGCGGTCGCGCGCCGCCTCGATCCGGGCGATCGCCTGCGGCATCAGCTTGCCCCACAAAGGAGCATAAGCGGCCTTGATGTGGAAAATTTCGACTTTGGCGCCGCTGCGTTCACCAATCTGAACCGCCTCGTCGATCGCGGCCAGCAATTTGTCGCTCTCGTCGCGCATATGCGTCGCATAAAAGCCGCCGCACTTGCCGGGGATCGCCGCGAGGCGGGCCAGATCGTCGGTCGCCTGAAAACTGGCGGGCGAATAGATCAGCGCCGACGAAATGCCGAAAGCGCCCGCCTTCATCGCGGTGCGCACCTCATCTTCCATTGCGCTGAGCTGCTCTTCGCTCGGGCTGCCGGCACCGTCGCCCATCACTTTCACGCGCGCCTGGATCGCGCCATAATAGGTGCCGAAATTGACCGCGATGCCCTGCGTCTCGAGCGTGGTGAAATAGCCCGCCAGTTCGCCCGCGGGCACCGCGGTGCCGCCTTCGCCGGCGATCAGCGTGGTGACCCCCATATGCAGCTTGTTCACTGCCGACCCGTCACGCAGCAGCGTCCGTCCCGACTGGTCGAGCATGTCGATGAAGCCCGGCGAGACATAGCGCCCGCTTGCATCGATCTCCTGCTTCCCCTTGGCGTCGATCACGCCAACGCGTGCTATGCGGCCATCCTTGATCGCGACGTCGGCGGTAATCCAGGGATTGCCCGCGCCGTCGAGCACGCGGCCACCGCGAATGACGATGTCATAGGCGGCGGGCGGCGGCGCGGCCGCGCCGACGAGCAACACCGAGGCAAGGGCAAGCGCGAACGGCCGGATCATGCGGAAATCTCCCTTGGTTGTCAGTCTTCGACGTACAGATATTGCGTCTGCTGGCCGTCGTTGATGCTGAGCGTGCGTTTGCCGTCCTTTATGCCGACAAGTGCATCGACGCCGATATTGCCGGGACCGACCGAGATGATCGACATGCTGCCGTCGGCATTCTTGCGGGTGGCGATCGGCCCCTCGACGAAGCCGGCCTTGACCCACTTCTGGCCGTTCTTCTCGCTGATCGTGATCTGACCGACCGAGGGGTCGCGATAATGGCCCGCGAGATTGGCGAGCACTGCCGGGTCGCCCGGATAGGTGAGCCGCTCGCGCCGGGCCGGCGCCTGCGCCTTGATCCGCGTGGCAGCAGCGGTGATGTCGCGCGCCGCCTCGGGCTGGCCGTCATAGAGTATTTCAAGCAGGCGACGGAGCGTCGGCGCGAGCATCGATGCGCCCGGATCGCTGTTGGTCAGGATCACCATGCCGACACCAGACTCGGGCAGTGCGAACCAGGTGCTGTGATAGCCGACGAGTGTGCCGCCGTGGGTGACGACCTGTACGCCCGAGGCGTCGCGCTGGAACAGACCCATGCCGTACCAGCTGTCGGGGCCGACCTGCACGCCCTTCTCACGCCGCGCGAGCAGATTCTTTTCGCTCACCACGCGCTTGCCGTCGAGCATGCCCTTGCCCAGCTCGAGCTGGACATAGCGCACCATGTCGGCAGTGGTGGAGAAGGCCGCGCCCGCGGGGCGATAGGGATAGGGTGACCAGTTGAAGTCGTTCGACATCAAAGTCACCTTGCCGTCGATATCGAGGCCGTGCGGTGCCGCCCAGTTGCCCGCCATGCCCTCGGCATAATCGAAGGTGCTGTCCTTCATGCCGAGCGGCTTGAAGACTTTCTCTTCCATCGCGCGGTCATAGGCGGCGCCGAATTCCATCTTCGGATAGAGGATATGCCCGCCGACATAGCCCGCCGCCGAGGCGAGCTGGTTGTTATATTGGAACAGCTCGCCGAACTTGCTCGTCGGCATCGTCGCGGCGAGCTGGGTGAAGGTGTCCGCAGCCGGCTGCCCCTTGTCGGCGAGGATGAAGCCGAAATCCTTGCGCGGCAGGCCGGTGCAGGCGCAGATCAGATGTTTGACGAGCACCGATTTGGTGACCTCGTCGTTGCCGAGCCGGAACTCGGGATAGAGATCGACGACCTTCTCGTCCCAGCGCAGCTTGCCCTCGTCGGCGATCGTCGAGAGGAGAAGGGTGGTCATCCCCTTGGTGTTCGAGGCGATCATGAACTTGGTGTGTTCGTCGACCTTTTCGGGCGAGCCGAGCGCGCGGACGCCGAAGCCGCCCTGCCACAGCACTTTGCCGTCGTCGATCAGCGCGAAGCCGACACCGGGGACTTCGAGTTCCTCACGGCTTTGTTCGACGAAGTCGGTGAGCAGCTTGATGCGTTCCGGGGTGAGTTCGTGCGCGGTCTTGCCGGCGAAGCTTTCCTTCTGGAAACCGGCGGGGCGCAGGCCCTGCGATACCACCGACATGGCGGCCGAGCGCTTGGCGGCGGTCCCCGCCGACCCGTCGACGATCAGCACGGTCCACGCACTGCCCTTGCGCAATGCGCTGGCCGATCGCGCGACGCGTTCGGTGGGCAGTGTTTCATAGGAGAAGCTCACCCGCTCGTCCCAGCCGTCGGCCGGGGGCGCGGCGGTGCTGGTGCGTTGCGTCGGCACGTTGCCCGGGCGGACGACGGCCCAGGCCTTTGCGGCGGCGTCCGCGGCATCGGCGGCGGCGCCGATTTCGGCGACGACGATGCGCAGGTCACCCTCGGGCGAGGTGAAGATCAGCGCGGGGCCCTGCTTCGATGCGTTCCAGTCCTTGGGCTGGACATATTGCACGCCGCTGGCGAGCTTGCCGGGCGTGTCTGCGGCGACGGTCTGCGCAAGCGCGGCGACGGGTGCGCAGGAGAGTGCGAGTGCGATCAACAACTTCATGACGGCTTCTCCTCAAGGCTGGACGAAATGATAGAGAACATGCGGTTGCGACGTGAAGGACAGGCGCCAGCGCCCCTCGGCGCCGTGGAACAGCAATTGCTCGTGAGGACCGCCGGCACGGGCACCGGTCGCCTGTTCGAAGCGCATCGGGCCGACGCGTTCCCAATAGGTGGTTTTGCCGTCGTTGGTGATGGTAATCGCATTCGGGCCAGCGGCGGCGATCTTCAGGTCGCGCTCGGGATTGGGGGTGCGTGCATAATCGCGGCGGTTCACGCGATAGGCGCCGAGCGGCAGCGTCTCGCCGGCAGGTGCGGCGACGCGCGGGGCGGGAGCGACCGGGAACAGTCGGCCGATCAACGCCTCGGTCAGTTCGGTGCGTCCGCCATAGCTGCCCTGGCCGCCGGTCTCCGAAACGAAAAAGCCGAGCCCGGCTTCGGGCGCGAGGATCATGTTCGAATGGAAATCGCCAGTGTTGCCGCCGTGTCCGACCATGCGCGGGCCCTTTTCGCGGACGACGAAGAAGCCGTGCGCCATGCCGGGCAGTCCGGGGGCGTTGGCGACAGAGTCGGTCATCAGCAGCTTAACCGAGGCGGATTTCAGGATCCGCGCCTTGCCCAGCGCGCCGCCGTTCATCATCGCCATCATGAAGCGCGCCATGTCGGGGCCGCTGCTGGTTCCCGAGCCTGCGGGCATCACGGGGCTGAACAGTTCGAACGGCTCGGCGACCAGCCGTCCGTCCTTGACCTGATAGCCCGACGCCATGCGCGGCGCGAGCGCGGCGGGCAGCGGCTCGCGAAACGTTGTCGCGTTCATGCCGAGCGGCGCGAAGATATGTTTTTCGACATAATCGGGGAACGCCTCGCCCGACACGCGCTCGACGATATAGCCCGCGAGCACCGAGCCATAGTTGGAATAGGAGGTCTCGGTCCCGGGGGCCCAATGGCGCACCGGAATATGCGTCTTCATCCATTCGACATAGGGCGTGATCTTGTCGGGTGTCGGCGCGGTCAGCCCGCCGACGTCGCTCATCCCCGGCGTGTGCGACAGGAGATCGCGCACGCGGATCGGCTTGCCTTCATATTCCGGGATTTTGAAATCGAGATATTTGTTCACGTCGGCGTCGAGGTCGACGCGGCCCGCCTCGACCTGTTGCAACAATGCGCTCCAGGTGAACATCTTCGACACCGACCCCGGCCGGAACAAGGTCTGCTGTCCGTCAACCACGACGCCTTTGTCGATGTCCGCAAAGCCATAACCGCGCGAAAAAAGGACCTTGTCGCGGTAGACGACGGTGACGATTGCGCCCGCGACTTCGCGTGTTGCGATCTGCTGCGCCATCACCCCGTCGACGAAATCGGCGAGTCCTGCGACCTTGTCTTGCGGGATGCTATAGCTGGTTTCGGCGGAAGCCTGCGCCATGGCGGTGGAGGGCAGGGCGATCGAGGCGAGCAGCGCGGTGGCAAGGGCGGTACGGCGCAGGGTGGGGAGTTGGGTCATGGCAAGTCTCCGAATAATATTCAGGCGAGGCAGCTGTCGACGAGCGCGTCGAATGCGGCCCCACCGCGGATCGGATCGGCGACAGGCAAGCCGAGCCGCAGGCTCTCGCGAGCCATCAGTTCGGTCGCAGCCGTTTCGTCGAGCGCCGAAGTGTTGAACGCGAAGCCGCCGCAGCGGATCGCGGGATTGGTCCGCCGGCCGAGCAAAGTGGTGAGCTCGACAATCTCCTCGACACTCGTCAGCTTATAGCCTGGGGTGCCGAGCATCTCGGTACGGCCGGGCTCATGGCAGACGACGAATATGTCGGGCTGGCTGCCGTGGAGCAGCCCGAGCGACACCGCGGCATAGGCCGGGTGGGTCAGCGCGCCCTGACCCTCGATGATATCCCAATGGCCCGGCGCCGCGTCGGGCGACAGCAGTTCGGCCGCACCCGCCTCGAAATCGGAGACGACGGCATCCATCGCGATGCCGCCGCCGGCGATCATGATCCCCGTCTGGCCGCTCGCGCGGAAATCACTATCAATGCCGCGCTGCTCGAATGCGCGGAACAGTGCCAGCGCGGTATATTTCTTGCCGAGCGCGCAGTCGGTTCCAACGGTCAGCAACCGCTTGCCGCTGCGCTTGCGCCCGGTGCCGACCGGGATCTGCGGGGGCGGTACGCGCACGTCGATCAACTGGCGGCCGAGCCGGTGCGCGGCCTCGGCGAGTTCGGGGATGTCGGTGAGGCGCGTGTGCATGCCCGCGATCAGGTCGAGGCCTGCTTCCAACGCCTCGATCAGCGATGTGCGCCAGTTGGCGGGGATCACGCCGCCCAGATTGGCGACGCCGATCACCAATGCCCGTGCACCGCGTGCATGCGCCTCGGCGGCGGTCAGCGCTTCCAGTCCGGTCGTGACCGTGGCGCCCGGCAGCCGCAGTTCGCCGACGCATTTGTCGGGCGCCCAGTCCCTCAGCCCGAAGGCGGTCTTTGCGAAACCGGGGATCGTCGTGTCGCCAAGGAACAGCACATAGGGCTGCGGCAACACGAGTGCGCCGGCGATGCGGTCGGTCAGCGCGTTCATCAGCCGCCCCACGTTGCGGTCAGCAGCCGCTGGAAATTGCCGCCGAGCACCGCGAGGATGTTCGCATCGGAATATTTGCGGCGCAGCAGTTCCTCGGTCAGGTCGAACATCTTGAGCGGGTGATCGAAGCCGTCGACGTCGATCTTCTCGCGAAAGGCGTAGCTGTCCTTATAGGCGCCGCGCAGCATCTTGTTCATTTCGGGCGAGGTGTCGTCATAGCCGTAGAGGTCCGAATCGGTGCCGACGCCGACATGGTCGATGCCCACCAGCTTCACGACATGGTCGATATGGTCGACATAGTTCACGATCGTCGTCGGGTCGGTCTTGCTGACGAAATTGCGCACCCCGGTGATGCCCATCACCCCGCCCTTGGCGGCGCAGGCTTTGATCGCCTCGTCGGTCTTGACGCGCGGGTGGTCGATCAGCGCGCGGCAATTGCTGTGGGTGATCGCGATCGGTTTCGGCGAAATCTCGATTGCATCGAGCGTCGTGCGGTCGCCGCAGTGCGAAACGTCGACCAGCATGCCGACTTCGTTCATCGCCTTGATGATCTCGACGCCGAAGTCGCTGACGCCGCCGTCGACGCGGTCGGTCGATCCCGATCCGATGCGGTTCTGCGAATTATAGGTGAGCTGCGCGCAGCGCTGGCCGATCTCGTAGAAGGTCTTCACGTCGGCGGGGCGGTTGAAGTGATCGGCGTTCTGCAGCCCCATGATGACCGCGACCTTGCCGTCCTTCTTGGCGCGCAGGATGTCGGCGAATTTGTCGACGCCGGTGAAAACATGGCTGTTGCGCGCGACGAAATTGCCCCAGATCGCAAAGAAGCTGAGTGCTTGCTCCTTGGCGTTCGGGCCGCCGAGGCCGACCGCGTGATGGATGGCGTTGATGCCGCTGGCGCGAAAGTCCGCGGTTTCCTTTTCGCTCAGCGCCTTGGTGTAATAGCTGGGGTCGAAGTCGATCTTGATCGGAGCGAGCATGTCGACGACGACCGCACGCTGGACCAGCTCGATCGCGCGTTTCGAATAGGCGCGATTCGTGAACGGGCTGATCTGGATTTGCGCCCGCGCGATATAGGGCGCGGCAAGGGGGGCTGCCAGCGCTGCGCCCGCGGCGCAAATCGCCTGTCGTCGAGAAAATAGCATCATCGTCCCCCTCGTCATTTCGTTTTCCAATTAGGACGATATTATCCTGATAGGGCTTCGTCAATCCATCGCTTTCGAATCCGGAAAAGCCCTTGGTCGTGCATAACGCAGCATCTTCTAAACAATTTCCGGCTCCCGGCTTTCCCGGCGATTCGACGCCGAGGCGTATGAATTCTGCCAACTTCTCAATTGTGGGCCGAATTTCTCACAAAAGAAATATATTGTCCTGAACAGGACATTATGGCAGCTTCTGTGTGGGGAACCAAAATAAACCGCCATCGAGCGGTACAACACAAAGGGGCGGATGAGATGCACAAGCATAACGACAAACTCGGTTACCGGATCGCGCGTGGCAGCAGCATTGCTGCTTTGGCAGCCGGGCTATTGCTCGCGGTGCCAGCGGCGGCACAAACTGTCGCCGACACGGAGGCGACGGCCGACGAAGAGATTCTCGTTACCGGATCGCGTATCGCGCGCGCCGGTTTCGATCAGCCGACGCCGACGACGGTGATCGGCGAGGATGATTTGCGCCTTGGCGCACGCCCGAACATTCAGCAGGTGCTGAACGACCTTCCGCAAATCCGCCCCACGACAACGCCGACGGTGTCGAACGGTAACACGTCGACCGGAACCGCGCCGGTCGACATGCGCGGCCTCGGTTCGAACCGCACGCTCGTGCTGCTCGACGGCCGCCGTTTCGTCGGCGAGGGCAATCTGAATTTCATCCCGACAAACCTCGTCGAGCGTGTCGAGGTGGTGACGGGCGGCGCTTCGGCCGCCTGGGGTTCTGGCGCGGTTGCGGGTGTCGTCAACATCCTGCTCGACAAGGATTATGATGGCCTGTCGATCGGCGGAAACTTCGGTGTTTCGTCGCGCGGCGATGGGCATCGCTATGGTTTCGATGCGAAATTCGGTACAAGCTTCGCCGATGGCCGCGGCCATTTCATTATCGGCGGCGAATATGTCAAAGACGAGGGCGTGATCCAGCGGAGCACGCGTCCGCAGCTCAACAGCCCCGATTTCATTCCCTCGGGAACGGGATCCGAACTCGTTCGCGACGTGAATTTCGGCAATGTGACGCTCGGCGGTCTGATCACGAGCGGCGTGCTCGCGGGGCAGACGTTCAATCCCGACGGCACGCTGCGCGATTTCCGCCGCGGTACGCCCGTCGGTGCGGGCGCCTTTCCGCTGCGGATGGTCGGCGGCGCGGACGGTATCAACCTTTACGATACGATCCCCGTTTCATCGCCCTTCGAGCGGCTGAGCACCTATGCCCGGCTGAGCTACGAGGTCGGTGATGCGACCTTCTGGGTCGATGGCAGCTATGCCCGCTCGCTGTCGAACGCGCCCTTCTTCGGCGACTATACGGTTGGCGGTGCGTTGGGTCTTCCGTATCTCACGATCCAGGCAAACAACCCCTATCTGTCGACGGCGATCCGCGATCGGCTCGCCGCCGCCGGTGAAACGAGCTTCACCTTCGGCCGCTATTTCAACGACATATTGCAGCTGCAGTTCCGCGGCGAGCGAACCAGCAAGGAAGGCGCGATCGGCGTCGACGGCACGTTCGGCAAGGGCTTCCGCTACAAAGCCTGGTACAGCCATGGCGAAGTCGAGAGCGACCAGGCGATGGGCAATTCGCGGCTGGTCCGGCAGTTTAACAATGCGATCAACGCGGTGTCGAGCGGCGGGCAAATCGTCTGCGGCATCAACGCCGACGCCAATCCGGCGAACGACGATCCGGCGTGCCGGCCGATCAACCCCTTCGGCGCGTTGAACGCATCGCCCGAAGCGCGCGCCTATGTCACCGGGACGCAGCGCGCATTCAGCACGACGAAGCTCGATTCGGCGGGTGCCGAGATCCAGGGCGATCTTTTCTCGCTGTGGGCGGGCCCGGTGACGTTCGCGCTTGGCGCCGAGGCGCGCTGGGAAGAACAGGTGTCGTCGCGCGACGATTTTACGGTCGCGAACGCCAGCAACTTCGGCATCCTCGTCTTCTCGACCCCTGCGTCGGGCGGGTTCAACGTCAAGGAAGCCTTTGGCGAAGTCCTGTTCCCGTTGCTCAAGCTCGAAAATGCGGTGGAACTCGATCTGAGCGGCGCGGCGCGCTATTCCGATTACAGCACCAGCGGCGGCATCTGGACATGGAAAGCCGGCGGCACCGCGCGGCTGTTCAATGACCTGCTGATCCGGGCCACCCGGTCGCGCGACATTCGTTCGCCGGGCATTGGTGAGTTGTTCGCGGTCCGCTCGATCAATATCGGGCCGCTCAACGACCAGGATAATCCGGTCGCGCGCAAGGCGGCCAACCCCGCCTACAACCCGACGCCGTCGACGGTCACGACCTTTACCGGCGGCAACCCCGATCTGGTACCCGAGGTCAGCTATACGACCTCGATCGGCGCGACCTATTCGCCGTCGTACCTGCGCGGTTTCAGCGCCTCGGTCGATTATTACAAGATCAAGATCAGCGGTGCGATCACGGCGCTGAACGGGACCAGCCTGACGCTCGCCTGTTTCCGTGGCAGCACGGCGGCGTGCGACCGTATCACGCGCGATTCGACGGGGACGGTGACCCAGGTCGCCGCCAACCAGCAGAATATTGCGAGTTTCCAAACGAGCGGCCTCGACATGGAAGCGTCCTACGTCACGAGGCTGGCCGCTGGTGGCAGCATCCGCCTTCGTGCACTTGCGACCTATGTCGACAAGCTGGTGTTCGATACCGGCCTCACCCGCGTCGAGACGGCGGGCGATGTCGGCGACTCGGTGCTGCGCGCGACGCCCAAATGGCGCGGAACGCTCAGCGCGACCTATGAGGACAGCAATGTCGGGTTCGACATCCGCGCGCGCTACATCGATGGCGGCAATTACGACCGGACGCGCACGACGCTGATCAACAACAAGATCGGCTCGCGGACCTATGTCGACCTGGGTGCGCGGTTCAAGATCGATGACCGCTTCATGCTGTTCGGCAATGTGAACAATGTGTTCGACCGCGATCCGCCGCTCATCACCGTCAACAGCACGCTGTATGACGTTGTTGGCCGGTATTTCACGGTCGGTGCGCGGGTCAATTTCTGATCGGAGGTCTCAACGGCGGCCCGAAGCAGGTTATCGGTCGAGGCTTACAAGCCCCGATCCGCTTCGGGCCGTGTCCCTCCGTCAATAAGGCAGGTCGTCGAAATAGGAATCCAGCCGGCCGCGTGCCTTGTCACTGAGCTTGAGATAGGCGCGCCGGCCGTCGGTCGGATCGTTCCAGCGGACCAGCCATCCCTCGTTGGTCATCATGGTGATCCACCGCAGAGCCGTCGTCTGCGGCACCGCCGCAGCGATGCAGAGGCTGGAGACCGAGACCGACTCGCCTTCATAATGCGCGGCGTAAAGGTCTAGCATGATGTCCCAACCGGGATCGGCGAAAAGGCCGGACGGAAAATATTCTTCGCGCTTGCGCCGGCGGCGAATGGCTTCGCGGGCAATGCGCGCGCGCGCTTTGGGAAAGCCGGTTGGGCGAATAATCTCGGCGTCGGGTTTCGACGTGGCCGAAGAGGGCGTGAAAGTGGCCGCCATGTGAGATGGGGGACGAGCAGGATCGGAGGTCTTTGCGATCATGTTTTCCAGCAAGGCAACAACCTCATCCAGCCGACCTTCGATCTGGTCTAGGCGTGATAGGCCCGTTTCCCTGCGGACACCGCTCTGCGCATGATGACCCATTGGCCACCCCTTTCGCTACGGTCCCCATCGAGCAACGCGTGGGGGTGCGCTCCGGTTCCATCGTCAGAATATGACGTCGATCCGGATCGTGTCGTTATAGCTGCCAGCGGGCGGGGTAATCTGCCCCGGAAGGATCGCGGCGCGATAAGTATAGCCTTGGGTGGTCGTTGAATCATAGATGCCGGCGTTGGTATCCGCACCGGCATGTTAGGCTCCCCAATTCGATGATGTCGTCGGCCTTCACATCGGCGGCGAAGTCCGCGTGGCATGTTCCGCCGTCGGGCAGGCTGACGGCGATGCGATTGTGCGCTGCGACCTGTTCGATGAAGAGCAGGCCGTCCCAGCCGACGTAGGTCGAGAGATGTCCGTTGATCGTGGCCGCCGCGCCCGCCGGGATGACCGAGCCGGCCGCGTCGCGGAGCGTTGCGCGCGCGGCCGCGCTGTGGGTAACGGGAAAGCGGATGACGTGGCCGCTGCCCGCGGCGATCGCGACGCGCTGGCTGACGACCGGCACCTGCATATTTGCCGGCAGGTCGAGCGTGTCGATATCGTAGCGTGCGGCGTAGTAGGCGCTGGCCGACGGGACGAGCAATTGCCCCTTTTCGTTGGTCGTGCCGATAAGCTGATTTTCGTAACGCACCGGAACGCCGGGCTCGCCATTGGTGCTGACGACGGCGAAGGCATCGGCGACGCGATTGGCCGCGAACAGCGATCCATCCATGAACACGAACGATCCGCTCGCCCCGAACCAGCCGGTAATATCGTCGCGGCCATAGGCGCCCGCGCGGAGCTGGATTGGCTGCGTCCGCCAGATGACGTCGCCGCGCAGATAGGGGCTCCGCCCGTCCTCGCTGGCCGCGCTCGCGTTCAAACCCCAGCCGCCCTCGGTCGGGACGGGTCGCGAATAATCGGCGCGCACGCCGGTGCGCCCATCCTGATCCTGCGCGACGCCGGCATTCAGCGTTCCGTCGCCCAGAGGAATGCTGAATGTCAGCGCGCCCGACCAGCTGCGATCGACGAAATCGCGTGAAAGCGATGCGTAAAGGCGGCTTTCGCCCCATAGAGGGACGGCCCAGGCCAAGTTCGCCAGTCGCGCGTCGCGCCCGCGTTGCTGGCGCAGTTCGAAATAGCCGAGGCCGAGCGTTCCCGCAGCGCCCAGCGACAAACTCGCCGTTGCGGCGCTCAGCCGTTCCCATCCGCCCGGTGTGCGCCGGTCGAGCAGGCCGAGGTCGAGATGGCCGCTGTCCCGCCGCATATGCCGCAGCCCGATCGAGAAACCGCGCGCCTGATATTCATAACCGAGATCGAACTGGCCGCCGTCGGCACGTTCGCCGAAACTGCGGCTGTACGCTGCGCTCACCGTCCCGAAATTGCCGAGCTTCGCCACCGCGCCGCCGCCCGCGAGGTGCATATCGTCGGCGACTTCGGCACGGACTTCCAATGTCACGCCGGGGGTCACGCCGTGACGCGCCGACGCGCTGACCGCGAGGCCGCCATAGTCGAAATTTCGGACGCCGTAGTTGCGGCGGAAGGCGCCTGCCGCGACCGAATAATCGGTGAGGCCGGGGCGGAGCAACGCGCTGCTGACATAAAATGGCAGCGCGGTCGCGACGCTGCGCCCGTGGATGTCGGTGACGATCAGATTGGCCTCGCCATAGCCGTTGACGGGCGGCAGGGTGCCGAGAGTGAAGGGGCCGGGATTGACCCTGCTGCCCGCGATGCGTTGGCCGTCGACAAGCAGGTCGACCGTCGAGGGCAGGGCGGCGCTGCCCGCAAATTCCGGCAGCGGATAGGTGATGATGTCAGGCCGGACAGAAAAGTCGCGCGACAGCTGAATGCCGCCGAGCCGGACCGCGGGCGCGTAGGGCAGGGTGCGCGTGATGATGTCGCCCGCCTCGACGGTCGTCATGCTCCGCTCATCCGACCAGCGCCAATAGCTGTCGAAGCGGACATAGTTTTTCGCGCTGCCCGTCCGCAGCGCCCCGGTGGTGGAGAAAACGCCCGCCGGGCCAAACACCCGCGCTTCGTGCCACACCGACGCCTGCACCGGAGCCTTGTCGCCGCCGGTCACATAGACGTCGTAATTGAGCAGCGCCCCCATGTCATATTTGGCCGGCCGGAATTCGCGCCCATTCTCTCCAATATGCTGCGTCGGCAGATATTCGGGGGACACGGTCAAATGCAATTGCTGGGCGGGCGCGTCATAATCGGCGCGGACGCCGCCCAGGCTGTCGAGGAACAGCATGTCGCCGGAGGCTTCGAACGATAATCCCGCGCGCCGCAGGTCTGCGGCGCGCATCCTGAATCGGGGGCCCTGTTTGATGACCGGAGCGACGACATTGGTCCGCAATCCATTGACGAAAAGTTCGAGTTCAAGCCGTTGTTCGGCCGAGAGATTGGCGATGTCGCCGCGCCGCGGTGGCGGCGGCAGGTCGGCATAATCATCCAGGCGCGCGTCGGTTTCCGCAGCGTGCACCGCGGCGGAGCCAAAGATCGCGACCGCGAACGCCGCCGTCCAGCCGAGGCGCTCTTTTGGCAAGATCGCGCGCGCCATGTCCGGTCATTCCGGCACACGCTCGATGCGTGCGGCCTTATGCCCGTTGATCGCTGCCGACAGGTCGCCCGATGCGGCCGTGCCCCGCGGTAGCGGCCAGCGCATCGTTGCCCCCGGAAGGACATAGCCGAGCAGCCCTTCGGCCACCGTGTTGCGGCGGCTGCCGGTCACGAAGGCGACGTCGGTCAGCCGCGCGTGCCCGGCGCCGGTGTTGCGGATTTCGAGGAATGTCCCGTCCGCGTCGGAGCTCGAACGCCAGTGGAGCGCAGGGGCCGGCAGCGCGGCCTTTGCCTTGGCTTTGCCTTCGCGCGCCGCACTCTGCGCATAGGAGAAGAGCGGCAGCGAATAACGCATCCGGAAGCTGACGGCGGCGCCGGGAGAGGTCGGTGCATCGCTCGTCGGGATTTCGTCGACGATGACGCGATAGGGCTTTTCGGCGACGGCGGGTGGCGGGGTCGTTCGCGTCAGGCGGACAAGCTGCCGCTCGCCGGGCTGGATGGTGACAATTGGCGGCGTACCCAAAACCTCATCCTGCTGGGCATAGGCGTCGCGGCCGTCTGGCTGCGCCCATGCGTAGACGCGCACCTGAAGCGTCACGGGCGTCTTGCCGGGGTTCTCGAGCCACAGCGCGGCGGCGCGGTCGTCGCCCTGGATCACCGGATTGACCGGCCAGATCAGGATCGATCCCGGCTGCTGTGCAAATGCAGGTTCCGGCGCAGCGAAGATCAGCGCGAGGGTGCAGGCTGGCAGGGCGAAAGAAAGCAAAGCGCGTTTCATCGATCGATCCTTGAAGGGGCGATCACCATGTGAGCGTGACCGTCAGCGCATCGGTGTAGGTACCCGGGGGCCGCGTTCCGGGCAGCGTCAAGCGGCCATAAATCGGCAGCCGTACATCCTCGCTGTTCGTGCCGGAGACCGAAACCGCATATGGCGTGCCGATCGCGATCAGCTGCGTACACCCGGCGTCGCGGCACAGCGAATAGGCGATGCGCGCACCGCTGTTGGCACCAAGCTGGAGATTGCGGATGCCCGCTGCGGCGTGACCGCCCCCATCGATGCTCATCGTCAAATTGGCGCCGGGCGTGCACCGGAGGCGGATCGCCTGTCCACCGGTCGTCGTCGCGGTGTGGAGCGCGGTCGAGAAGGTCGAATCAACCCCGAAGTCGAGCGTGTCGATCCGCCCTGCATTGCCGCTGCCGCCAAACCCGTCGACCAGGCAGCCCGCAACGATCGTCGCCGACACATCGAATTGCGCGGTCGTTTCGGCCTGCGCCGCAACGGGATAGCATGCTACCAGTGCGACGACGGTCGCCAGGGCCGATGCCGGGTGGGACGAAGTCATGGCCGCGTGCGGACGGTCGGCCCTAAAGCTCGACCACCACCGTAACGATGTCGGCATAGACGCCGGGCGTCAGCCCGGCCTCGCCGAATGCGCGGCCATAGACGTTGACGGTTTGCACCGACCCATCACTGGCGAGCACGACGTCGCCGCCGACCGGAATGACCGTGGTACGCCCGGGGTCCGAATAGAGGTTATAGGTCACGAACTGCCCGGCCGCGGTCTGATGTGCCATCGCGTGCAGTCCGACGCCCGCACCTGCCCCGTCATTTTGCCCCGCGTTAAATGAGAGTGTCGGCGTGATCCCGTTGCTGCACTGGATCGTAAAGCCGGTCGCGCCGCTCAGCACCTGTGCATCGGTCTGCGTGAACAGCGTGTTCTCGGTACCGAAATCGAGCGTGCCGAAATCGGCGCCGGTCGAGCCGTCGTCGTAATTCTGGCCGTTGATGATGCAGCCCGCCTCGAGCGTTATCGTCGCGTCGATCGTGCCGGTAATATCGGCGTGCGCCGGAGCTGCGGCAAAAAGCAGGGCCGACGAGGCCGAAGTCGAGCAGAGAAAATATCGCGTCATTTTTCGCACGTTGATAACTCCCAAAATAGTCCCCCTTCTTATTATATATTTATCGTAAGAAGATTATTTGTATAAACATGGGAAGTTAACAAGTTACGATGGATATATTTAATAATAATTGTCAATTCAATTTATAATATAATCTTAGTCCAAATATATATGATGATTAAATTCATTTATTTTGTCACGAGGAGAAAGGTCCGATTTGGAATGCGCATCGGCCTGTTTTGGCGTGGGGAGGTACGAAAAAGGGATGCTTTTCGGGAGGCGGCTGTCATCTTATTCCGGAACGGATGTTTTCCATATGCCCGATGTGACGGGCGCGCTGCCGATCGGCGCTCATGGGGAGAAGGCACGCGCGCTTTTCGGCGTCGAACGATGAGTGGTCGATAGAGCGATATTGATAATCATTAGCAAATAATGTAGCGCGTGTTCAGTCACCATAGGGAGTCTGGACATGGATGGGAAAAACGGACGATCGATGATGACCGGCTTGCTCGCGCTCGTTACGGCGCTGGCGGCGCTGTCCTTGTTTCTGGCGGCCGTCTGGCGATGGCACGACAATGACTGGGGCGCCTCTATCTGGCTTGTCGCCTTTGTCGCCATGACCGTAATCCGGACGCCGCATTCGCTTCGAAACCGCGCGAATGTCGTGGTCGATGCCGACAAGGACATCGTCGAGAAACTGCTGCTCACCGCCATGTTCCTCGCGATGATGCTGCTTCCCCTCTGCCATCTTGGGACGCCGCTTTTTCGTTTCGCCGACTATTCGCTTCCGGACTGGGCAACGGCGATCGGCGCTGTGTTGCAGGGCCCCTTCCTCTGGCTCTTCTGGCGGAGCCATGCCGACCTCGGGCGAAACTGGAGCCCGGGGCTCGAGGTCCGCGAAGATCATCGCCTCGTGACCGGCGGTATCTATGCGTCGATGCGCAATCCCATGTATGCCGCGATCTGGCTTTCGGCGCTCGCGCAACCGCTCCTCATCCATAACTGGATCGGCGGCGCGCTCGTCGTGCCGGCGTTCGCTGCCATGTGGTTCCTTCGCGTGCCGAACGAAGAGGCGTTGATGCGGCGGCGCTTCGGAGCCGAATGGGACGCCTATTGCCTGCGCGCCGGCCGGCTGTGGCCGAAGAGGCCGGGGTGATCCACCCTGCGATCGACCTGTCGTCGGTACGTCCGTCGGCCGAGGCGCTGACCACCGCGGCGCTGCGCTGCTGGGCGCGCGCGCGCGGCACCGGCGTTGCAGCCGTGCCGCGGCTGCACCGGTTGCTCGCGACCAGCGGGCCGTCGATGCTCGCGCCCGCGCTCGATAGCCTGCTGCAGCTGTTCCAGACCCGACTGGGTCGCCCGCTCGTAGCTGGCGTTACCGCGATGTCGGAAGACGAGATGCTGCTGCTCGACCTCCTCGCCCGGGCTGACGGAATTGCGACACCGCTGGATTCGGCTTTATGCTCGTTGCGTGCGATGCTGCGCGAAGAGCGGGAAAGCCTCGCGACCGGATGATCGCAATCGAGTCCGGTCGGGGCTCGGCGTCGCGCTTGGCCGGCTATAGGCGCACCGAGGCCTTGAGATCGGTTTCGACACCGCCGGATATGTGGATTTGATATTCCCCGGACTCGAGTTTCCATTCGTGACGATGTTCGTCGCGGTAGCGCAGGTCGTCGATCTTGATCGTCATCGCGATCGTCCGTGCTTCGCCGGGTTCCAGAGACACGCGCGAAAAGGCCTTTAATGCGACGGGCCAGCGCTCGACGCCGCCGGGGCATCGGACATAGCAGAGGATGCTTTCGTCGCCCGCGCGCTCGCCGAGGTTGGCGACGGTGACCGAAATGTCCAGACTGTCGGGAGAAACCGAAACGCGCAATGCGCGGCGGGCAAAGCGCGTGTAGCTAAGGCCGTGGCCGAAAGGATAGCGCGGTTCTACGCCGTCGCGGGCCAGCTTCGCATAGCCGTGCCAATAATCATATGTGATCGCGTCGGCATTGCGATCGAAATGGGGATAATCGCTGGCGTCGCGCGCGACGGTGAAGGGGAGGCGGCCCGACGGGCTGACGTCGCCGAACAATATGTCGGCCAGCGCATTGCCGCCTTCCATGCCCGCATAGAATGTCTGGAGGATCGCCGACGCCTGTTCGCGCCAGCGCTCGACCAGCACGGCGGACCCCGCGACGATCGCGACGATGACCGGGGTTCCGGTCGCCGCGACGGCTTCGATCAGCGCGACCTGCTCGGCGGCGAGATCGAGCGAGAGGCGGTCGCCGCCGATCGCGGGGCGCCCGCCGTTACGGTCGCTTTCCTGGCCCAGAGTGATGTCGCCCGGGATGAATTCGCCTTCCTCGCGCGCCGTATAGCCCGCGACGACCAGCGCGACGTCGGCTTCGCGCGCCGCAACGACTGCGGCGTCGATATCGTCCTCGTCACCGCTCAATATGGCGTCGGGGCCGAGCGTGGTGCGGAGCGCCGCGATCGGCGTGACAACATAAGGCGGGCGGACGCGGCTCGATCCCATATCGCCTGTGTTCGGAAGCGCGGCCAGCCGGCCGAGCACGGCGATGCGCCGAACCTTGTCGCGGTCCAGCGGCAGAACGCCATTGTTTTCGAGCAGGACGACCGACTTTTGCGCGGCTTCGCGTGCGAGCGCGACATGCTCGGGTGCGGCGACCAGTTCGACGGGATATTCGGTCAGCGGATCGGAGGCGCAGGCGAAGCGATATTGCGTGCGCAGGATGTTGCGGCACGCGCGGTCGATCACGAAGGGCGCGACATGGCCCGCCTCGACCGCGGCGATCAGCTTGTCGCCGAGGATCTGCGGCTCGGGATTCTCGATGTCGAGCCCGGCGGCAACGGCATAGGGTTTGTAGAGGCCCATCACCCAGTCCGAATGAACGAAGCCCGAAAAGCCCCACTCGCCGCGCAATATGTCGGTGAGCAGGCCGTGATGCTGGCCGCAATATTCGCCATTATATTTGTTGTACGCGCTCATCACGGTCGCGACGCCGGCATCGAGCGCGGTCTTGAAATGTGGCAGATAGATTTCGTGGAGCGCGCGCTCGCCCACCTGCACATCGACCTTGAAGCGGGCATTCTCCATCGAGTTGAGCGCGAAATGCTTGACCGTCGCGATCACATTCTGGGTCTGGATGCCGAGCCCCAGCGCGGTCCCCATCGCGCCGAGATGATGCGGGTCTTCGCCATAGGTTTCCTGCGCACGTCCCCATGCGGGATGGCGCAGGATATTGATGCAGACGGCGCCCGAGAGGTCGCAGTCCTGCGCACGGATTTCCTTGCCCATCGCTTCGCCGATCCGCATTTCGAGGTCAGTGTCGAAGGTCGCCCCGCGCGCCATCGTGCAGGGGAAACAGGTGCTTTGTCCGCGGGCGACGCCGCGCGGGCCGTCGGTGAACCAGAGGGGCGGCACGCCGAGCCGTTCGATCCCGCTGCCGGCGCGATAGGGGCGCGCACCCCACAGCCGGTCGTCGGCCATGAACTCCTGAAAGAAGCCGCGCCCCGATAACATGCCGACCTTCTCGGCGAGCGTCGCCTGCTCCATGATCGCGTCGATGGTTTCGGCGATCCACTCGGCGGACGCGCCGCGCCGGGGTGCGAAATCAAACTGCTGGTCGCTCATGTCAATTATCCATGTCTGTCGTTGAAGGGGCGGCGCGCCGACGCGCGCTACGCCATGCGATGGCGCGCACGAGGCGCCCGTGGGTTCGGGTGTCGAGGGGGTAGAAATAGATGAACAGCCCGGCGCCGATCGCCATCAGGGCGGGTGCGAGCGTCGCGAGCCCACGTATGTTCGTCAGCGCCTCGGGCGTTTGCTGCACATTGGGAACATAGCCGATGAGGTCCAGCAAGATGCCGATCAGGCCGGTGCCGACGCCAAGCGCGACCTTTTGCGTAAAGGCGAGGAAGCCGACGAGCGCGCCCTCGGCGCGAAGTCCGGTCTGCCATTCGCCGACCTCGACCGTATCGGGCAGCATCGACCAGAAGGTCAGGACGAAAGCGGCATTGCCGACCCCGCTGAGCGCGAGCAGGCTGTAGAGCAGCGGCCCCGCCTTGGGCGCCAGCGCGAAGACCAGGATATTCGCGGTTGCGCTGATCGCGATGCCGCTGAGCCACACGGCGCGTTTGCCGATGCGCTGCGTCATCCTGACCCACAGCAGCATCGACAGCGCGGCGGCGGCGAGCGAAACTGTCAGGCCGATGGTGATCGTCTCCTCCGACCCCGCATAATATTTCATGTAATAGAGCAGCGCCTTGCCGCCCATCGCGTATCCGACCGAGCCGACAAGCGTTGCGCCGAGCAATAGCAGGAACACGCGGTTCGACCGCACGGCGCGGAGCATCGCGCCAAAGGTCGGATGCGCGTCGGGCGCCTCGCCGATCGCCTCGCTGGTTTTCCTGAAGCAGTTGAGAAGAACGAGCGTCGCAATCGCCGCATAGAGCGTAGCGACCCAAAGAAAACCGTCGCGGCCGCCGCCGAAGCGGGCGACCAGCGGCAGCGTCGCTGCCGCGAGGAACAGGCCCGTCAGGATTGCGAACAGCATGCGCGCGCCGGCAAGGCGCGACCGGGCGAGCGAGTCCGCGCTCATCCGCGCCGAGAGCGCGACGAAGGGGATGTTCACGACCGTGTAAACGGTGCGAAACAGAATATGCGTTGCGAGGCAAAAGGCGGCGAGGGCGTTGTCCGACAGATCGAGCGGCAGGAACATGGCGACGAAGACCAGTGCGAGCACGGGCGAACCGAACAACAGATAGGGGCGATAGCTGCCGAACCGGCTGCGCGTTCGGCTGGCGATCACGCCCATCGCGGGGTCGGTAATCCCCTCCCAGACGAGTGCCGCCATGATGATGAGCCCCGCAACCGAGGCCGAGAGACCGAGCACGTCGGTGTAGAAATAGAGCAGGAACAGCGAGCAGAAGGTGAAGTAGAGGTTGAAGGCGAGATCGCCCGACCCATAAGCCACGACCTCACCGGTCGACAGGCGCGGTTGTTCCATGGACGCGGGGCGCCTTGCCGTCCCGCCGCTGACATCGGCCATCATCGCTCTCCCTTTTATGCGGGGAGCTTATCGCAACGAAATTCGCCTGTCTCTAATTTTTATCCAGATGGATAATTATTTTTGATCCGGCGTTTCGGCGGCTTTCAACCCGGGCATGAACAGGGAAACGATCGCATCGGAATAGGCCTCGATCGTCTCGTTCGACAGCGCGTCGATGCCGTGCGTGAGCTTTGCCTCTGCTGCGAGGTTGAAGATCGACTGTGCGGCGCCTGTCATCGCATAGACCATCAATGTCGGATCGACCCGCGGCATCGTCCCGTCGTCCATGAGCGCATTCCATCGCGCGAAGATCCGGTCGTGGCTGGGGCGGATGAAGCTTTCGGACGCCCAGGCCAGCCGTTCGTTGTCGCGAAAGGATTCCTGGACCATCAGCCGGGCATGTTCGGGATGTTCGGCGCAATAGCGGACATAGCGCCGCAACGAGATTTCAAACGCCTTGTGGGGCGGCAGGTCGGCCTCTCCGGGCTCGGAGCGTAATATCTCGTTCGCCCGGGTGAACATCAGCCGGACCGCCTCGCGCCACAATTCGTCCTTGGTCCCGAAATGATATTTGATCAGGCCGTGCTGGACGCCGACGCTTTCGGCGATTTCGCGTATCCCGACACCGTCGAAGCCATGGCGGGAGAATTGCTGCAGGGCCTCTTCGACAATTCGCTGCCGCGTTGCGGCACCGCGGTCCTGCGTTTTTCTTTTCGATACCGTTTTCGACTGCAATCTGTTTGCCCCGGGCTGGAATCAACTGGATGCCAATACCAGCGACCGGCGGGCACAGGCAATGACGGAAGGGTCAGGGCAGGGGCTTTCCGCCCGGAAGCCGGTCGGGTTCCTGCTTGCGGCCGAGCGGCTCGTAGGTTTTGCGATATTGCTCGAAGCGCGCGCGCATGTCCTTCACGACATCGGGGTGACGCGTCGCCAGATTATAATCCTCGCTGGGGTCGCTGCGGACATCGAACAGCAAGTTGGCGCCGATCCGCGCAAGCGGCAGGTCATATTCGCGGTAATAGCTGCGCGCGACGAATTTCCAGCGGTCGGTGCGGATCGCCGCGACCTTTTCATTGTCGAACAGGATCAGCGCGTCGTGCGGGCTGGGAGCCCCTTTCTGCCAGACCGCGCTGATATCCTTGCCATCGATCACGAGTCCCTTCGGAAGCGGCTTGCCCGCAAGCGCGGCGAAGGTCGGTAGCAGGTCGAAATTCATCGTGATCGCGTTGCTGCGGCTACCCGCCGGGATGCGGCCGGGCGCCCATGCGACGAAGGGCACGCGGTAGCCGCCGTCCCATCCCGCGCCGCCCTTGCGATCGCGCAGTTGACCCGCCGATCCTTCGAACCAGGGGCCATTGTCCGAGGTGAGGATGACATAGGTGTCGTTCTGCAGGTTCAGCCGCTCAAGCTGTTCGCGCAGCCGGCCGAGTTCGGTATCGACCTCTTCGACGACGTCGCCATAATCGCCCGCGGGCGAATGGCCGGCATGTTCCTTGCTCGGATGGAGCGGAATGTGCGGCGCGGTCAGCGCCAGCATCAGGAAGAAGGGGCGGCTCTGGTTGGTTTCGACGAAATCGCCGGCGCGCGCGAAGAAGCGCCGCGTCAGCGCCACCATATCGACGTCTTCCTGCGTGAATTCGACGCCCTTGCCCGCGGTGTAAAGCGACAGCGGCTTCATGTCGTGGCTGTAGGGCAGGCCGAAAAACAGGTCGAAGCCCTGCACCGTCGGCGGCCAGAAAGGAGGCGTATGGCCAAGGTGCCATTTGCCGATCAGCGCCGAGACATAGTCGCGGCCGAGCACTTCGGGGATCGTGACCTCTTCGGGCGGCAGGCCGTTGGTGTCGTTCGCCTGGATCACCTGCCAGGCGAGACCGGTGCGGATCGGATAGCGACCGGTGAGCAGCCCGGCGCGCGACGGCGTGCAGATATTCGCCGACGCATAGGCATCGGTCATCAGCAATCCGTCTGCGGCGAGCCGGTCGATATTGGGCGTGCGGATCGTACGCGCGCCGTTGGCGCCGATATCGCCATAGCCAAGGTCGTCAGCGAGGACGACGATGAAGTTCGGCGGGCGCTTGCGCGCCGCCGGTACTTTCGATTTCGCAAGCGCGAGGGTCGAGACGCCGCCGGCACCTGCTAGCGCGAGGGCGGCCATCAGGCTCCGGCGGTCGAATGTCGTCATCAGAACCGATACTCCACGGTGGCACCGAACTGACGCGCGGCGGTCGAGGGGAAGAATTGCGACTGCCCGCCGGTGTCGAGCGGCGTGTCATAGATCAGCTCGACGAAGCTCTGGTCGGTCAGGTTCTTGCCCCAGATCCACGCCCGCATCCGGTCGCCGGGCAATGCGAAGCCCAACTGCGCATCGAGCAGGCCATAGGCCTTTTGCACCGATTTCGGATCGAGGTCGAGCGCGGTGAAGGTCTTGCCGCGATAAGCGTAGGAGAGCTGGCCGAAGACAGTGGCGCCCGCCGCCGAGACCTCGGTTTCATAGCGGGCGGTGGCGTTGGCGGTCACCTTCGGCGCCATCGCGAGTTCCCTGCCGGTCAGATCCTGCCGCGACTGGCCGCCCGAGACGGTGCAACCCTGTGTGACGGTCTGCCCGAAATAACAGGGCGCACCCGCGAAGTCGGTATACTCGGCCTTGGTATAGGCCGCGCCGCCCATCAGCGTAAAGCCGCCGCCCGCCCTGATGTTGATGTCGGCTTCGACCCCGCGGGTACGCAGCGAACCTGCGTTGATGACGTCGAACACCAGCGTTCCCGTGTCCGAAACGCCGATCGCCTGTGCCTGGAAATCGTCGAAATCGGTGCTGAAGAAGGCGATGTTGAAGCGGACGCGGCGATCGAACAATTCGGTCTTCGCGCCAAATTCATAGGAGGTCGGGATTTCGGGCTCGACCGTGCGGAGAACGGTCGAATCCTGCAGCGCGTTGAAGCCGCCGCCCTTGAAGCCGCGTGCGACGCTGCCGTACAACGTGACTTCTTCGGTCGGGCGGAACTGCGCGCCAAGGCGCCAGGTCCATGCGCCGTCGACGCGCTTCGATTTCTGATCGACGCGGGGGCCGAGCAGAACCGTGCCCGGATTGGGGAAGCGGCGAAAATGCGTATTCAGCCGCTCGACCGTATAGCGCAGGCCGCCGAAGACGTTGAACCGGTCGTTGAAGTGATAGGTCGCGTCGGCGAAGGCGGCAAAATTCTGTGTGTCATTCTCGACGAAAATCGCGCGCGATAGCTGAATGCCCGGAGGCAGCGGCTGGTCGAACGTTCCCTGCTGCGAATTGCCGAGCTCATAATCCTGATTGAACAGGAAGAGGCCGCCGACCCATTCGAACGGCCGGCCCGAGGGAGAGGTCAGGCGCAGTTCCTGCGTGAACTGGCGCTGGTGGCTGTTGCCGTTGTTGATGTTGAGTACGGGCGTCGGACGCTGGTCGGCATCGTTGTTGTCGACGGCGTCCCACCAGCGCATCCCGGTGATCGATGTCAGCGTGATCCCGCTCGCGCTTTCGACGTCGACCTGCACCGATCCGCCATAGGTTTCCTGCCGGATGAAGGTGTCGCCGTCGAGCGCAACGTCGCGATTGTTGGGGCCCGGAACGACGCCGGCCGCGGTCGCCTGATTGCGGACATTGGCGTTGTTGCCGAAGCTGCGGATCGTCCACATGCAGCACGCCGCGTCGCGCGACGAATAATCGCCCGCGACGAGCACGCGGATATTGTCGGCGGGCTCCCATAGCAGCTTGGCGCGGCCGCCCCATTCGTCGCGGTCGTTCAGCCTGCTGTCGTCAAAGACATTGCGGATATAGCCGTCGCGTTTGGTCAGATAGGCCGAGGCGCGAAACGCCAGATTCTGCGTGATGCCGCCGGTCACCGTCCCGCGCAGCACGAACTCGTCGAACTCGCCATAGGTCGCCTGTACCCGTCCGCCCCAGGTGTAGCTGGGATCGGTGGTGACGATGTTGAGTACGCCCGCCGATGCGTTTTTACCGAACAATGTGCCCTGCGGGCCGCGCAGGACTTCGACCCGCTGGATGTCGAACAGGTCGGTCATGCCCGCCCCCTGTCGCCCGATCGGCACGCCATCGATGACGATGCCCACCGATCCCTCGATCGCCGAGGAGAAATTGTTCGTGCCGATACCGCGAATGGCAAGCCCCGCGCCGCGCGGGTTGTTGCTGCCCTGGAACGAGAAGTTCGGGGTGGTCGTCTGAAGCTGCGAGATTTCCGTGATGTTTCGATCGCTCAATTGCTCGCCGCTCAGCACCGCAACCGACAGCGGCACGTCCTGCAGCGACTGCTCGCGTTTTTGCGCGGTCACGACGATCTCGTCGCCGGCCGTCTCCGCGGCATCGGACAGGGGGGCGCCCTCTTGCGCATAGGCCCCGGTTGCGAGCAGCGTCGATCCCATCAACGCCACGATCATGCTCTTCATCGACATCCTCCCGTTATATATATTTATCCAATTGGATAATAATTTGCATCGGGATCTGTCAAGCGGTGAATTGGGAAGGGGCCATGGTCGCCGCGCGGCGGCGCGATGCTTGCCTCTCATTTCTCCAAGCGTTAGGCGGAAATGGGGGTGGGGAATGACCGAAGAACTCATTGACCGCATTTATGAATGTTCGGTTGTGCCGGAATATTGGCCGGGCGTTCTGGATGCTGGCAAAGTTCGGCAAGGGCAATGCGCTCAGCAAACCGGCTTTGAAGCTGGGCGCCGCGTTCATATCGCCGTCGCTCACGATCGATTTCGCGGATGCCGACGCGCGAACGGGTCGCTCGCTGGCGGGGAGCCGCCGCGCCAGCGTCGATATCGACGCGCAATTTTCTGTCCGCGCGCCTTCGCCGACCAACATCCAGGTCGGCCAGCCCGTGGGCATCGCCGGTCCGACGATGATGACACTTTCGAAGGACGTGGTCGTTGACGCGCCCTTCACCAGTTCCGATGGCGCGTCGGCAATGACGACGTCCGGAGCGAATCTCGAATGGACGTCACGGCAGGAGGGCGACATCGTCGTCGACCTGCCACAATGGACGGCGCTCGTTCAAACGGCCTACCGCGCCTATAATGCCGCGATCGTCGCGAACCTCCTGGCGGTCCGAAACTGACAGCCCGCGAAAGCCGGGAACGGTCGGAAAAAGGGCCGGGATGTTTCCATCCCGACCCTTCCTTCGCGCGCTCCTGGCCGGAGAGCAACCACAAGCCAGGAGGCTTGAAGCCGAGCCGCCTTCAGAATTCTCCGGCGACACCGACGCGAACCGCGGTGTTCTTGCCGCCGGCCTGCGAAAAGCCGAATGTGACCGCAACCGGCGTGTCGACGTTCAATCGGTGAGCGAGCGACAGACCGACCGCCGCTTCGCCGCGGAAGGCGGCGAGGTTGAAAACATAGCTGGTCTTTCCCGGCATCGAAGGAACGGGAGCGTCGGACATGGCGACCGCCGCCGCAATGCCGCGCCGCGCCTCGCGCCGATCGTGGTTGACGAGGTCGAACAACTGGGTCTGTGCCGACTGAAGCGCACCCATCTGGCTCTGCAGCGCGCTCATGCCGCTTTGCAGATTGCCGATGGCGGTCGTGTGCTGCGCGACCGTTGCCCCGGTCGCGGCCTGCACCGTCTGCAACGCGCCGATCTGCGCATCCTGCGTGGTGTTGACGGTCTCGACCGCATCGACGCGGTTGTTGATCGGGGTCGGGTCGAACGGCACGCCACCGCCACCGCCACCGCCGCCCATGCCCTCGAGCGCGGTGATGCGGGCGTCGAACGTCATGTCGGTGCCTTGCAGCTCCGCGATGGCATTGTCCTGCGCCACCTGCCCGGATTGAAGGCCGGCAATGGCATTGTTGATCCCGCTGGGGTCGAACGGCGATCCGCCGCCGGGCATGCCTTCCAGCGCGGTAACGCGCAGGTCGAGCGCGCCTAGCGCATTGTTGATGCCGGTCGGGTCGAACGTGCCGCCCGCCACCGGAATGTCGGCGACGCCAAAATTGCCGTTCGCGTCGGTGGTGACCATGCGCAGCCCGCCCGACTGAAACCCATTGCCGTTGGCGATACCCGCCACCGTCAGGGACTGGCTGCTGCCGCCCAGAACTATCTGGTGCGTGCGCGTGGTCGTCAGGTCTGCGCCGATGACGATCGAAAGCTGATGTCCGATGTCGGCCGTGCTCGACGCGCCGAGAACGATGGATTTTGATTCATAGGTCGCCGCGTCTGCGCCGATCGCGATCGAATCATTGCCCATCGCGCGGGCGCCATAACCGCTATAATAATCTTGCCCTGTGTCACCGCCGAGCGCGATCGAGCTGAAGCCGCTGGCTTCCGCTCCGGCCCCGACGGCGGTGCTGTATCGTTTGGTGGCGGTGGCGTACCGCCCCAGAGCGGTCGCTTCTATCCCCGTCGCCTGGGCGACCTGGCCGAAGGCGGTCGCCGAGTCCGCCGATGCCAGCGCGTCATTGCCGACAGCCGTGGCAGCGATGAAGTCGGCATGGGCATTCTGGCCCACCGCTGTGGCGACTTGGGCGTTCGCTGTTGCGGCGTTGCCAAGGGCGGTGCTGAAGCGACCCGTGGCCGAAGCGGCATAGCCAAAGGCGGCCGCGGACGAGGTCGATGCCGTTCCCGCCGTGGCAAAGGTTCCCACCGCCGTCGATCCGAAGTTTGTCGCCACAGCACCCCGACCGATCGCGGTTGCATATTCGCCGTCGGCTTGGCTGCCCGTCCCGAAGGCCGACGACCCCGTTCCAAAGGCGGACGAGGTTTGCCCGAGTGCTGTCGAGTCGAGACTGAACGCCGCGGCGCTGCGTCCGACGGCGGTCGAGTTGAGCCCGTTCGCCCGCGAACCTGCGCCAAGGGCGGTCGTATTGCTTGTCGTGGCGGCGGCGGCAAAACCCACGGCTGTTGAGTCGGCGCCCGCGGCGTTGGTGTTCGAACCGATAGCGGTCGACTCCGCACCGGTTGCTACCGCGCTGAAGCCGCAGGCGAGGCTGGTGGCACTGCCGTTGGAATTGGCGTTGCCGTCGGTATCGACACTATCGTCGGCATTGCCGTCGTTATTGCTGTCTATCAGGCAGTCTGCGGCATGAGCCGGGGTGGCAGAGAATGTGGTGGCGGCCAGCGCCAGGGTGAGGGCCGACGCGGCGGTCAGCAAGGTCTTGGTGGTCATGGTTGCTCTCCATTTGAAAGGTCGGCAGGGCTGCCGATGGAGAGCTCTCTGGAGGAGCAGCGTAACGCGGCGATCACGCGGCGCGGGGCAAATTGTCTTTGTTGTAACGGCCTTTGTAACCGGCTGTTACAAAGCTATTCGCCGTCGGGGATGAGCATGTAGCCCTCGCCGCGCACCGTTTTCAGGACCGACGGCTTGGCGGGATCGAACTCGATCTTCTTGCGCAGCCGCGCGATCCGCATGTCGATCGACCGATCGTAGGGATCCCATTTCTTGTGATGCGCAAGCTCAAGCAACTGGTCGCGGTTCAAGGGACGGCGGGCGTGGGTGACGAACGTATAGAGCAGGTCATATTCCATCGCGGTCAGCTCGACCCGCTCGCCCGCCTCGTTGAACATCGCCTTCATTTCGGTATCGACGACGCAGCGGCCGACCTTGACCCGCGCTGCGGGACGACCGGCGGAGAGGTTCGCCGACATCGTCCGTCGCAGGATCGCCTTGATCCGCGCGCGCAACTCGCCGGGTTCGAACGGTTTGGCGAGGTAATCGTCGGCACCCATTTCCAACCCGACAATACGGTCGGTGGTGGAGCCCATTGCAGTCAGCATCAGCACCGCGGCATGCCCTTCGCCGCGCAGCCAGCGGGTCAGGCTGAGTCCGTCCTCGCCGGGCATCATCAGGTCGCACACGACGATGTCGGGGCGAAAGCGCGGGACGATGCGGCGTAGCGCGATGCCGTCCTCGGCCTCCTCTACTTCATATCCGTCGCGGCGGAGCAAATCGACGAGCAGGTCGCGCAGGTCGGGATCGTCATCACACACGATGATGCGGGCGCGGCTGTTCATGCAATCTCTCCCTCTTTTGTCCCCATCATCGCCGCGACCAGCGCGCCGAGACTTGCCGGCGTAAAGGGTTTTTCGAGCACCGGGCAGCGCGTATGCGTCAGGAAATCGGTGACATGGCTGCTCATCGTATCGCCGGTGATGAAGGCGAAAACGGCGGCGAGATCGGGGCGATGTTCGATGGCCCAGGCATAGAGTGCGGGGCCGTCGATGTCGGGCATCCGGATGTCGGAAAGGACCAGATCGAAACGGGCTTCTCCCGCCAGTGACGCCTGTCCGGCCACGCCGCCGATCGCGACGCTGACATCGAGCCCCATTCGCTCGAGCATGTCAGCGAGCGTTTCGGCGACGTCGGTCTCGTCGTCGATCACCAGCACGCGCCCGCGCCCGCTAGCTTCGCCGCCCTGTTCGGGTTGCGCAACCGGACCGTCGGAACTGCGTACCGGCAACGTAACGACGAAGCGCGTCCCGATCCCATTGTCCTCGATGATAATCGTTCCGCCATGCGCTTCGACAATGCCCAGCGAATAGGACAGGCCAATTCCGGTTCCGGCGCCCACGGCCTTGGTCGTGAAGAAGGGATCGAATATGCGCTGCCTCGCGACCGGATCGATACCCGGCCCGTTGTCGGCTACCGACAGCGTGATCGCGCCTTGACGATAGCGCGATGCGATGGCGATGCGGCGGTCGCCGTCCACCGTTTCAAGGGCTTGCCGCGCGTTGGTCAACAGGTTGACGATGACCTGATGCAGCTGGTCGGGGTCGGCTTCCAGCATCGGGATGTCCGGCTGGAGGTCGAGGTCGATCGCGACATTGCCCGCGCGCATATGATATTCGGTGAGTTCGATGGCGCCGCGCACCTGATCGTTCAGGTTGACCGAGCGATATTCCGGCGCTTTCTGCCGTGCCATGGCGAGGAAGCTCTGGACGATGCGCGCGCAGCGGTCGGCGGCGCGGCGGATCTTGGCGATGCGGTCGGCGTGCGGCGTTCCTTCCAGATCCTCGCCCAGCAGGGCCGCCTGTCCGATCACCGCTGCCAGCGGATTGTTGAGTTCATGGCTGACCCCCGCGAGCATCGATCCCAATGCGGCGAGCTTCTCGGCCTGATGCAGGCTTTCGCGCGACGCGGCGAGGTCGGTTTGCACGCGGCGTTCATCGGTCACGTCATGCGCGATATTGCCGATGAAGGCCAAGGCGCCATCGGCATCCAGGATCGGAAAGTAGGAAAAGGCCATGTCGCGAATTTCGCCCGACGGCATTTCGAAAGGCGTGTCGACCTGCTCGCTTTCCAGCGTGCGCATGACCCGGCCGAGCAACGGCGCGATCACTTCGCGCGCTTCGGGGAAATGCGCATGGATATGCTTCGGCCCGGCCGCAAGTAACGCCTCGGGCGTCATGTCGTAATAGCCCGCAATGGCATCATTGACCATGATGTAGCGCATGCGGTGGCCCTTAGTGTCGATCAGCGCCATCGGATTGGGCGCGTTTTGAACAAAGGCCTCGAATAGTGCCCGCGATTGTTCGAGATCGGATTCGGCACGGCGCTGCTCGGTCACGTCGAAAAAGAATGTCCCGACCATATCGACCTGTCCGTGGGCGCCGAGGACGGGAAAGGAGGTGATGCGAAAAATCCGCGTGTCGCCAGTCGGCGCATGGAATTCGGTCTCAAGCGTTGTCGCCCGCGCGTGCTTGAGCGGCTCCTGCATCAAGGGCGCGTTCAGGTCGGGCGTCGTGGGATAATATTGCGCGAAGTCGGTCAGTTCGCGTCCGATTATCGCGTCGGCGCTTTGGCCATAACAGGTCGCGCCATAGCGGTTCATCATCGTCAGGCGTCCGGTCGGGTCGATGTAGCTCATGCCGATCGGCGCGTGGTCGAGAAACGCCTGCAACTGTGCCTGTGTATTTTTGAGCTGGGTTAGCCGGTCGATCACCCGCGTCCAGATTTCGGGCAGGTCGGGGGGCGGCCGGGTTGCCTGATCGGCCTGTGCATAATCGAGCAGCGCAAAGGCCGGCCGGTTGACCATGCGCCGCAGATAGAAAAAGCTGAGTAGCGTCGGAACGCCGAGCGCGAGGATGAAGAGGATCGACGCGATATTGGCGCGCAGCGCGGCGCGCCAGATCGCATTGCGGTCGATCACGGCGCTGAGCCGGAGCCCGTCGCCGACATCGGAACGACGATAGATGGTGCGTTTGCCAGGGGGAAGGCTGCGGTGTCCGGCCACCGGATGTCCGTCACGGTCGGAAATCCCGAACGACACGCCTTCGGCCGATGCCGCCGACAGCAGCGTCTCGATCCGCGCCGTGTCGGCGCGGCCGCTCGCCTCCACCATCGCCGATATCGCGGTTTCGGCAGCGAGCACGCTGCGTTCGGCCTCGGCCTCCATATGGCTGCGGGTCACCCACACGCCCTGTACCCCCATCGCCAACATGAAAAGGAAGGCGAGGGTATAGGTCACGGCCCGGATGGCATTCAGCCTGCGCCGGGCTTCGCGGGTAAAGCCGACCGATGACGTCGCCGCGTCAGCCATGAAGGCGGCCGGCGGAAACAGGGAAAGGCAAGTGAAGGATCAGCATATGGTCCGGCTATGGCTCCATCGATGCGCTAGCCGCACTCTGTAACAAGAGCATGCCGCGCCACCAGCGCTTTTGTAACAGTTGTAACAGCGCGCAAATCGGGCCGCATCCTTCGTCGATCGGCGTGGGGCGGAGTTACATTTGAGACAAAATAGCCCGTCATGCGACATGCTGCGGTGATCGCGGTCTCTCACAATTGGTCGGTCGGCATGATGCCGGTCGTTCGATGAAGGGACTGCAAAATGGATAATCTACACTCACTCGACGCAGCCGCGTGGCGCCGCCGTCGCAACCGTTGGGCCGTTTCGGCCTTGGCGCTCAATTGGTGTCTGCTGCTCGCGGTACTGACGATATCGCCCGGCGCAGGCGGTTAACGGCGGGAGGGGGATCGGAAATGGAAGAGTTGAGGCGGACGGTCGCCGCGGCGCTCGAAATATTGAACCGGGGTCAACCCCGGCCGAATGTCGGTCCCGCGCATGAACAGAAGGACATCGTTTCGCATGGGCGGCGGGCGTCGACTATGGTCGAGACATGTTCGCAGCCACCCCAGACATCGACGGCGGCTTGCTCCATTGCTCGCGTTAAAAACAGCCCGGTCGCCACCGGCCCGAATTGCCGATTATGACGAAAGACCGACCTTTTGGCCGGTGCGATCCATTAGGTGCCGGGATGAAACGCCTAACACCCTGAATCGAACGGAGCGTTTTGCGGTGACACCGCGGCAGACTGTGGCGCGAGCGATCTGAGTCCCATATGCGCGGCCCCCATTTGGTCGCCCGCGACGGACCGTGCGGCCTTTCTGGGCTGAGCGCGACGCACCGACTGGCTGCACACCGCGTCGTCGGCATCGGCAAATCATATGAAAATACTATGCGGGGGACGTTTTCGCTCTCTCGAATTCAAATGCGGCGCTCTCCTATTTCAAGCTCCGCAGACGACTCGTGCCACACCCCGTGGCCAGCGTCTTGCTGGAGCAAACCATGCAGGATCTCATCTGGGTCGGCACCATCCTCGCCTTGCTCGCCGCCAGCCTTGGCTACGCGCGGCTGTGCGACGACGCATAAGGAATGACGCCATGACACTCGACCTCTGGCTGGCGGGTCTCACCGCGCTTGGCCTTCTTTTCTATCTCGTCGCCGTGCTTGCACGGCCCGAACGCTTTTAAGGGGGGGCAGCCATGACCTTTCAGGGATGGTGTCTCATCATCGCGTTCATCGCGATCCTGCTCTTGCTCTGCAAGCCCATGGGGCAATGGCTTTTCGCGCTCTACGAAGGGCGCCGGACGCCGCTGCACCGCATATTCGGGCCGGTCGAAACGGGTTTTTACCGTCTGTCGGGGATCGACCCGAATGAAGAGCAGGGATGGCGCCGTTACGCGGTCCATATGCTGATCTTCAACGCGGTGCTGGCGCTCTTCACCTATGCGGTCCTGCGCCTGCAGGGCGGACTGCCGCTCAATCCGCTTGGTTATGACGGCACGAGCGCGGATCTGGCTTTCAACACCGCGATCAGCTTTACCACCAACACCAACTGGCAGAGCTATGGCGGTGAATCGACGATGTCGAACCTCAGCCAGATGCTTGGCCTCACGATCCACAATTTCCTGTCGGCCGCGACGGGCATCGCGCTCGCCTTTGCCTTGTTTCGCGGCTTTGCCCGGCGCGAGATGAAGACGATCGGGAATTTCTGGGCCGATATGACGCGGGTGACGCTCTACCTGCTGCTGCCGCTCTGCATCGTCATCGCGATCTTCTATATCGCGAGCGGCGTGCCGCAGACGCTGGCGGGTTCGGTCGATGTGACGACGCTCGAAGGCGTGAAGCAGACACTGGCGCTGGGCCCGGTCGCGTCGCAGGAAGCGATCAAGCTGCTCGGCACGAATGGCGGCGGTTTCTTCAACGTCAACAGCGCGCATCCGTTCGAGAACCCGACCGCCCTCACCAACCTCGTCCAGATGCTGTCGATCTTCCTGATCGGCACCGGGCTGACCTGGACCTTCGGCAAAGCCGTCGGCAACCCGCGCCAGGGCTGGGCGATCCTCGCCGCGATGGTTACGATCTTCCTCGCCGGGGTCACCATCACCTATTGGCAGGAAGCTGCCGGCAACCCGATCCTCCACCAGCTCGGTGCCGCCGGCGGCAATATGGAGGGCAAGGAAGTTCGCTTCGGCATCGCCGCATCGGCGCTCTTCTCTGTCGTTACCACCGCGGCATCGTGCGGCGCGGTGAACGCGATGCACGACAGCTTCACCGCGCTCGGCGGCATGATCCCGCTGCTCAACATCCAGCTAGGCGAAGTCGTCATCGGCGGCGTCGGAGCGGGCATCTATGGCTTCCTGCTGTTTGCCATCCTCGCGGTGTTCGTCGCCGGGCTGATGGTCGGGCGCACCCCCGAATATGTCGGCAAGAAGATCGAGGCGCGTGAGGTCAAACTTGCGGTACTTGCGATCGCCGTCCTTCCGCTCATCATCCTCGGCTTCACCGCGATCGCATCGGTCACCGAGGCGGGGCTGGCGGGTCCGCTCAACAAGGGACCGCATGGCTTTTCGGAGATCCTCTACGCCTTCACCAGCGCGGTGGGGAACAACGGGTCGGCCTTTGCCGGGCTTACCGCCAACACACCCTTCTACAACGGCCTGCTCGGCCTTGCGATGTGGGTAGGCCGCTTCTTCATCATCATCCCGATGCTGGCGATCGCAGGCGGTCTGGCGGCGAAGAAATATACGCCGGAAACCGCGGGCAGCTTCCCGACCACCGGGCTGCTGTGGACGGGCCTGCTGGTCGGCATCGTGCTGATCGTCGGCGGGCTGACCTTCCTGCCCAGCCTCGCGCTCGGTCCCGTCGCCGATCATCTCGCGATGATCAATGGCCAGCTTTTCTAAGGATAATTGCAAATGGCTCGGCCTCAAACCAAGTCCCTGTTCACGGCAGAGCTGGTCGTTCCGGCGATCGGCGACGCCTTCCGCAAACTCAACCCGAAGGAACTGATCCGCAACCCGGTGATGTTCACCACCGCGGTCGTCGCGGCGCTGCTGACGGTGTTGCTCGTCGTCGGCCACGACGGCCTTGCGACCGGCTTCAAGCTGCAACTCGTGATCTGGCTCTGGCTGACGGTGCTCTTCGGCACCTTCGCCGAAGCGCTCGCCGAAGGGCGCGGCAAGGCGCAGGCCGCATCGCTGCGCGCGACCAAGGCCGATTTGATCGCCAAAAAACTCAAGGGCGATGGCAATGCCTACGAGAGCGTTCCCGCCAGCGCGCTCCGGGTGGGCGATGTCGTGCTCGTCCAGACAGGCGACCTGATCCCGTCGGACGGCGAAGTCGTTGCGGGTGTCGCCTCGGTCAACGAAGCGGCGATCACCGGCGAAAGCGCGCCCGTGATCCGCGAGGCGGGCGGCGACCGCTCGGCGGTGACCGCCGGCACGCGCGTCATCTCCGATGAAATCCGCGTGCAGGTCACGGTCAATCCGGGACAGGGTTTCCTCGACCGGATGATCGCGCTCGTCGAAGGTGCCGAGCGGCAGAAGACGCCGAACGAAATCGCGCTGACACTGTTGCTCGTCGGCCTCACGATCATCTTCCTGATCGCAGTCGGCACGATCCCCAGCTTTGCAAATTATGCGGGCGGAAGCATTCCCGTCGCGATCCTCGCGGCGCTGCTGATCACGCTGATCCCGACGACGATCGCGGCCTTGCTATCCGCGATCGGCATCGCGGGGATGGACCGCCTCGTGCGCTTCAACGTGCTCGCAAAGTCGGGCCGCGCGGTCGAGGCCGCGGGCGACATCGATGTCCTGCTGCTCGACAAGACCGGCACGATCACCGTCGGCGACCGTCAGGCGACCGAGTTCCGCCCGGTCGGCGGCCAATCGATGGCGGTGCTTTCGGAGGCCGCGCTGCTCGCCAGCCTCGCCGACGAAACCCCCGAGGGCCGCTCGATCGTCGCGCTGGCGTGTGAGAAATTCGGCCAGACGCGGACCGAATTGCCGAACGGCGCCGAGATCGTCCCGTTCACCGCGCAAACCCGCATCTCGGGCATCAAGCTGGGTGACAGCGTGATCCAGAAGGGGGCAGTGGATTCGGTCCTCAAGGCCAATCCGGGTGCGGGGGCAACCGCCGCCGCGACCGAGCTCCGCCGTATCACCGACGAGATTGCGCGCGCCGGCGGCACTCCGCTTGCGGTCGCCAAGGATGGCCAATTGCTTGGTGCGATTTTCCTCAAGGACATCGTCAAGGCGGGCATCCGCGAACGCTTCGGCGAACTACGCGCGATGGGCATCCGCACCGTGATGATCACAGGCGACAATCCGCTCACCGCCTCCGCCATTGCCGCTGAGGCCGGGGTCGACGATTTCCTCGCGCAGGCGACGCCCGAGGACAAGCTCGAGCTGATCCGCAAGGAGCAGGCGGGGGGACGGCTCGTCGCGATGTGCGGCGACGGTACGAACGACGCGCCGGCGCTCGCACAGGCTGACGTCGGCGTCGCGATGAACACCGGCACGCAGGCGGCGCGCGAGGCGGGCAATATGGTCGATCTCGACAGCGATCCGACCAAGCTGATCGAGGTTGTCGGGCTCGGCAAGCAGCTGTTGATGACGCGCGGCGCGCTCACGACCTTTTCGGTCGCCAATGATGTCGCCAAATATTTCGCGATCATCCCGGCGATGTTCATCGTGCTGTATCCCGGATTGGGCGTGCTCAACGTCATGGGGCTGACCAGTCCCGAGAGCGCGATCCTGTCGGCGATCATCTTCAACGCGTTGATCATCCCGCTGCTCGTGCCGCTCGCGCTGAAGGGCGTCGCCTATCGCCCGATGGGCGCCGGGCCGCTGCTTGCCCGCAACCTCGCCGTCTATGGCCTTGGCGGCCTCGTGGCACCTTTTGTCGGCATCAAGCTGATCGACCTCGCCGTCGGCGGCCTGGGTCTCGTCTGAGGAAATGACAATGAACAAGGATTTCACCACCTCGCTGCGTCCGGCGCTGGTTATGACGCTGCTCTTCGCGCTGCTCCTCGGGCTCGCCTACCCGCTGGCGCTCACCGGCATCGGGCAGGCGCTGTTCCCGAACCAGGCGAACGGCAGCCTTGTCGAAGAGAATGGCAAGGTCGTCGGTTCGACCGTCGTCGGGCAGGCCTTCACGTCGGAACGCTATTTCAACACGCGTCCGTCGGCGGCGGGCAAAGGCTATGATGGGCTGGCCTCGTCAGGCTCGAACCTTGGGCCGACGTCGCAGGTGCTGGCGGACCGGGTGAAGGGCGATGTCGCGAAGATGAAGGAGTTGGAGCCCGGCAAGGCGGTCCCGGCCGATCTCGTTACCGCTTCGGGGTCGGGGCTCGATCCCGACATCACCCCCGAGGCTGCCTTCTATCAGGTCGATCGCGTCGCGCGGGCGCGGGGACTGGCACCGGATGCCGTGCGCGGGCTGGTCGAACGGAGCGTCGACAAGCCGCTGCTCGGCTTCCTCGGCGAGCCGCGCGTCAATGTGTTCAAGCTCAATCGACGGCTCGATGCTTTTGGGGCTAAACCCGCCGCGTGACAGGAAATGATCGACCATCTCCAGAGGCCTTCCTGCGTCAGGCGGCGCAGGAAGGCCGTGGCCGTCTCAAGGTCTTTCTCGGCGCCGCGCCCGGCGTCGGCAAGACGTGGGAGATGCTTACCGACGGCCGGCATCGCCGCGAGGCCGGGGTCGATGTCGTGATCGGCGTGGTCGAGACGCACGGGCGGCGCGAGACCGAGGCGCTGGTCGAGGGTCACGAGATCATCGCGCGACGTCAGGTCGAGCATCAGGGACACAGCCTTGGTGAAATGGACATCGACGCGATCCTCGAACGCCGCCCGCAGCTGGTGCTTGTCGATGAACTCGCGCACACGAATGCGCCGGGCAGTCGCCACCCCAAACGCTATCAGGATGTGGAGGAACTGCTGGGTGCAGGGATCGACGTCTATTCGACGATCAATATCCAGCATGTCGAGAGCCTCAACGACGTCGTGGCGTCCTTCACCCGCGTCCGCGTCCGCGAGACGGTGCCCGACTCGATCCTCGAAAATGCCGAGATCGAGGTCGTCGACATTCCGCCCGACGAGCTGATCGAGCGGCTGCGCGACGGCAAGGTCTATATCCCGCAGGAAGCGACGCGCGCGCTCACCCATTTCTTTTCCAAATCGAACCTCACCGCGCTGCGCGAACTTGCCCTCCGCCGTGCGGCGCAGGCGGTCGATGCGCAGATGCTCGACCATGTGCGATCTCATGCATTGGCTGGCAGTTTCGCGGTGGGCGAGCGGATCGTCGTCGCGGTCAGCGAACTGCCCGTCGCCGCCGAGCTTGTCCGTGCGGGGAAGCGCCTCGCCGATGCGCTGAAAGCGCCGTGGAGCGCGGTCTATATCGAGACGCGGCGCAGTCAGGGCATGACCGACGACGACCGCCGTCAGCTCGCCGACACGCTCGCGCTCGCCTCGCGGCTCGGCGCTTCGACCGCGACCGTCCCCGCCGCCAGCGTCGTCGAAGGGCTCCGCGCCTTTGCCGCCGACGCGCGGGCGACGCAGATCGTCATCGGCAAATCGGCGCGCCCCTGGTGGTTCGAAATGCGCCACGGCTCGGTCGTCGACCAGCTTGTGCGGACGATCGACGACGTCGCGGTCCATGTGCTGCCCGGCGAGCCCGACGCGAAGGCGGTCCCGCGCAGCGCGACTGCCGTTCCGGGCCGTTGGGGCAAGGCGTCGGACTATCTGCTGGCGCTTGCGATGGTGGCCCTGATGACGGCGCTCGGCCGTATGCTGCTCGAAGCCATCGACCTCGGCAATATCTCGCTGCTCTATCTGGTCCCCGTCATGTTCGCTGCGGCAACCTTTGGGGTGCGGGCAGGCCTGTTCGCGGGCCTCGCGTCGAGCCTCGCCTATAATTTCTTCTTCCTGCCGCCGACCGGCACACTGACCGTCAACAATCCGGAAAATGTCGTCAGCATCCTCGTACTGCTCGGCGTCGCCGTGGTCACCAGCCAGTTTGCGGCGCGCGTGCGGGCGCAGGCCGATCTTGCGCAATCGAGTGCGCGGCAGAATGCGGCTCTCGCCAGCTTCTCGCGCCAACTCACCGCCGCGCCCGATCAGGACACCCTTATGCAGGCGATTTGCGCCGAGGTCGGGCGGCTGCTCGATGTCCGGACCGTGCTGCTGCTTCCGTCTGCCGACGGGCCGACGCTGCGTGCAGCGGTGCCGCCCGAGGATCGCCTCGAACAGATCGAACGCGCCGCCGCGCAATGGGCGATGGACCATGCGCTGCCCGCGGGCCGTGGTTCGGCGACACTGACGGCTTCGGATTGGCTATTTCACCCCCTCCGCACGACACGCGGCGTTCTTGGCGTACTCGGACTGACCCGCGACGATGCGCGCGAGCCCGTTCGCTCCGATCAGGTGCCGCTGCTGATGAGCCTGCTCGATCAGGCGTCGATCGCGCTGGATCGCATGGAATTGGAAGAAGTCTCGCTCCACGCGCGACAGGTCGGCGAACGTGACCGGCTGCGCTCGGCCTTGCTCTCATCGGTCAGCCATGATCTCCGCACGCCGCTCACCACGATCCTCTCCGCAGCACAGGAAATGCGCCGCCATCCCTCGCCCGAAATGGCCGAGACGATCGAGACCGAGGCGCTCCGCCTCAACCGTTTCGTATCGAACCTGCTCGACATGGTGCGCGTCGAAGCGGGCGCGTTGCCGATGAAGGTCGAGGCCACCGACCTTTTCGACGCCGCCGCCAGCGCGGCGCACGACACGCGGGCATCGCTGTCGGGGCACGAGGTCAAGGTCGACATTTCGCCCAATATTCCGCTAGTTCGGGTCGATCCGGTGTTGCTCCACCATTGCCTGATCAACCTCCTCGACAATGCGGGGCGCTACGCCGACGCGGATACACCCATAACCATTCGCGCGCGCCGCGCGGCGGATGCCATCTTCATGTCGATCATCGACGAAGGGCCCGGGATTGCACCCGGAAACGAAAAGCGCGTGTTCGAAACCTTCACCCGCCTCGAGGGTAGCGACCGCGTGAAGCATGGCACCGGGCTCGGGCTTGCCATCGTCAAGGGATTCGCAGAGGCGATGGGGCTGTCGGTCGAGGCGAGCAACAACGAGGATCCACGCGGCGCCTGTTTCACCATCCGTATCCCCGAAGCGCTGATCATCACCCATCTGACCGACAAGGACATCCCATGAAAGTCCGCCACAAAATTCTCGTCGTCGATGATGAGCTCCACATCCGGCGCCTGATCCGCGCGGCGCTGGAACGCGCCGACTATATGATCGTCGAGGCAGCGAATGCGCGCGAGGCGGCCGAGCGTCTGCGCGAGGAGCGGCCCGACATCACCTTGCTCGACCTCGGGCTCCCCGACCGCGACGGGCTGGAACTGGTGCCCTTGTTCAAGCAGCAGTCGGGGACGACATTGATCGTCGTGTCGGCGCGCGATGCAACCGAGGAAAAGGTCGCGGCGCTCGACCTTGGCGCCGACGATTATCTGACCAAGCCCTTCGACACCGACGAACTGCTCGCGCGCGTTCGTGTCGCGCTCCGCAACCGGCTGACGCGCGACGGCGGCAATCTTGCGCTGACTGTCGGCGATGTGACGATGGACATGATCGCGCGCACGGTGACGAAGGGGGGCAAGGAAGTGCATCTGACGCCCAAGGAATATACCGTGCTGGCGCAGCTTGCCCGCTTTCCCGGCCGCGTCATCACGCACAAGCAGATCATGAACGAGGTGTGGCCGCACGAGCATGAGCATCACGTCGAATATCTGCGCGTTCTCATTCGGACGCTGCGCCAGAAACTCGAAGCCGATCCGCAGCAGCCGCAGATCATCTGCAACGAACTCGGCATCGGTTATCGGTTGCGCGTCGGCACGGACGACAGTGACCGGGTGAACTGAACGGTCGCGACGGTTCGATCCTATGCAAATGCTATGCGAAATGTCGCCGGTTGCTCTCGAATTCAAACGGCGCAGTCCATTAGATGGGGTGCATGACCGGACATGAAATCGAACCCCGCGCCACCCGAACTTCGCGCGCGCAAGATCGCATCGTCGATTGGCTCGGCGCGCAAGGCCCCCTGCTCCTGACGATCTATATGTGTGCCATCGTCGCGCTGATTGCCTTTCTAGCAGACATGGCGAGCAAGGTCTGATCTGACATAAGATCCGGGAGCGAACGGGGCGATTTTTCACCCGGTCATATGCAATCTCAATGCGTGGCGCCGTTTCCCGCTCTCGAATTCCTACGTGCCCATGCGTAGGTGAATAACCTCCTTTGGAGGTCTCTATGAAACGATGGCATGAAAGCCTTGCTGCCAATATCGGCTTGCGTACGGGCGGGAGCGCTTTGATCGTTCTTGGCTCGTCGGTCGCAGTGCGGCTCCATCAGCTCGCGCTTGCCACATCGGGGCGCGACAGTTCGTCCTTTATGATGCTGCTCGCGGCGATTGTTTTCCTCTGCGCCAGCGCCGGGAGCGCGCTGCTCTTCGTCGGTCCCGGCCTCTGGGAAATCGTCGAGGTATCGGAGCGTTGGCGGCGCGTGCCCGCGGGCGCCGTCGAGGTGCCCGCGCATCCCGGAAACGGCCATGGCGAAATCCACGCCGCATAGTGAAAACACTATGCGATCGGCGCTTCGCTCCTCTCGATTTTCAACGCGACGCTGCTCTAGTCGGCACGCCTCACGAGCCCTTCGCCACTCCGGCCGGGCGAACCCATGAGGAAAATATGAAACGCTTTATATTCGCGGCTTTTATCGCGGCCGTCTCGATGCCCGGCACCGCCCTTGCGCAAGAGGAAGAGAAACCGGCCATCACCATTTCGGGCTCCGCAACGATCGCGTCCGACTATCGTTTTCGCGGCGTGTCGCAGTCCGACAAGGGGATGGCGGCGCAGGGCGGGTTGACGCTAAGCCATGAAAGCGGCCTCTATGCCGGGGTATGGGGGTCCAATCTGGCGGGCTGGGGGACGTTCGGCGGCGCCAATATGGAGCTCGACCTGATCGGCGGCTACAAGCTTCCCGTCGCGGACAATGCGACGCTCGACGTCGGCCTTGTCTGGTACATGTATCCGGGCGGCGCCGATGAATCGGATTTCGCCGAGCCCTATGTCAAGCTGACCGGCACGACCGGACCTGCAACGCTGACCGCCGGGGTTGCCTATGCGCCAAAGCAATATGCGCTCGCGAACGTATCGGCGGCGCCGAACAGCCGCGGACAGAGCGAGGATAATCTCTATCTCTGGGGCGATGGCGCGCTGGCGATCGGCGGAACGCCGCTGACGGCAAAGGCGCATATCGGCTATTCGGACGGCAATCCCGGGCTGGGCCCCAATGGCACGAGCGTTGCGCCGACCGGACGCTATTGGGATTGGTCGCTGGGTATGGATGCGACCTGGCGCAACCTGACGCTCAATGTCTCATATGTCGACACCGATATAAGCAAGGCCGAAGCTGCGTACCTTCAGCCCAATTTCAGCACGGGCGGCGATGGACGCGGGTCTATTGCCGATGCCGCCGTCGTGGCGAGCGTAACCGCATCCTTCTGACCGCGAACCGGCCCGGGCGGTCAAGACGGCCCGGGCTGGACGCTTGTCTATTCGAAAGGGGCGGGCGCGGCATTGATCCCTCGTTGTCGCGGCCGGTTCGCGCCCTATTCCTGACCCAGCGGCAATTCGGTTGTCGCCTTGATTTCGGATAGGGCCACCGTTGAATTGATTTCCTGCACCCCCGGCAGTTTGCTCAATTGGTCAAAGAAAAAGCGCTCATAGGCGTCGATGTCCCTTGCGACGATGCGCAGCATGAAATCGGTCGTTCCCATCAGCACATAGGCGTCGAGCACTTCGGGGAACCCCTGGATCGCGGCGCTGAATTCATCGAGATTGGCGCGGCCGTGGGCGTTGAGCTTCACTTGCGCGAAGACATGCGCGTTGAGACCGACCTTGCGCCGGTCGATGATCGCGACGCGCTTTCTGATGAATCCTTCGCGTTCGAGCCTGTCGATGCGTCGCCAGCAAGGCGACACCGACAGGCCGACGCGCTCGGCGATTTCCGCCGTCGTTTGATTCGCATCGCGCTGAAGTTCGCGGAGAATCTTTATCTCAAATGGATCAGGATCGGTCATTATGACCTATTATATCGATTTTTTGGAACAAGATATGCAAAAATGAGCATGTACAGCCAATAATCGAGCAAGATTGTCCAAGGCGGAAATGCGAAAACCCGGCCTCAATCAAAGGAGGGTTTTTCATGGTTGTCCGTCTTGCCCGTCTGGCGCCGCCGCTCGAATGCGTGCGCCTTTACGATCTCGAAGCGGGGCTCGACGGATTCATTGCGATTCACTCGACCGCGCTGGGTCCGGGGGCAGGGGGCTGCCGCCTGTGGTCCTATCCCGACATGAAGCAGGCGCTGGGCGATGCCGTGCGGCTGGCCGAGGGTATGAGCTACAAGAATGCGCTCGCCGGGCTGCCTCTCGGCGGTGCAAAGGCGGTGCTGCGGCGTCCCGAGGGCGAGTTCGATCGCGTCGCCTTGTTCCGCGCTTTCGGCCGCGCGGTCGAAAATATGGGCGGCACATATGTCACCGCCGAGGATGTCGGTACCTCGGTCGAGGATATGCAGGAGGTCGCGTCGGTCTCGCGCCACGTGGCCGGACTGCCCGCGGTCGCCGGGCGGGCGGGCGGCGACCCGTCGCCGTGGACCGCGAAGGGCGTATTCGAATCGATGCAGGTTGCCGCGGAGTTTGCGCTGGGACGCGATCTCGCCGGGCTGACCGTAGCGGTGCAGGGAACCGGCAATGTCGGCGCCGACCTGTGTCGCCGCCTCGCCGACGCGGGCGCGCGCCTCGTGATCGCCGACGTCAATCCGGCCCGCCGCGACCGGTTGCAGGCGGTGCATGGCGCCGAAGTCGTCGATGTGGCGGACATCGCCGCAGTCGAAGCCGACATCTTTGCGCCGTGCGCGCTCGGCGGCGCGCTCGACCGCGAAACGGTGGCGAAGCTGAAGGCCAGGCTGGTTTGCGGCGCGGCGAACAATCAGCTTGCCACGCCCGACGTCGCGGCGCTGCTGCTAGACCGCGGCATCGTCTACGCGCCCGACTATGTCGTCAACGCCGGCGGGATCATCAATGTGTCGGCCGAATATCTTGGCGAGGATGAACGCGATGTGGAACTGCGCGTCGCAGAGATTGCTCCCCGTGTCGCTACGCTGCTCGAACGTGCGGCGCGCGAGGGCCGCTCGCCCGCGCTCGTCGCGGACGAAATGGCCGAAGAGGTGATCGCGGGCGCGCAGCGCAAGGCCGCCTGATGCACCGCTTCTGCGTCGACGCAATTCTCGATCCGCAATCGCTGCCGCGCGTTACCAATTATTTTGCGCAGCGCTCGATCGTGCCCGCCGCGATGACGATGCAGGTCTTGCCCACGCATATGCGGATCGAGGTCACCGTCGCGGGGCTCGCGTCCTTGCAGGCTGCGATCATCGCCGCGAAGCTGGGCGAGGTGGTTGCCGTGACGCGGTCCGAACTGGAGGACCTCTCTGCCGAATTGTTCGTGGCCGCGTGATGGCGGCCCGTAGCGAACGGAGCCAAGCTCAGCTACGGGCCGCAACAGTATCTCTACTGCTTTGGTAGAGTGACATCGGGGCGATAGCTTGGCTAGACTGCGGTGGTTCGAAACAGCGCAGCAACCACTCGATTCATCGCCCGAAAATGACCAGCCAGCCGACGCGCAAAACAGGACTCATCATCCGTCATGTTCCGCATGAGGGGATTGCGGGATATCGCGCGCCGATCGAGGCTGCGGGATATGCGCTCGACCGGATCGATGTAAGCGATGCCGGCTTTGGCGCGCTCGACCTGACCGAACCCGACCTGCTGATCATGATGGGCGGGCCGATGGGGGTGTATGAGCGGAACGCACACCCGTGGATCGCGTGTCAGTTACGCCGCCTTGCCCGGCGGATCGAGGCGGGACGGCCGACGCTCGGCGTCTGTTTCGGCGCGCAGATGATGGCGGCGGCGATGGGGGCAAATGTCTATCCCGGGCCGGCGAAGGAGGTCGGCTTTCATGCGCTCAGCTTCGTCGACCCGTCGTCACCCTTGCGCCACTTGGCCGATGTGCCCGTCCTCCACTGGCACGGCGACACCTTTGACTTGCCGGCCGACGTCGAGTTGCTCGCGTCGACGGCCGCCTATCCGCATCAGGCGTTCCGCCGCGGCAACAATATCCTTGCGCTCCAGTTTCACGGCGAAATGGGGCTCGACCCGCGGTTCGACGAGTGGCTTCGGCAATGGCCCGATGCGTTGGCCGAAACGGGCGGGAGCGTCGAAGGAATGCGCGAATTGCATCGCCGGTTCGGCCCGCACGCGGTCGATGCAGGCCGCACGATGATAAGCGAATGGCTTGCCGGCCTGTCCTGACCCGCAGCATTTCTTTCGTTACGGCAACCAAGCATCCACTTGCCTGCCGCGTACCCGCGTGCAAGGGCCGCGCCACGGGCGGCGACAGGAGACGAAGGCGATGCAGTTCGACGTAGTGATTGTGGGTGCAGGTCATGGCGGCGCACAGGTGGCTGTGATGCTGCGCACGCAAAAGTTCGAAGGAAGCATCGCGATCATCGGCGAGGAACCCGAACTCCCCTACGAACGCCCGCCGCTATCGAAGGAATATTTCGCGGGCGAAAAGGAATTCGAACGCATCCAGCTGCGTCCTGCGAAATATTGGGACGAGCGCGAAGTGACGATGCTGCTTGGCAAGCGCGTCGCGAGCGTCGATCCGGCCGCGCATAGCGTCACCACCGATGGCGGCGAGACGATCGGCTATGGCAAGCTCGTCTGGGCGACCGGCGGCCATCCGCGCATGTTGCCGATCCCGGGCGGCGACCTTCCCGGTGTGCAGGGCGTGCGCACGCGCGCCGACGCCGACGCGATGAAGGCCGCGTCCGAAACCGCAAAGCAGATCGTCGTGATCGGTGGCGGCTATATCGGGCTCGAGGCCGCGGCCGTGCTCAACAAGGCCGGCAAGAAAGTCGTGCTGCTCGAAGCGCAGAACCGCGTGCTCGCGCGCGTCGCGGGCGAGGAACTGTCGCGCTTCTATGAGAAGGAGCACCGCGATCATGGCGTCGAGCTGCATCTTGGCGTCTGCGTCGACGCGATCGAGGGCAACGACCGTGTCACCGGCGTGCGGCTGTCCGACGGCGAAGTGATCCCCGCCGACCTCGTCATCGTCGGCATCGGCATCGTGCCCGCGGTCGAGCCGCTGATCGCTGCGGGCGCCGATTGCGCCAACGGCGTCCGCGTCGATCGCCTGTGCAAGACGAGCCTGCCCGACGTCTATGCGATCGGCGACTGCGCCTCGCATGTGAACGAATTCGCCGAGGGCGCTGAAATTCGGCTGGAATCGGTTCAGAACGCCAATGATCAGGCGAATGTCGTCGCGAAGGGCATCGTCGGCGACGAGGCGCCCTATCACGCTATCCCCTGGTTCTGGTCGAACCAATATGACCTGAAGCTCCAGACCGCGGGGCTTTCGACTGGGCATGATCAGGCGGTGCTGCGCGGCGATCCCGCGACACGCAGCTTCTCGGTCGTCTACCTCAAGGCGGGCAAGGTGATCGCGATCGACTGCGTCAATGCGACCAAGGATTATGTTCAGGGCCGGATGATCGTCACCGCCGGGCTGCGCGCGACGGCGGAACAACTCGCCGACACCGAAACGCCGCTGAAGGCGCTGCTGCCCGCCTGACGCCTACCAGCGGACCGTCACGCCGACCGTGCCGCCGTACCGCCGGCTGCGCGGTCCGTCGGCGTCGAACGCATAATCGCCCTTCAAGTGCACCGCGACGCTTTCGCCGAAGCGCGCGATCAGCCCGGCGCCGACTTCGGCTTCGGTCCGCCCGAGGTCGGTACGGATCGGGTCGGTCCCGAAACGCGTCGACTGATCGCCCGAAAAACCATGCCACAAGCTCGCGTGGAGATAAGGCCGAAGGCCGCCATATTCGCCCTGCAGTCGTAGCCCGGCGCGTCCGGTTATGGCGTCGCCCTTGGCGAAGTCGATCGCCGAAAAGGCGTCGGCACGGTCGTCGAGCTTCACCTGCTGCCACAGGATCTGCGCCTGCGGTTCGAGTGTCCAGTTGCCGGACAACGCGATCGGATAGCCGGCCTCGAGTGACGCCGTCCAGCCAGTGCCGTCGATATCGATCGCCATGCCCGAACTGGCGGCGGCGGTGCCGTCGAACCAGCTGCGCATCACCACCAGGTCGACATACCAGCCGCTTGTCCCGACGAGCGTAGCGTAGCCGGCAAGGCTGGTCGCCTTGACGTCGATTTGCCCGACGACGAGGTCGTTCCAGCCGAGCGCGCCGCCGCGCACCGTGCCGTCGGTCGCCGAGCGCCCGACGAAGGCGCCGAGGCGGATATTGGTTCCCCCGTCCTCACCCCAACCCGCAAAATCCTGCCCGATCTGGAAGCCAGAGAGGTCGCCGTCGAGTGACGAGGCGACATCGCCGTCCCATTTGATGTCGCTATTCTCGGCAAAGACGCGGCCCCATGTCGCGGGCAGCACGCCGCCGCCGCGCAGCAGCGCCTGCTCGCCGCGGCGTTCGTGGAAGGTGCCGAGAGTCGCCGACGCCAGATGATGCGCGACGGGCAACGCCGCGACAAAGGCCGCGACCTCGGGCCGGAACAGCGGCACGAGTTCGCCGGCTTCGGCAACCGCTGGCGTTGCGCCCGGCGTTGGCGGCTCGGCCGCCGGGTCGGGGGTGGGCGGAGGAAGCGGTGCCGGTTCGGTAGGTGGTTCGGGCGGCGGAGGCGGTGCTGCGGGCTCGGGCGCCGGAGGTGGTTCGGGCGTCGGTGCCGGCGGCGGATCGGTGACGGTCACGGGCGGCGCGGGGTCGACGGGATCGGGATTGCCCGGAGTCGCCTCGGGTGGCGGCGGTGGCGGGTCGGGCACCGCCGGAGGTGGTGGTGTCGGCGGTTCGGGCGGGGCCGGCTCGGGGGCCGGGGCGGGCGGTGGCGTCAGGACCGGCGGCACGGGCGCGGGTTCGGGTGGCGGCGGAGCGGCGGGGGCTGGCGGAGGCGGCAGGGTCGAGCGGAGATACCAATTCTGTCCCGTGCCGGCGCTCGTGCCGCCCCGAAACAGAAAATATTCATAGGCCCCAACCGCGACCCGGCTGTTGAGCGCAAAGGCGCCGCTTGCGGTCGTGCCGCCATTGATCGCCTCGACGACAAGAATGCCGTTCTGCGCCGTGACGGCACCCCTGCCGCCCGCGTTGAGCACGGTGATGCCCGTCTTCCCCGAGGCACTGCCACCGTCGATCACCAGCTTGTCGGACAGGGAGGCATCGTTTCCCAGAACCGTGTCGATCAGTAGCAGGCCGCCCTCCCCGATATAATCGCCGCGGACGGTAAAGCTGTCACCCGGCGTGCGGCCGCCGCTGGTCAGGTCCATGCGCCCGGCGTTGACCAGCGTTGCGCGCTGGCCGGCAGTAAAGGCCGCGATGCCGCCCTGAAGGCCGCCCCCGAAAATCGTGCTCGACGCATCGATTTCGAGGCGGCCGGTACCCGTGCCCGCATCGCCGAGTGTCAGGAACCCGTCGAAGGTCAGTTCGCTGTCGTCGGTCGCGCGGATGATCTCCCACGCGTCGAAGCGAGCGATGCCGCCGGTGGTGACATTGTCGAAGGTGAGCGTGTCGCTCCCATCGCCTCCGGTGATTCGCGGCGAGCGGCCGAGGTGCGCGGCGGTCAGGTCTGTGAGCCGCGCGCTGTCATTGTCACCGCCGAGGTCGATGGTCCCATGGACCACGCCGCCGCCGTCCCAGACAAAACTGTCGGTGCCAGCGCTCAGCAGCACGTCGCCGCCGACCGATCCGCCGGTGATCGTCACACTGTCGGTGCCGCCCGACACGCTGATATTGCCGCCGATCGTGCCGCCCGACAGGATGATCGTGTCGTTACCGAACCCCGCGACAAGATTGCGGTCGATGGTGCCGCCCGACATGTCGAACAGATTGTCGGCGAGCTTCATGTTGACGCGGCCGATGCGTCCACCCGTCATCCGTGCGGTGTCGCCATCGTCGAAGGCATCGACGATGCGCCCGCCGGTCATCAGGAATGTGTCCATCGACCCGCCCTGATTGAGCACATTGATTTCGCCGCCGGTCATCACGAAATCGTCGATGCCTTCGCCTTGCTGGACCTGCCCGGCGACCGTCCCGGCGCTGATCCGGAAACGGTCGTCGCCATTGCCCTGATCGACCCCGCCGTCGATGCGGCCCGAATCGATCGCGATCGTATCGGACCCACCGCCGAAAGTGACGTTGCCCGCGATGACGCCGGTTCCGCCGGTTGGAAACGTCAGCTGGTTGTTGCCGCCGGGATCGTTCAGGCCGCCGGGCGATGTCCCGCTGCCGCAGACATGACTGTCGTTATCGGCGGTGGGGATGAAGACGCACTGGGCCAGCGCAGGGGAGGCTTGTCCCAGCGCGAGGGCTGCGACGGACGCCAGCAGAACGGGCTTTGGAGTGGATTTGAGGCGCACGGGACATCACTCCCTTTCGGGTCGAGAGCCCCCCTGTTAGCCAAGCTTATAAAGTGAATATTGCCAAATTACTAAGCGTCCGAAGTAATAGACGGCTCGTCGCCCATTGCCCGTTTCAACGTTGCCTTGATATTACGCAGCAATCGGCGCAGCGCGATGATGACGATAACCGCTGCCACGGCGAGCAGGACCGCGATGACAATCGCCAGCGGCGGATAGGCGATGGCGAGCGCGAGCAGGCCGCCAGTTGCGACATCTTCGCCGGTCGAAACGGCCGCGTTGCTGAAGGGTTCGGGACTGACATTGACCACCGCGCGCGTCGTCGCTTTTGCCCCGTGGCTCAGCAAGGCACCGCCGCCGCCGAGCAGGAACGCGATCACCTGCCACGCGGGATCGGACGAATCGACGAGTGCCAGCGCCAGCAACGCCCCGCCGAGAGGGCGGATGATGCTGTGGGCCATATCCCATACAGAATCGACCCAGGCGATCTTGTCGGCGAGAAATTCGGCGACGGTCCCGATCGCGGCGACGCCGAGTACCCACGGATTGGCGAGCACTTGCAGCGCGGCGAGATGTTCGGGTAGCGGCAACCAGCCGAAATGCATCGCGGTGCCGGTGGCCAATATGGTGAGGTAGAGCCGCCAGCCGGCCAGAAGGCTCAGGCTGCCCGCGACGCCCAAAATTTCGACGATGCCCAATATCCTGCTCCCCCGTCCCGGATCGCTTGGCCCGGATCGCTTGGCCGTGCGTCATCTTGCACCCGTCCGCGCGCGCTCGCAATGCCGGGATGACAAGGGGGTGCGGCGCGGTTATCGCTTGTTCCATGAGCGATACGCCCCCGACCTTGCCGCCCGAAACCTTGCCCGACGGCGCCATTCCCGCGGCGACATTGGTCATCATGCGTCCGTCGGACAGCGGCGGTCCCGACGAGATATTGATGGTCAAGCGGTCGACCACCATGGCCTTTGCGGCCGGGGCGGTCGTGTTTCCCGGCGGCCGCGTCGATCCTGACGATTACCGGGTCGCGCGTCTCTATGGGCTCGGAATCGACGAAGCCGACGGCGCGGCGCGGGTTGCTGCGCTACGCGAGACGCTGGAGGAAACCGGGCTTGCGGTCGGCTGGCCGGCGCTGGCCGAGGGCGACGTCGCCGAGGTACGGCAGGCGCTGCTGGCCGGCACCCTGCTTTCGGACATATTGGCGGCGCGGGGCGACCGAATCGCATTGGAATCCTTCGTTCCGTTTGCGCGGTGGTGCCCCAACTTCAAAGAAGCGCGGACCTTCGACACACGCTTCTTCGCTGTTGCAGCGCCGCAACACAATCACGAGCTGACGGTCGAAGAGGCCGAACATAGTCATATTTTCTGGGCAAGCGCGACGGACACGCTGGCGATGGCCGACCGCGGCGAAGTATCGGTGATTTTTCCGACCCGTCGCAATCTCGAACGGCTGGCACTTGCCGCTAATTTTTCCAGCTTTTCTGAGCACTCCGGGCTGTTTCCGGTGGAATTGATCACGCCATGGATCGAGGAACGCGAAGGAGCGTCCTTCCTCTGCATTCCCGAGCACCTTGGATACCCCGTCACAAGCGAATCCTTCGAACGCGTTCGGCGCGGGTAAATTGCATAGTTGGCAACAACTTTTTCCCTATTTATTATTTACTAAGATTTGGCGGGGTAGGGCAAAACGTCGTTGCAATTGCGGACCGCGGTGCCTAAGAGGGCCCTGCAGAAGCAGATCGGGGAGCTATCTCCGGTGTGATTCGACAAGAGTAATCCAGTGGACGGAGAATATGATGAACCTGCTTAAGAAGGCCGCGATCTCTCTCGCAGCTACCTCGATGATTGCGGCACCGGTTGCCGCGTCGGCTGCTCCCGCAGCACGCGCAGCTTCGGCCGTTGACGGTCAGAGCGAACTCGAAGGCAGCACGAGCTGGATCATCGCAATCCTCGCTCTCGTTGCTGTTGTCGGTGGCATCATCATCGCGTCGGACAACGACGACGATTCGCCGACCAGCCCGAACTGATCTGGCTAACCAGAGTTTCGCAAAGGGCTCCGAGCTTCGCTCGGGGCCCTTTGTTTGTTCAAGCTGGTTTTGTTCAGACTGGACTTTTTATCGAAGCCGCCAAGGCGCGGCGCTATGGCAATCAAGCTGTCCCGTCAGAGGCTGAGATTCCGGTTCGCCCGTGACCGCGCGAGCGGAATCGCCTGTCGGGCCTTGACGCCTGTTTCCGAGGCGATCGGTGCCACCGCCAACATATAGCCCTTGTCGCTCACCCCGTTCCCTGCGTCCGCGAGGACGGCGCCCCACGGATCAACCGCGATACTGTGGCCATAGGTATCCCGTCCGTCGGCATGCGTGCCGTTTTGCGCCGCGGCCAGTACATGGCAGCCGGTTTCGATCGCCCTTGCGCGCATCAGCACATGCCAGTGCGCTTCGCCGGTCGGTACGGTGAAGGCGGCGGGGATCGCGATGACGGTGGCACCGCGGTCGACGAGCGCGCGGTAGAGCTCGGGAAACCGCAGGTCGTAACAGACGCTGAGTCCCATCTGTCCCAATGGAGTCTCGACGACCACCGCGGTATCGCCGCCTTCATAGGCCGCCGATTCCTGCCAGTTTTCGCCCGTGGGCAGGGTAACGTCGAACATGTGGATTTTGTCATAGCGCGCGCGGATGCTGCCGTCGGCGGCGATGACATGGCTGCGGTTGACGCGCCGCTCACCGGTGTCGGCGAGCAGCGGTATCGATCCCGTATGCAGCCATATCGCGTGCCGTTGCGCCATCGTCTGTAAGGCGGCGGGCCAGGGACTGTCGGCTTCGCGCGCGATATGTGCGCCCGATCGTGCGCGGTCGCGGTCGAGTAGCAGCGACATTTCGGGCAGGAAGGCCATCGTTGCCCCCTGCGCCGCGGCCTCACCCATCGCACGATCGATGACCGCGAGATTGTCATCGGGGTCGAGGCCGCTTGTCATCTGGATCAGCGCGGCGAGCGGGACGGTTTTTTCGGTCATCGCAACTGGCTAGGCCCGTCGCAGCGGAAGGACAAGGTTCGGTGACAGTTCAGTGGCCAGCAAGGTTCGAAGGCGATAAGATGGGTCAATGTCCTATTCTCCCGCGCGCCAGCCGCTTCGTTTTGCCCGTTCCTTCCTACTCGCCGGCGCCGCCGCGCTGCTCCTCACGCCGCTTGCCGCCAGTGCGCAGGGTGTCGCGGCGAAAACGACTGCCCAAAACCAGGCGAAGAACAGCGACTGGCTTTATGCCGGCAGCGACATCCCGCGCGATACCGCGTGGCAATTTGGCGTGCTTCCCAACGGGGTGCGCTATGCGGTGCGTAACAATGGCGTGCCGCCGGGACAGGTTTCGATCCGCGTGCGCATGGACGTCGGTTCGATGTTCGAAACCGAGGAAGAGCGGGGCTATGCCCATTTGCTCGAGCATCTGACCTTCCGTGGATCGGAACATATTCCCGACGGCGAAGCCAAGCGCATCTGGCAGCGGTTCGGGGTTACTTTCGGTAGCGATTCGAACGCGCAGACGACGCCGACGCAAACCGTCTATCAACTCGACCTGCCAAGCGTGACGCCGGCCAATCTCGACGAAAGCATGAAATTGCTGTCGGGCATGGTTCGCGAACCCCGGATATCCGAGCTTGCGGTCGCTGCGGAGCGTGGCGTCGTGATGTCCGAACTGCGCGAATCGGACGGCCCGCAAAAGCGGATCGGCGATGCGACCAACGCCCATCTGTTCGCGGGCCAGCTTCTCGGCGATCGCTCGCCGATCGGTACGACAGCCTCGCTCGGGAAAGCGAACGCAACGTCGGTCGCCGCTTTCCACAATCGCTGGTATCGCCCCGACCGCGCGGTCGTCGTCATCGTCGGTGATGCCGACCCGGCGGTTCTCGCCGGGCTGGTCGCGAAATATTATGGCGACTGGAAAGCCGACGGCCCGAACCCGGCCAATCCCGATTTCGGCAAGCCCGATCCGAAGGAGCCCGAAGCGCTTGAGATCGTCGAGGCAAACCAGCCGCTCGCACTGACGCTGGCGATGGTGCGGCCATGGAAAAAACGTATCGACACGGTCGAAAATACGCGGCGGCTCTACCTCGAATTCATCGCGCAGGCGCTGGTCAACCGGCGGCTGGAAAATCGGGCGCGCAGCGGCGGCAGCTATCTGGTCGCGACCGTCGAACAACAATATGTCAGCCGTAGCGCAGACGTGACGATGGCATCGATCGTTCCCCTGAGCGACTGGAAGGCGGCGTTGGCCGACGTGCGCGGCGTCGTCGCCGATGCGGTAAGCAATCCGCCCTCGCAGGCCGATATCGACCGCGAAGCTAACGAGATTCAGGCGTTTCTGGTCAAGGAGCTGGAAAATGCGCGCAACGAGCCCGGCGCGCGGCTCGCCGACGACATGGTTCGCGCGGTCGACATCAACGAAACGGTGACCAGTCCGCAGGGACAGGTCGACATGTTCAAAGCGATCCGCGCCTCGGCGACGCCGAAGGTGATGCTCGACATCAGCAAGGCGATTTTCGCGGCGCCGGTCACGCGCGTCGTTCTGACCACCCCGACCGCGGCGGGCGGCAATGCCGCCGTCCTCGCGGCGCTGAAAGCGCCCGTCACTGCGCGCGACGACCGGCTGGCAGCGGTGAAGGCCGATTTCAAACAGCTTCCCTCATTCGGTCCGGGGGGGGCGATCAGTTCGACCAGCAGCCTTCTTGGCCTGCGCGCCGAGCGGCTGGAGTTTGCGAACGGCGTGACTGCGCTGGTGTCGAACAACAAGGTCGAACCGGGCAAGGTGCGCGTCAATGTCCGTTTCGGCACCGGCAACCGCAGCGTCGCCGCCGACGCGCCGAACCTTCTGTGGACAGGCGATTATGCGCTGGTCGCAAGCGGCATCGGACCGTGGGGTCAGAACGAGATCGACCAGCTGACCAACGGCCGGCAAATCCAGATGAACTTCGCGATCGACGACGATGCGTTCGAACTGTCGGCCGAAAGCAATCCGGCCGATCTCGCCGACCAGATGCGGCTGATCGCGGGCAAGCTCGCCCAGCCGCGCTGGGATCCGCAGCCGGTCGAGCGGCTGCGCATCGGTTTCCTCACCGGATATGATCTCAACGATGCGACGCCCAACGCCGTGCTCGACCGCAATTTGCGCGGCTGGCTGACGAACAATGACGCGCGCTGGGCCGCACCTGACAAGGCGCAGATCGAGGCGCTGACCCCCGCCGCCTTCCGCGCCTTCTGGGAACCGCGGCTCGCCAGCGGCCCGATCGAGGTGCAGATCTTCGGCGATCTCGAAACGGTCGATTACAAGAAGATCCTCGCCGAAACGCTCGGTGCTCTTGCGCCGCGCCAAACGCTGGCGCCGCCGGCCGGTCAGCGCGTCGACTTCGCCAAGCATGTCACCGTGCCTGAAATCGCCTACCATCGCGGCCAGCAGGGGCAGGCGGCGGCGATGACCGCCTGGCCGACCGGCGGCGGGCTCGCCAGCCCGCGCGACGCGCGCGGGCTCGAAGTTCTCGCGGCAATCTTCAACGACCGGTTGTTCGATCGCCTTCGCGCGGAGCAGGGGGCAAGCTATGGCCCGGTCGTCGACAGCCACTGGCCGACGGGCTTCGATACGGGCGGCTATCTGCTCGTCGGCAGCCTGCTCGCGCCGAAGGATCTCGATCGTTTCTATGGCATCGCAAAGGATATTGCCGCCGATCTCGTCGCGAAACCTGTTACCTCCGACGAGCTTTCGCGCAATGCCGGGCCGATCCGCGAACAAGTCGCGCGTGCTTCGACCGGCAATGTCTATTGGATGTTCCTGCTCGAAGGCGCGACCCGCGACCCGCGCGTCACGGCGGCGGCGCTGTCGATCCAGGACGATATTTCGGCGGTCACTGCCGCCGATATTCAGCGACTGGCGCGGCAATATCTGACGCCCGAGCGGCAATGGTCGCTGGCGATCCTGCCCAAGGGCATGTCGCTGGCCGATGCGTCGGCTTTGGGTGCTGCGGCCGCGGCGCCTGCGCCGACGGCCGGGGGGCGCTAGGCGGTTTCGCTGCCTCCGGGCGTCCGCCGCGTCCGCCTGATCCGCGGTTCATGTTCCAGTTTGCCCTTCGTCATGATGTCGTGCCGCATCTTGGCGCGGACATCGTGAATCGACGCGATCACTGGCCCCATTGCGACGCCGAGGTCGATGAGCACCGCCTCGGCAAGCTGCAACGAGCTTTCGAGCGTCTCGGGCACGGCATCGCTTGCGCCGGCCTGATAAAGTGCCCCCGCATGGTCGGCGTCGCGCGCACGGCTGATGATCGGCAGGTCGGGATATTTCTGGCGCAGTTGGCGCGTCATGCGCAGTTGCTGCACCGGGTCGTCCATCGTCAGCACGATCGCTTTCGCATGTTCGATACCCAGCTTGTCGAGGCTTCCCGGCCGAGCCACGTCGGCGAAGCGCACGCTGAAACCGTCGCGCCGCGCGGCGGCGACGGTGTCGATGTCGGCGTCGACCGCGATATAGGGGCGTTCATGCTCGCGCAGCAGTTCCGCGACGGTGTGCCCGACGCGGCCGAAACCGACGATGACAGTACGGCCTTCGGGCGTTTCGTCGAGCTGGCCTTCGCCGGTGCGCATCTCGATCCGCCGTGCGATATCGTGACCGATACGGGCGAGAAGCGGCGTGATGGTCAGTCCGATCGCGGTGACGAGTTGCCAGAATTCGGCGGTGCTGCGGCTGATGAGCTGCGCTTGCAGCGCCGTCGCGAGCACGATCAGGGTCGTTTCCGAAGGGCTCGACATCAGCAGGCCGACCTCGGCGGCGGTGCCGCGGCGGGCAACCCCCGAAAAGCGCAGCAGCGCGGCGGTAACGACCGCCTTGACCAGCACGACGCCGACGACCGCCGCGATCAACTGCGGCCACAGCGCCGCGATGCTCTTGAGGTTCAGCCCCATTCCGACGCTGATCAGGAACACCCCGAGCGCGAGACCCTTGAACGGCGCGGTGATCGCTTCGACCTCGTTGTGATATTCGGTCTCGGCGATCATCAGCCCAGCGAGCAGCGCGCCGACGATGGGGGAAAGGCCGACCGCTGCGGTCGCGAGCGCGGCGACGATGACCACAAGGAGGCTGGCGGCCAGGAACAGTTCGGGATCCTTGGCGCGCGCGGCCTGCGCGAAGATCTTCGGCAGCAGGAACCAGCCGCCGATCGCGAGCGCCGCGACGACGAGCGCGCCTTGCCAAAGCGTCGTCAGCAGCAGTTCGGCGCTGTCGCCAGAGGTTGCGGGCGATAGCGCGGCGAGGATGAAGATGATCGGGACGAGCGCCAGATCCTCGAACAGCAGCATCGAAAAGGCCGATTTTCCGACCGCCGACTTGGTACCGGCGATCGGCAGCACAAGCGCGGTCGACGAGAGGGCGAGGGCGATGCCAAGGCCATAAGCGGCGGGGGGCGACAGATCGCCGAGCAACAAAAGCGCGGTGCCGAGGATCAGCCCGCACAGGGTCAGTTCGGCGGCGCCGATGCCGAAGACAAGTTTGCGCAGCTGCCACAGGCGGCGGAACGACAGTTCGAGACCGATCGAGAAGAGCAGCAGGACGATGCCGAGTTCGGCGAAGAGGGCGATCTCCTCGGCCGATCCGATCGTGACGTGACGCAGCCAGGGATAATCGCCGGTCAGCGATCCGAGGCCCGAGGGGCCGACGAGCAGCCCGACGAGGATGAAACCGATCACGGGCGGCAGGCGGAAACGGGCGAATGCCGGGATGACGATGCCCGCGGCGCCCAGCACCACCAGCGCATCGCCGATAAGCGAGGTTTCTGTTTCCGATACCATAAGGGCCGACCTTATGCAGGCCGGCCCCGATTGGCTAGATAGCTATCCCAACCTTTTTGGTTGTTTTCAGCTTCCCATTTTGGCTTCGAGATTTTCGACGATCGCCTCGAAGAAACCTTCGGTCGTCAGCCAGTTCTGATCGGGACCGATCAGCAGCGCCAGATCCTTGGTCATCTTGCCGCTTTCGACCGTCGCGACGCAGACCTTTTCGAGGTCGTCGGCGAATTTGATCAGCGCGGCGTTGTCGTCGAGCTTGCCGCGATGCTTGAGGCCGCCGGTCCAGGCGAAGATCGACGCGATCGGGTTGGTCGACGTCGCCTTGCCCTGCTGGTGCATGCGGTAGTGGCGGGTCACGGTGCCGTGCGCGGCTTCCGATTCAACGGTCTTGCCGTCGGGGGTCATCAGCACGCTGGTCATCAGGCCGAGCGAGCCGAAGCCCTGCGCGACGGTGTCCGACTGGACGTCGCCGTCGTAATTCTTGCAGGCCCAGACGAACTTGCCGCTCCACTTGAGTGCCGAGGCGACCATGTCGTCGATCAGGCGATGTTCGTATACGATGCCGATCTCGTCGAACTTCGCCTTGAATTCGGCCTGGAACACTTCTTCGAACAGATCCTTGAAGCGGCCGTCATAGGCTTTCAAGATCGTGTTCTTGGTCGACAGATACACCGGCCACTGGCGGGCGAGGCCATAGTTCAGGCTGGCGCGTGCGAAGTCGCGGATCGAATCGTCGAGGTTGTACATGCCCATCGCGACACCAGACGAAGGGAACTGGAACACTTCCTCGTCGATCAGTGTGCCGTCCTCGCCTTCGAACACGAGGCGCAGCTTGCCGGGGCCGGGGACGCGGAAGTCGGTCGCCTTATACTGGTCGCCGAATGCGTGGCGGCCGACGACGATCGGGTCGGTCCAGCCGGGGACGAGGCGGGGGACGTTGCGCATCACGATCGGTTCGCGGAACACGACACCGCCAAGGATGTTGCGGATCGTGCCGTTCGGCGACTTCCACATCTTCTTGAGGCCGAATTCCTCGACGCGCGCTTCGTCGGGGGTGATCGTCGCGCACTTCACGCCGACGCCATATTTCTTGATCGCATTCGCGGCTTCGACGGTGATCTTGTCGTCGGTCTCGTCGCGCTTCTCGATGCCGAGGTCGTAATAGTGCAGGTCGATATCGAGATAGGGGAGGATCAGTCGCTCGCGGATCCACTGCCAGATGATCCGGGTCATTTCGTCGCCGTCGAGTTCGACGACCGGGTTGGCTACCTTGATCTTGCCCATGCGTTCAGCCTTTTTCCTTGGGGAGTCGGAGTTGCGAGCGCCTTAGGCAAAGCCGAGAGAATGTTCAACTGCCGGTGGAACGGGCCGGTCAGCTTATCCATTGTCAGTATAGAAGCTGCCCCCTAGAAGAACGCCCATGTCCAATATCATATCCTCGAACCGCCCCGGCGGCGGCATCAAATGGCAATGGCCCTCGATCCATCCGGAAGGGCGCAAATTCCTTTTGATTGCCGGTATCGTGACGCTCTGTTTCTGGCTGCTCGGCTGGGAAATAATCGGCTGGCTGATGCTGGGCGTGACCGTCTGGGTTGGCGCCTTCTTTCGCGATCCGGTGCGCGTTACGCCGGCGGAGGCCGATGTCATCATCGCGCCCGCCGACGGGCTCATCACCCAGATCGCCGAAGTCCCGCCGCCGCCCGAGATCGCGGGCCCCGACGGGCTGGGCGCGGCGCCGATGCTGCGCGTGTCGATTTTCATGAGCGTGTTCGACGTCCATATCAACCGCACCCCGGTCGCAGGAACGCTGCGCAAGCTTGTGTATATCCCGGGTAAATTCGTGAATGCCGACCTCGACAAGGCGAGCGAAGAGAATGAACGCCAGCATTTCGTCGTCGAGCGCGCCGATGGCGTTCGCGTCGGCTTCACCCAGATCGCCGGCCTTGTCGCGCGCCGCATCATGCCTTTTGTCACCATGGGCAACGAACTCACCACCGGCCAGCGCGTCGGCCTCATCCGTTTCGGCAGCCGCGTCGACGTCTATCTGCCCGTGGGAACGACGCCGCAGGTGTTGCTCGGCCAGCGCACGCTTGCCGGCGAGACGGTGATCGCCCGGATCGGCAAGGCCGAGACGATCGACGGGATTGGTCAGTAATTTGGCGGACGACGCCCCGCTTTCGGCCGACGCCCCGGGTGAAGCGGAACGCCGCCGCATCGGCGGTATCCCGCTGCGCGCCTTTGCGCCCAATGCGATCACCCTGCTCGCGCTCTGTTCGGGGCTCACCGGCGTCCGCTTTGCGATCGACGGTGCGTGGGAGGCGGCGATTACGATGATCATCGTCGCGGGCGTGCTCGACGGGATGGACGGGCGGATCGCGCGGCTGCTTCGCGCGCAGAGCAAGTTCGGCGCCGAACTCGATTCGCTGTCGGACGTGATCGCTTTTGGCGTCGCGCCGGCGATGATCCTGTTCTTCTGGTCGCTCGCCGATGCGCCGAAATTCGGCTGGACCGCTGCACTGGCGCTGGCGGTTTGTTGCGCGCTGCGCTTGGCGCGCTTCAATTCGCGCATGGATGCGGATTTCCAGCCGCACAAGTCGGCTGGCTTCAATACCGGCATCCCGGCGCCTGCGGGGGCAGGGGTGTCGTTCGTGCCCGTCTATCTGTGGCTGACGACGGGCAATGAGCTGTTCCGCGAATGGTATGTCGTGATGCCTTGGGCGCTCGGGGTCGCGATGCTGATGATCTCGGCCATTCCGACCTATAGCTGGTCATCGATCCGCTTGCGCCGGTCGTGGCGTCTTTTCGCACTGGCGGGGGTTGGCCTGCTCGGTGCCGCCCTCGTCACTGCGCCTTGGCTGACCCTGCTTGCGGTATGCGCAATCTATGCTGCGACGCTTCCGTTCGGCATCGCCAGCTATGCAAGGGTCAGGCGGCGCGGCTGAGCGCCGGCTGCATCCGCGTCACGGCGCGGACCGGGCGGGGGGCGTCGCGGCGTGCGGGCGAGCGGCGCAGCGTGATCTTCTGCGGAAGCGGGCCCGACTGCGGCGCGGCGTCGATCGGGAAAGCGCCTTCGCCGAGCAGCGCCGAGAGAATCGCATTCTCGTTATTCTTGAGCATGGCCAGGATCACCGTGACGCCGAGGCCGGCGGCGAGGGTGAAGAGGAGGGCGGCTGCGACCTGAACCATGACTTGTCCTTTCGGCTTTCGTGTGCGAAACCTTTTGTTAACCTGCGACGGTTTCGTTGGGCTTTTCGTTCCATGTTCCTGCTTTGTTCTCAACAGATTTGCGACGAACGGAGTCGCTTTGTCGCCGAATTGAGTCTGCAGCCCCGCCTCCATTGAACGCGAAAGCGCCCGCACACCTCTTGCTTTTAACGGCCAGGGCGGCTAACGGCCCGCCCATTCCACATGGAAGGCGCACATAAACCGGTGCCGGATCGTCCGCTTGCGGGCCTTCGGTTCTTGCTTTCCAGAGGACCAACCGGAAGGAGAAAGACTATGGCGGCACCTGTCGTCACGATGCAGAATCTTATCGAAGCTGGCGCCCATTTCGGCCACCAGACCCACCGTTGGAATCCGCGCATGAAGCCGTACATCTTCGGCGCGCGCAACGGCATCCACATTCTCGACCTGTCGCAGACCGTTCCGCTCTTTGCGCGCGCGCTCGACTTCATCGCCTCGACCTCGGCCGCCGGCGGCAAGGTGCTGTTCGTCGGCACCAAGCGCCAGGCGCAGGGTGCGATCGCCGATGCGGCCCGCGCTTCGGGCCAGCACTTCGTCAACCACCGCTGGCTGGGCGGCATGCTCACCAACTGGAAGACGATCTCGGGTTCGATCAAGCGCCTCAAGATGCTCGAAGAGCAGCTTTCGGGCGACACCTCGGGCCTCACCAAGAAGGAAGTGCTCAACAAGACCCGCGAACGCGACAAGCTCGAACTGAGCCTTGGCGGCATCCGCGACATGGGCGGCATTCCCGACGTGATGTTCGTGATCGACGCGAACAAGGAAGAGCTGGCGATCAAGGAAGCCAACGTTCTCGGCATCCCCGTCGTCGCGATCCTCGATTCGAACGTCTCGCCCGACGGCATCGCTTTCCCGGTTCCGGCGAACGATGACGCCGCGCGCGCCATCCGCCTCTATTGCGACGCGGTTGCCCAGGCGGCGACCCGTGGCGGCCAGCAGGCTCGCGCGAACCGCGGTGAAGATCTTGGCGCTGCTGTCGAACCGACCGCCGAACCCGTTCTGGTCGAAGAAGCTGCCGCTCCGGTGACCGAAGAAGAGCAGGTTCCGGCCGAAGCTGCTGCCGAAACCGAACGTCAGAGCGACGCATAATCGCTCGGGCATGACGGGACGGCGCGGCATGATCCACGCCGTCCCTGTCATCCCTTTGACTTATCGCCCCGCCATGCGCGCGGGCGTCCCGCGGGCCAGATGGGCTCGCCCCTTTTGAAAGGAATATTCCATGGCTGAAATTACGGCCGCTCTCGTCAAGGAACTGCGCGACCGCACGGGCGCAGGCATGATGGACTGCAAAAAGGCGCTCGCCGAAAACAACGGTGACATCGAAGCGTCGATCGACTGGCTGCGCACCAAGGGCCTCGCCGCCGCCGCCAAGAAGGCTGGCCGCGTTGCTGCCGAAGGCCTCGTTGGCGTCGCAACCGACGGCACCCGCGGTGCAATGGTCGAAGTGAACAGCGAAACCGACTTCGTCGGCAAGAACGAGCAGTTCCAGGAATTCGTCCGCGACGTGACGCAGGTCGCGCTCGCCGGCAATATCTCGGACATCGAAGCGCTCGCCGCTGCAGCCTATCCGAGCGGCGGCACCGTCGCCGAGAAGCTGACCAGCAACATCGCGACGATCGGTGAAAACCAGTCGCTGCGCCGCTCGACCATCGTCTCGGTGAATTCGGGCGTTGTCACGGGCTATGTCCACAACGCTGCCGCACCCGGCATGGGCAAGATCGGCGTGCTCGTCGCGCTCGAATCGACCGCCGGTGCCGACGTTCTGGAACCGCTGGGCAAGCAGCTTGCGATGCATGTCGCCGCCGCGAACCCGCTGGCGCTGAACGGTGACGATCTCGACGCCGACCTCGTTGCTCGCGAACGCGCGATCGCCGAGGAGAAGGCCGCCCAGTCGGGCAAGCCCGCCGACATCGTTTCGAAGATGGTCGACGGCGCGATCGCCAAGTACCGCAAGGAAAACGCGCTGCTGTCGCAGCTGTTTGTGATGGACGGCAAGACCCCGGTCGCCGAAGTCGTCGCCGCTGCCGGCAAGGATGTCGGCGCGACGATCACGCTCAAGGGCTTCGTCCGCTTCCAGCTCGGTGAAGGCATCGAGAAGGAAGAAAGCGATTTCGCGGCGGAAGTCGCGGCCGTCGCCGGCGTCTGATAAAAGAAGATCCGGATTGCTGCGTTCGTCGCGGTAGTCCGCTTGGCAATGGCGCGTGCCCGCTCTAGGGTGCGCGCCATTCGCATATATTGAGTTTGCAAGAGGTTCCCCCATGGCATTGCCCGGCATGAAACGCATCCTGCTGAAACTGTCGGGCGAGGCGCTGATGGGCTCCAGCCCGTTCGGCATCGATCCCGAAACCGTCGCAAGCATGGCGGCCGAGGTCAAGGAAGCCAAAGGGCGCGGCCTCGAAATCTGCCTCGTCATCGGCGGCGGCAATATCTTCCGCGGCATGGCGGGCGCCGCGAAGGGCATGGACCGTGCGCAGGCCGACTATATGGGCATGCTCGCCACGGTGATGAACGCGCTCGCGATGCAGAATGCGCTCGAACAGCTTGGCGTCGAAACGCGCGTCCAGTCGGCGATCGAGATGGACAAGGTGTGCGAGCCGGTGATCCGCCGCCGCGCCGAACGCCATATGGAAAAAGGCCGCGTCGTGATCTTCGCCGCCGGCGTCGGTGCGCCTTATTTCACGACCGACAGCGGCGCCGCGCTCCGCGCCGCCGAAATGAAATGCGATGCGCTGCTGAAGGGTACCAGCGTCGACGGCGTCTATAACGCCGACCCCAAGAAGGATGCGAGCGCGGTCCGATACGACACGCTGAGCTATGACCGTGTGCTCGCCGATAACCTGAAGGTGATGGACGCGAGTGCGGTGGCGCTCTGCCGCGACAATCATATCCCGATCGTCGTGTTCAACATTCGCGAGCCGGGCAATCTGGCACGCGTGCTGGCGGGCGAGGGCGTTTCGACCGTCGTCGCTGACGCCGCCTGACCAAATCAAGAGAGGAAAGACAGATGGCGAAATATGACAAGGCCGACCTCGAACGCCGCATGCACGGTGCCGTTGAATCGCTGAAAAGCGACCTCGCGGGCCTCCGCACCGGTCGTGCGCACACCGCGCTGCTCGACCCGGTGACGGTCGAGGTTTATGGTAGCCACATGCCGCTCAACCAGGTTGCCTCGGTCAGCGCGCCCGAACCGCGCATGCTGTCGGTACAGGTGTGGGACAAGTCGAACGTCGGTCCGGTCGACAAGGCGATCCGCTCGGCGGGACTCGGTCTCAATCCGATCGTCGATGGTCAGGTGCTGCGCCTGCCGATCCCCGAGATGACGCAGGAGCGCCGCAAGGAGCTGTCGAAGCTTGCCGGCCAATATGCCGAAAAGGCGCGCGTCGCGGTCCGCAACGTCCGCCGCGACGGCATGGATAACCTCAAGACCGATGAGAATAAGAAGGAAATCAGCGAGGACGACCGCAAGCGTTCGGAAACCGAGGTCCAGAAGCTGACCGACGCGACGATCGCCGAAATCGACGCTGCTGCGACCGCGAAGGAAAAGGAAATCCTGGGCTAGTGCATCGGTCGGTTCCCGGGACGCTGAACGAACTATGACGACAACTGCCGCCAGCCACGGCGCACGCCATGTCGCCATCATCATGGACGGCAATGGCCGTTGGGCGAAGAAGCGCCTGCTGCCCCGCGTCGCCGGCCACAAGGCGGGCGTCGAGGCGGTGCGGACGATCGTGCGCGCGGCGGGCGACCTCGGCATCGAGGCGATGACGCTCTACGCTTTTTCGTCGGAGAACTGGAAGCGGCCCGAGGAAGAGGTGAGCGACCTGATGGGGCTGATGAAGCGCTTCATCCTGTCGGACCTCGACGAATTTGCGGCGAACGACGTCAAGCTGAAGGTGATCGGCAACTGGCGCGCGCTTGCGCCCGATGTCGTCGCGCTGATCGACAATGCGCTCGAACGCACGGCAGGCAACAAGCGCACGACGCTCGCGGTCGCGCTCAACTATGGGGCGCAGGACGAGCTTGTACGCGCGGCGACCGCTGCGGCGGCGGCGGGCGAAATTACGGCCGAGACGATCGAAGCCAATCTCGACACCGCGGACATGCCGCCGCTCGACCTGCTTATCCGCACCTCGGGCGAGGTGCGGTTGTCGAACTTCCTGCTCTGGCAATCGGCCTATGCCGAACTTTATTTCACCGACAAGCTGTGGCCCGATTTCAAGCCGGCCGATCTCAAAGCAGCGCTCGACCATTTTGCGCGGCGCGACCGCCGTTACGGGGGACTTTAGTTCATGGCGGCAGCGGTTAAATCGGACCTTTGGGTGCGGATCGGGTCGGCAATCGTGCTGTTTGCGATCGCCGGCACCGCGCTCTGGTTCGGCGGGCTGGCGTTCGGCTTGCTGCTGCTTGTCGGCGGGGCGCTCGTCCTCGTCGAATGGTTTCAACTCGTCAAGGCGATGACCCTTGGCGGCGGAGCGAGGACGGGTCTCAACATTCTTGGTCCGATCCTCGTTGTCGGCGCGATGGCGGGGCTCTGGTTCGTCCGCGACGCGCTCGGCATGACCGCGGCGCTATGGGTCTTCGGCATGGTCTGGGCGACCGATATCGGGGCCTATTTCGCCGGCCGTGCCTTTGGCGGCGCGCGCCTCGCACCCAAAATCAGCCCGTCGAAGACCTGGTCGGGGCTCGTCGGCGGGATGGTCGCGGCGCTGATCGCGAGTGCGACGATCGGCGACCGCGCGGGCATCATTGGCGTGCCGCTGTGGATCGGTCTGTTCATGGGGCTGCTCGCACAACTGGGCGACCTCGCGCAAAGCTGGATGAAGCGCCGCGCCGGGGTCAAGGATTCGGGCAAGCTCATTCCCGGCCACGGCGGCCTGTTCGACCGCGTCGACGGCGTGTTGCCGGTGGCGCTGTTGCTCGGCGCGCTGGCGTTCATGGGCCAGATCGCCGTGCGGGCGGCGGGCTGACATGATGCGCCGCCTCTCGCTGTTCGGCGCGACGGGATCGGTCGGGCAATCGACGCTCGATCTCGTTCGGCGTGACGGCGAGACTTGGTCGGTCGCTGTACTGACGGCAAACAGCGACGTCGCGGAACTCGCGAAGCTCGCGAAGGAATTCCGCCCCGACATCGCGGTGATCGCCGACGAAACACGGTACGGCGACCTCAAGGACGCGCTGGCCGGCACGGGAATCGAAACCGCTGCGGGCGCCGATGCGCTGGTCGAGGCGGCGAAGCGCCCGGCCGATCTGGTGATGGCGGCGATCGTCGGCATCGCCGGGCTTGCTCCGACGATGGCGGCACTCGAAGCCGGCACCGATGTCGCGCTCGCGAACAAGGAGGCGCTCGTTTCGTCGGGCGAATTGATGACCGCCGTTGCGCGCAAGTCGGGGGCGACCATCCTGCCCGTCGACAGCGAGCATAATGCGATCTTCCAGTGCCTCGCGGGCGGGCGTATCGAACAGGTGCGGCGGATCATCCTGACCGCGAGCGGCGGGCCGTTCCGCACGATGAGCGCCGCCGACATGGCTGTCGTGACCCCGGCGCAGGCGGTCGCGCATCCGAACTGGTCGATGGGCGCCAAGATCAGCGTCGATTCGGCGACGATGATGAACAAGGGCCTCGAACTGATCGAGGCGCATCATTTGTTCCCGGTCGGGCTCGATCGGATCGAAATCCTCGTCCACCCGCAATCGGTGATCCACAGCCTCGTCGAATATATCGACTGCTCGACGCTGGCGCAGCTCGGTTCGCCCGACATGCGCATCCCGATCAGCAGCGCGCTCGCCTGGCCGCAGCGCATGGCGACGCCGTGCGCACCGCTCGATCTCGCGACCATCGCGCGGCTCGATTTCGAGGCACCCGACGAGGTTCGTTTTCCCGCGACGGCGCTTTGCCGCGCGGCGATCGCGGAGGGCGGCGCGCGTCCGGCGCAGCTCAACGCGGCCAACGAAATCGCGGTCGCCGCTTTCCTCGCGGGGCGCATTTCCTTCCCCACGATCGTCGATACGGTGCGCCGTGTGATCGATACCGATGCGCCCGCCGTGCCCGTGTCGCTTCAGGACATATTCAGCGTCGATGCCGCATCCCGCGCGGCTGCCCAACAATTTGTGGACCAATTCGAACATGCTTGAGACCCCGGGTTTCGCCTTCACGGTTCTGGCCTTTCTGCTGGTGCTCGGCCCGCTCGTGTTCGTGCACGAATATGGGCATTATATTGTCGGCCGCTGGTGCGGGGTGAAGGCGGATGCCTTCTCGATCGGTTTCGGCCGCAAGGTCATCGGCTGGACCGACAAGCGCGGCACCGAATGGAAGATCGGCTGGTTGCCGCTTGGCGGCTATGTCCAGTTCGCGGGCGACCGCGACGCGGTCAGCCAGCCCGACGCGAACTGGCAATCGCTGCCCGCCGAGGAGAAATCGCACACATTTCCGGCGCAGCCGGTGTGGAAGCGCTCGTTGATCGTTGCTGCGGGCCCGGTGACCAATTTCCTCTTCGCGATCCTGATCCTCGCCGGTTTCGCATGGGCCGGCGGCAAGCTGGTGACGCCGCCCGTCGCGGGCGGGATCGAGGCGGGTTCGGCTGCTGCTGCCGCGGGGCTGCGTGCCGGCGACCGGATCGTCTCGATCGACGGCCGCTCGATCGAGACCTTTGGCGACATCCCGATGGCGGTCGCACACCGACCTGGCGAGGCGTTGCAGGTGCGTATCCTGCGCAGTGGAAGCGAGCGCTCGGTCGAACTGACGCCGCGGCTGGTCAGGGAAAAGGATCCGTTCGGCAAGGAATATGAGCGCGCGATCCTGGGGCTCGCGCCGCCTGCGCAGGAACTGCAGCCGGTATCACTGATCGAGGCGCCCGCGGTCGGTCTTCACCAGACCTGGCAAATCGTCCGGCAGACGGGCGAGGTGCTCGGCCAGTTCCTCACCGGGCGCCGGTCGATCAAGGACATGAACGGACCGGTCAAGATCGCCGAGATTTCGGGGCAGGCGGCGACGCTGGGCGTCGCCTCGCTGATATTCTTCATTGCCCTGATTTCCATCAATCTGGGGTTCATCAATCTCTTGCCATTGCCCATGCTTGATGGTGGTCATTTGCTCTTCTTCGCCTATGAAGCGGTCCGCCGGCGTCCTGCGCCGCCGCAGGTCCAGGAATGGGCGTTTCGATTCGGCTTTGCGGCGGTCGTCACGCTGATGCTGGTCGTGACTTTCAATGATTTGGGCTCATTGGGCTTGTGGGACGGGATCGCGCGCTTGATTGGCTAGCGAGTCTGGGGCAGGGAGTGGCGCGCAAGCCCGCGGTCAGGCGGGTTTGTCGCATTTGAGTTATTTTTTCGGGATGAACAGCGTGGCTTCACACAAACTCTCGGCGCGGACGCAGCTGTCGGTACTTCTTTTGGCCGGCACAATGCTTGCGACGCCGGTGATGGCGCAACAGGTTGCGCCGCCGACCGTCCCGGCTCCGGCTCCCGAAGCGGCCCCCGCCGCGACGACGGTCCAGTCGATCACCGTCGTCGGCAACCAGCGGCTCGAGGCGCAGACGATCCTGTCGTATCTGCGTCTGCGCGTCGGGCAGCCATATGACCGTTCGGTGCTCGATCAGGCGCTGAAGGATCTTGCCGCGACCGAATTGTTCAAGGATTTCCAGATCACCGACAATGGTGGTGCGCTGCAGATCCAGGTCACCGAAAACCCGGTGATCAACCGCGTCATCCTCGAAGGCAACAAGCGCCTGAAGGAAGACAAGATTCGCCCCGAGATCAAACTCGCGCCGCGCCAGATCTTCACCCGGTCAAAGGTTCGCGCCGACGTTGCGCGCATCATCGAACTCTACAAGCGTCAGGGCCGTTTCGCCGCGACGGTCGAACCCAAGATGGTGTCGCTCGACCAGAACCGCGTCGATGTGGTGTTCGAAATCAATGAAGGGCCCAAGTCGAAGGTCCGCCAGATCAACATCATCGGCAACGAGAAGTTCAGCGACGGCGATCTCAAGGGCGAGATGGCGACGAAGCAGTCGAGCCTGATGACGATCCTGTCGTCGAACACCAGCTACGACCCCGATCGCCTTGCCTATGACCAGCAAAAGCTGCGTCTGTTCTATCTGACCAACGGCTATGCCGATTTCCGCGTGATTTCTGCGGTTGCGGAACTGACCAGCAACAAGCAGGACTTCATCATCACCTATGTGGTCGAGGAAGGCGAACGCTACAAATTCGGCGACGTCGACGTGAAGAGCGAAATCCGCGACTTCCAGCCCGAGATGCTGAAGCGGCTTCTGCCGATGAAGACCGGCGATTGGTACGACGCCAAGCAGGTCGAAGATACGGTCGAAAGCCTGAGCGAAACGGCGGGCCTGTTCGGTTACGCCTTTGCCGACATCAATCCCGAATTCCGCCGCGATCCGGATACGCGGACGATGGCGATCACCTTCAACGTCGGTGAAAGCCCGCGTACCTATGTCGAGCGGATCGACGTCAACGGCAACACGCTGACCCACGACAAGGTCGTCCGCCGCGAATTCCGTCTGAACGAAGGCGACGCGTTCAACAGCTTCGGCATCAAGCGCACCGAAAACCGCATCAACAGCCTCGGTTATTTCCAGGAAAATCTCGAGATCGAGCGCAAGGAAGGCACCACGCCCGACCGCATCATTCTCGAAACCAACGTCGAGGAAAAGCCGACTGGCGAACTCTCGCTGTCGGCCGGTTTCTCGTCGATCGAGAATTTCCTGCTTCAGGCATCGATCCGCCAGCGCAACTTCCGCGGCCTCGGCCAGCAGCTTCAGGCGTCGGTCAACTATTCGAGCTATTCGAAGTCGATCGAACTCGGCTTCACCGAACCCTATCTGTTCGACCGCAACATCTCGGTCGGCGGCAGCGTCTATCGCCGCGATTTGAACTCGTTCAACTTCATCAACAACGACCGCCGGACGACGTTCCAGCAGGTCACGACCGGCGCCCAGATCAACGCTGGCGTACCGCTGACCGAGTTCATGTCCTTCTTCGCGCGTTACAGCATCAACTTCGACGATGTGACGCTCGACAAGGGAATCTATTATTTCGGCGACCAGTGCGATCCGCTCGTGGCCGGACGTTACCTTTGCGACGCGATCGGAAACCGCACGACGTCGCTGCTCGGCTACACGCTCGCCTATGACGACCGCGACAACCGTCTGCGCCCGACGCGCGGGCAGTCGCTGTCGCTCAGCCAGGACTTCGCGGGTCTTGGTGGCAGCGTGAAATATGTTCGCACGCGTCTTTCGGGTTCGAAGCATTTCAATCTCGGCAGCCGCTTCATCCTCAATATTTCGGCCGAGGGCGGTTATATCTATCCGTTCGGCGGTCGCCCGACCCCGACGAGCGACAAGGTCCGCCTGACCGACCGCTTCTTCCTCGGCGAACCGCAGATGCGCGGCTTCGATATTCGCGGCGTCGGCCCGCGCGTGATCCGCTACGGCTCGGTCAACCTGACCGATCCGGCGAATCCCGTCCTCGACACGACGACCGACGATCGCGGCCAGATCGACGATGCGCTCGGCGGCCGGGCTTATTATCAGGGCCGGCTCGAAGTCGATATTCCGCTCGGTACCGGCGCAAAGGAAATGGGGCTGCGGCCGTCGATCTTCCTCGACGTCGGTTCGGTGTTCAGCGTGAAGCGCCCGCAGCTCACGACCCTTGCGAACTTCCGCGACCCGGCGGACGGGCTGACCAAATATCTGTGTCGGAACGCCACCACCGGTCAGCAGGCTTTTGCGACGAATACGCCGAACGGCGACGGCACGCCGTCGGGCCAGTATACGACTTGCGCAACCGGCTTCTCCGCGCTCGCACCGTTCGAGGAACGCTTCTTCGGCGATACCTGGATGCCGCGCGTCTCGATCGGCGCCGGGGTCAACTGGAACTCTCCATTCGGTCCCTTCCGGATCGACTTCGCTTACGCCCTTCGCAAAGAAGAGGGCGATGATACCAAACGCTTCTCATTCAATGTAGGAACCCAATTCTAATGAAGAAACTTCTCGTCGCTTCGGCGCTTGCGATGGCCACGCTGTCGGTTTCGCCCATCCTGTCGGCCCCCGCCATCGCGCAGGCAAAGGGTGTCGGTGTCGCCGACGTCCGCATCGCCGCGGCCCGTTCGAACGCGTTCCAGACCGCCTCGACCCAGATCGAAACGACCTACAAGGCGCAGATCGATCAGCAGCAGTCGCGTGGGCAGACGCTGCAGGCCGAAATCAACGTCCTGATCGCCAAATATAACGAGGAATCGAAAAAGACGCCGCAGAACCAGACTGCGCTGCAGGCGGCCGCAAAGGCCGTGCAGGACAAGCGTCAGGCTGCGCAGACCGAACTCAGCCAGATCGGTGCGCCCGTCGACCTCGCGATCGCTTATGTCGAGGATCAGATCAGCATTCGCATGAACGAAGCGGTCAAGGCCGCGATGACCGCGAAAAAGATCGATCTGCTGCTCAATCCCGACGCGGTGTTCGCGCGCGAAAACAATGTCGACATCACCGAAGCGGTGGTGACCGAACTCAACCGCATCCTGCCGAACGTGTCGATTGCGGTTCCGGCGGGCTACCAGCCCGGTCAGCTCGTTCAGCAGCGCAACCAGCAGCTGATGGATCAGGCGCGCGCCTCGCAGGGCGCAGCCACGCCGGCTCCGGCGCCGACGGGCACCGCACCGACGACCCGCTAAGATCGATGGCCGACGGGGAAATTTCGGACGGCGCAATGGGTCCGGTGGATATCCGCCGGATCCTGACGCTGCTGCCGCATCGTTATCCGATGTTGCTCGTCGACCGGGTGGAATCGATGGTGAAGGACACCTCGATCCATGCGGTCAAGGCGGTGACGATGAACGAGCCCTTTTTCCAAGGGCATTTCCCCGGCCGGCCGATCATGCCCGGCGTCCTTATTATCGAGGCGCTGGCGCAGGCGGGTGGCATTTTGGCGGTCGAATCGCTCGGTCTCGGCGGCACGGGCAAGCTCGTCTATTTCATGGGCATCGACGGGGTGAAGTTCCGCAAGCCCGTCGAGCCCGGCGTGCTGCTCGACCTTCACGTCACCATCCTTCAGGCAAAGCGGAATATCTGCAAGTTTGAAGGCAAGGCGATGCTGAACGGCCAACTGGCGACCGAATGCCAGTTCACCGCAATGATCGCCGATCCGCCGAGCGACTGATTTTCCGGTAGGCGGCGCCGGTGCCGCTTCCGGCGTCAGCCGGAAATAATGCGCCCCCTTGCAAATTATGGCTTTGCCCGTTAGGGGACGCCGCTTCGCGGCCCCGGACGGGGAAGCATCGACTCACGCGGCTGGTCGGTAACCAGCGGCACAGGAGCCAAAGAGATGAAAAAAGACACGCACCCCGACTATCACATGATCACGGTCAAGATGACCGATGGCACCGAATATCAGACGCGCTCGACCTGGGGCAAAGAGGGCGACGTGATGACGCTCGAAATCGACCCGACCGCGCACCCGGCATGGACCGGCGGCACCGGACGTCTGCTCGATGCGGGCGGTCAGGTCGCGAAGTTCAACAAGCGTTTCGGCGGTCTGTCGCTCAAGCGTTAAGGGTTGGCGGCCCCGGCAATGCCGGGGATCAGCCCAGAACCTTTGCAAGCGCGCTTTGCCACCCGGCAAGGCGCGTTTTGCGTTTCTCGGCATCGAGTGCCGGCGTGAAACGCGTCGCGGTGCCGCGCATCGCTTTGGCCGCACTCGCAAGGTCCGGATACAGCCCGGCTCCGGTCGCGGCGAGCATCGCGGCGCCGAGCGCGGTGCTTTCGACGAAATCGGGCCGCTCGACGACGATATCCAGCATGTCGGCCAGATCCTGCGCCATCCAGTCGTTCGCGGCCATGCCGCCGTCGATCCGGACTTCGGCCCAGTCGGCCCCGTCGGCGGCGAAGGCCGATTTCAGATCCTGCGCCTGATAAGCCTGCGCCTCGAGCGCGGCGCGCGCAACATGCGCCTTGGTCGTCGCGAAATTCAGCCCCGACAGCGCCGCGAGAGCATCGGGACGCCAGTGCGGCGCGCCGAGCCCCGACAGGGCGGGGACCAGATAGACGCCGCCATTGTCGGCAACCGACCGCGCGAGGCCCTCGCTCTCGCTGGCGCTTGCGAGCAGGCCGAGACCGTCGCGCAGCCATTTGATCAGGCTGCCGGCGACGAACACCGATCCCTCGAGCGCATAGGAGCGGACATCGCCTTCCTGCACCAGCACCGTTGCGAGCAATCTGTTCTTCGATTGCGGGCGCACCGGGCCGCTGGCCGACAGGATGAAGGCGCCGGTGCCGAAGGTCGCCTTGGTCTGCCCGGGCGACAGGCATGCCTGGCCGATTGTCGCCGCCTGCTGGTCGCCCGCCATGCCGCAGATCGGAATGGCGGCTCCGAACAGATCGGGATGGGTGGTGCCGACGGTCGTCGTGCAACCGGTGATCTCGGGAAGCAGCGTCATCGGCACGCCGAGCAGGTCGCATAGATCGCTATCCCAGCCGCCCCGGCCGTTGATGTCCATCAGCAGCGTGCGCGAGGCGTTGCTGGCGTCGCTGACATGCACCCCGCCGGTCAGGCGATAGATCAGATAGGATTCGACCGTACCGACCGCGAGCCGGTCGCCGGCTTCCTTGAGCTGCGGCCAGTTTTTCAGCGCCCAGCCGATCTTCGTCCCCGAAAAATAGGGGTCGAGCAACAGCCCGCTCTTCGCCTGCGCCATGGCTTCGTGGCCGGCTTCCTTCAGCGCGGTACAGTCGGCGGCGGAACGCCGGTCCTGCCACACGATCGCATGGGCAAGCGGCTCGCCGGTCGTGCGATCCCAGAATACCACCGTCTCGCGCTGGTTGGTGATCCCGATCGCCGCGATCTGGTCGGCGCCGCCCGCCTGCGCGATCATCTCGCGCGTGCAGGCAAGGGTCGCCTCCCAGATTTCGGCGGCATCATGCTCGACCAGCCCGGGGCCGGGATAATGCTGGCGAATTTCGCGCTGCGCGCTGCCGAGCGGCGTACCGTCGACGCCGAAAAGCATCGTGCGCGTCGACGTCGTGCCTTCGTCGATGACGATGATCTTCTCGGTCATATTCCGCTCCCTCTTTCGCTTTTGATGCAGAAAGAAAGGCGTTTCGACAAGGCACGCGACACTTACATTCGTAACCAGCTTGCAAAATTGCGGGCACTATGCCATATATTGTGCAGCGCAGCATGGCGGGATCACCCGCCGCAACCACCGGCAGCGTGATTTTCCCGCCCGAAACAGGCGCGGGACGAGCCGGACCGGCGCTTTGTCCCCAGAGGCACCCTTTCACGCGGGTCGTTTCGAACCCGCGGCCGTGCGCCGTCCGTTCGATGCGAACGGATGCGCCTGCGCGTCGCCCTATGTGAGTATTTTATGACGACTTTCAACGACTTTGGCCTGCACGCCGACATCAATCGCGCGCTTGCCGCCAAGGATTATACCCAGCCGACCCCGATCCAGACGCAGGCGATCCCGCCGCTGATGAAGGGCCGCGACCTGTGCGGTATCGCGCAGACCGGCACCGGCAAGACCGCAGGCTTTTCGCTGCCCTCGATCCACCATTTGATCACCTATCCGCACAAGACCAACCCGCGCAGCTGCCGCATGCTCGTGCTTGCGCCGACGCGCGAACTCGCAGCGCAGATCGCGCAGAGCTGCCGCGACTATGGCCGCTTCACCAAGCTGCGCGTCTCGACCGTCTTCGGCGGTGTGCCGATCAACAAGCAGATCCGCGATCTTGCGCAGGGCGTCGAAATCCTCGTCGCCACGCCGGGCCGTCTGCTCGACCTGATCGACCAGCGAGCGCTGCGTCTCGACGACGTCGAAATCTTCGTTCTCGACGAAGCCGACCAGATGATGGACATGGGCTTCATCCACTCGCTGCGCCGCATTGCAAAGCTGCTGCCGTCGCGCCGCCAGAATCTCTTCTTCTCGGCGACGATGCCGAAGGAAATCGCGCACCTCGCCGAACAATTCCTCGAGGATCCGGTGACCGTGTCGGTCACCCCGGCGGCGACGACGGTCGAAAAGATCAGCCAATATTCGACCTTCGTCGAGCAGAAGGAAAAGCAGGCGCTGCTCCATTCGGTCATCGCCAGCGAGGATATCGACCGCGCGCTCATCTTTACCCGCACCAAGCATGGCGCCGACCGCGTCGTGCGGCACCTCGCGGGCGCGGGCATCAAGGCGATGGCGATCCATGGCAACAAGAGCCAATCGCAGCGCACCCATGCGCTGCAGGCATTCCGCTCGGGCGATATCAAGCTGCTTGTCGCGACGGACATTGCCGCGCGCGGCATCGACGTGTCGGGCGTCAGCCATGTGATCAACTTCGAGATCCCGAACGTGCCCGAACAATATGTCCACCGCATCGGCCGCACCGCGCGCGCCGGGGCAGAGGGCAAGGCGATCAGCTTCATCGCCCCCGACGAGCGTCCGTACATGCGCGACATCGAGCGCGTCACGCGGAGCAAGTCCGAACCGATGCCGCTGCCCGAGAATTTCAACGAGCTGGTGCGCAACCTGCCCAAGCCGGCGCAGCCGCCGCGCGACACCGGCAGCCAGGGCCGCAACCCGCAGCGCCAGCGCGAAGACGCGTTGCGCGGCCGTGACGGCAACAAGCCGCGCGGCGATCGCGGTCCGCGCCGTGATGGCGCGCCTGCTGGCGAAGGCGCCGAAGGCCAGCGCAAGCGTCGCTTCCGCCCGCGCAACAAGAGCGTCGGTGCGCACAAGGGTGCGGTCAAGCGCGTCGGTTGACGCGTTCCGCCCATCCGCTAGACCCTTCGCCCGACACGATAACGGGCGAAGGGGTAGCGGATGACGAACGGCGAGCACGCGGCGGTAATCGATACCCGGCAGAGCGAGCGCAAGGTCATCCTGGCCTCGTCGCTCGGCACGGTGTTCGAGTGGTATGATTTCTACCTTTACGGCCTGCTCGCGACGATCATTTCGGCGCAATTCTTCTCGGGCGTCAACGAAACCACCGGCTTCATCTTCGCGCTCGCAGCCTTCGCCGCGGGCTTTGCGGTAAGGCCCTTCGGCGCGGTGGTCTTCGGGCGCATCGGCGACCTTGTCGGGCGCAAGAACACCTTTCTCGTCACCATGGGCCTGATGGGCGTGTCGACCTTCCTCGTCGGCGTTTTGCCCAGCTATGCGTCGATCGGCGTCGCGGCGCCGATCCTGCTCGTGCTGCTCCGTCTCGTCCAGGGGCTCGCGCTCGGCGGCGAATATGGCGGTGCCGCTACTTATGTGGCCGAACATGCGCCCGACGGCAAGCGCGGCCTTTTTACCAGTTTTATCCAGACCACGGCGACGCTCGGCCTGTTCGCGGCACTCGGCGTCGTCATCGTCATTCGCTCGACGATGGGCGAAGAGGCCTTTGCCGACTGGGGCTGGCGCATCCCGTTCCTGATCTCGGTGATCCTTTTCGGCGTCTCGCTCTGGATCCGCCTCCAGCTCGAGGAAAGCCCCGTCTTCAAGCAGATGAAGGAGGAGGGCACGACCTCAAAGGCACCGCTCACCGAAGCCTTCGGCCGCTGGGAGAACCTCAAATGGGTGATCGTCGCGCTGTTCGGGGCGGTCGCGGGGCAGGCGGTGGTCTGGTATTCGGGGCAATTCTACGCGCTCTTCTTCCTCGAAAAGACGCTGAAGGTCGACGGCGCGACCGCGAACATCCTGATCGCCATTGCGCTTGCGCTCGGCACCCCTTTCTTCATCTTTTTCGGCTGGCTCAGCGACAAGGTCGGGCGCAAGCCGATCATTCTCGCGGGCTGCGCGCTCGCCGCGATCACTTATTTCCCGGCGTTCCAGATGCTGACCGAGGCTGCCAATCCCGCGATGGCAAAGGCGCAGGCCAGCGCTGCGGTAAAGGTCAGCGCCGACCCGGGCGCCTGCGCGTTCCAGTTCGATCCGGTGGGCAAGGAAAAGTTCGAAAGCACCGGCTGCGATATCGCCAAATCGGCGCTGGCAAAGGCGGGCGTCAGCTACACCAGCACCATTCGTCCCCGCCACACGGGGCAGCCGGCGACCGTCACGATCGGCGACCGCGTCCTGGTCGCGCCCGAACCGTGGCGTCTTGCCGAAAACGACCGCGCGAGCGCAGCCGACGCTTTCCGCAAGGAACTCGCCGCTGCGACCGGCGACGCGGGCTATCCCGCCGCCGCCGATCCGAAGGCGATCAACAAGCCGCTCGTCGTCGCGGTCCTCTTCTATCTCGTTCTGCTAGTGACGATGGTCTACGGCCCGATCGCGGCGCTGCTGGTCGAACTGTTCCCCAGCCGTATTCGCTACACCGCGATGTCGCTGCCCTATCATATCGGCAACGGCTGGTTCGGCGGTTTCCTGCCGACGACGGCGTTCGCGATGGTCGCGGCGACGGGCAACATCTATTATGGTCTCTGGTATCCGGTGATCGTCGCGGTGATCACATTGGTGGTCGGGCTGCTCTTCCTGCCCGAAACCTTCCGCAGGTCGCTTCACCCATAGGAACTGACCTTGGGGATAGATTGACCCATCCGACTTGTTCGTTAGGGTCGCGCCAGGCCTTGAGGGGGGCATGATGATCGCCGACGACATGGATTTCGACCCACCGCCGCCGCCGCGGCGTCCATTCTTCCGCCGCAAACGGGTACTGATCCCGCTTGCGCTGGTGATAATGATCGTCGTGGGCTTCCTGCTGCTCCTGACCCCCGACACCGATCGCGCCGCGATGATCGCCAAATATAGCGGCCCTGCCGGCGCTTTTGTGGACGGCCCGGCGGGGCAGCGCATTCATTACCGCGATCAGGGCAAACGCGGCGACAGGGCGATCATCCTGATCCATGGTGCCAACGCCAGTCTCCACACCTGGGAACCGATGGTGGAGCGGCTCGGCGAGACCTATCGCGTGGTCACGCTCGATCTGCCGGGTCACGGCCTGACCGGCGCGACTCCCGACACCGACTATTCGGCGCAGGGCATGATGGATGCGGTCGACGTCGTCGCGGCGAAGCTCGGGCTCGACCATTTCGTCCTTGGCGGCAATTCGATGGGCGGCTGGGTCAGCTGGCGTTACGCGCTCGCGCAGCCCGACCGCGTCGATGCGCTTTTGCTTATCGACGCCGCAGGCATGCCGTTGCGGCGGGGCGAGAAGCGGCCCGAATCGAACGTCGGCTTTCGCGTTCTCGAATACCCCTTCGGACGCTGGCTCGCGACGCGGGTCACGCCGCGGACGCTCGTCGAACAATCGCTGCGCGGGTCGATCGAGAAGCAGGAGATCGTCGATGACGCGATGATCGACCGCTATTGGGAATTGCTGCGTTTTCCGGGCAATCGCGCGGCGACCGTGCTGCGCGCGCGCATGGACCGCGAACCCGCGATGGCGGCGCGCGTCGGCGAGATCGCGGCGCCGACGCTGATCCTGTTCGGCGACAGGGACCGGATCATCAACCCGACCGCCGCCAAGACGTTCAACGAACGCATCGCGGGGTCGGAGGTCGCGATGCTGCCGGGCATCGGTCATTTGCCGATGGAGGAAGCCCCCGATGCGACTGCCGCCGCAATCACCGATTTCATCAAGCGGCGGCTCGCTGACCCGTCGCGGGCGAATCCAGAAACGCGCTGATCCGCACGGAAATCGCCGCGGCGTGGGTGAACGGGAAGAGGTGCGATCCCGGCACCACCTCCAGCACCGCGCCGTCGACCAGATCGGCTATCGCCTGCCCATGGCATGCGGGAACGACCCCGTCGCGCTCACCCATCAGGATCAGCACGGGCTTGTCTTTCATCAGCGGCAACGTCGCAACGCTGGTCCATCCCGCCATCGCCATCGTCTGATACGCGAGGCCGAGCGGGGTCGCGGTCGGCAGCTTCAGGCCGCTCGCCAGCATATCGTCGTCGAGCAGCGCGGCCCAGCCGATCCCCGGCGCGCTCACCGTCGGCGTCGTCGCCATCAGCACCAGCCGACGAACGCGCCCGGGAAACTGGATCGCTATCTGCTGCGCCAGCGCGCCGCCCCAACTGAAGCCGGCGACGTCGATCAGCTTGTGACCCAACCGGTCGGCGATCTCCATCACCACCGCCGCGATCGTCGACGCACCATAGGGCAGCAGCGCGTCGGGCGACCCGCCGACCCCGGGCATATCGAGCGTCCATACCTCGCGGCCGTGAATCTGCGCGAGCAGCGGTGCCGCGGCGGCCAGATCGGCGCCGATGCCGTTGAGGAACAGGAGCGGCGTGCCCGACGTGCCCTCACGCCATCGCGCGACACGCAGGCTGAGACCGTAGACATGCTCGGTGTGGATGGTCGGACGGCCGCTGATCCTGCTCATCGCCGCGCTTTCGCACATCTGGATGACCGGCGAAAGGCTGCTGGTCTATTCGGCCTGTCTCGCGGCCTCCGCTGCCTGTTCATAACGCAGGCAGTCGAAAATCTTCGCACCGGCCAGGAACACCGATCCGGTACAGGCGAGCAACAGCAATTTGCCGCCGGTTCCAGGATATTCGTGGATATAGGCGGCGCCCCGCGCCATCGCGCCGACGGCCAGTGCATAGATGATGAGGCACGCTTCGAAGCGGGTCTTGATGACGAACAGGCGTCCGATTTTTTTCAGCATCACCATAGCCTAAGCAAGCGTCGTGCCACTGGCGCAAATGCGGGATTCGGCGCGCCGGGCTTATGGTAAACTGTAAGTTAATCCGACAGATGAGGGAAGGCGGGCGCTTAAAAATAGCGCGGGATCGGGCCGATTTGCGGTGTCTGGTCGGGAAGCGCGACGACGACATCGTCCACATAACACCAACCCCATCCCTCGGGCGGATCATAACCCTCGATGATCGGATGCTGCGTCTCGTGAAAATGCGCCCGCGCGTGGCGTGCGGGCGAATCGTCGCAGCAGCCGACATGCCCGCAGGTGCGGCAAAGGCGCAGATGCACCCATATGCCGCCCGTCCGCAGGCAGTCCTCGCACCCCTTGGCGCTCGGGACGACCTCGTGGATCGCGGCTTCGTGCGAACAGGCGGTCATATGTCCTCCTTCGTAGCGTGTGCCGGCGCGGGAGCTCTATGCTACCACCGGTCGCTATCCGATCGTCACCATATAGGTCACCCGATAGTCGCTGGCATCGCCGTCGAGCGTTTTCGTGAACGTCCCCGGCGTATCGCCGATATCGATCGTCCCGATATTGTCGCTGCCGCCGATATCGTCGAATTCGCGGAGCTGGAAACTCACCGGCTGGTCGAACGCAAAGCTTTCGGGGACCACCCAGCTTTCGCCTCGCTTGATCGAATAAATCTCGCTCTTGCCCTCGGGAAAGCGCTGCCCGGTGTTGAAGCGCAGGAACAATTGATCGGGAAGCCCGAGTCCCAGCCGACCCGTCAGTTTGACGCATTCGACGCGGATGTTCGACAGGATGAATTTTCGGCTCGCTGCGGCGGGCGGCGGGGCTGCGGTGGTGATTGCGGTCGGCGCGGCGGCACCGGGGTTCTTGAGCAGCCGGCTGATATTCTCGCCCGCCTGTCCCGCAAATTTCCCCGCGGGGAATTCGGCGAGATAGGCGCTGAACGCGCGCACGCTGTTGTCCGCGACCGCGCCCTTCCAAAGCAGATCCTCCAGCGCCGCGCGATCGCCCGAAGTCGCTGGCGCGGCGACAGGCGCCGTTCGCGGGACCAGATAGACGGGGGTTCCCGTGATGCTGGCGCTCACGAACGGCCGCTGGCTGCCCGAGGTCGCCTTGAGCACATCGTCGCGGATCAGCCCGCCGAGCAGCTGCACCGGCGTATCGGGCTGCGGCAGGCGCTTCGCGAGCGAGGTCGCAAAGGGCGAGTTGCCGTTTGCCCCATCGGCGGCCGTCTGCCCCGGCGCGGCGGCGAAGATCACGAGCACATCATCGGCCTCGACCCCCGCCAGCCCGTTCGCGACCGCGCGCGTTCCCGATCTCCACGACCGCCCGAACGGATTGTTGCGGCACGAATCGAGGACGATCATGCGGATCTGCGCGCCCGACACCGATTCCATCAGGCGGTCGAGATTGATCGCCTCATAGGGCAGGTCGAGGTCGGATTTCAGTTGCGCATCGGTCGGTATCAGCCAGTTCTTGCCCTGCGCTTCGATTCCGTGCCCGGCATAATAGACCATCGCGACCTCGGCCCCGTCAGCCTTGGCGCGGAAATCGCGCATCGCTTTCTGGAAATCATTGACCGCGAGGTCGGCGGCGACGGTCACATCGTCGAATCCCGCTTGGCGTGCCGACGCGGCGATGATCCTGATGTCGTTCGCGGGGTTCGCCAGCCGGCTGGTGTTCGCATAATCGCCATTGCCGATGATCAGCGCGACCTTGCGCGCCTCGGCCGCCGACGGTGCGAGCAAGAACAGCGCGGTGAGGGTGACAAGCCAGAATCGCAACATCGCGATATCCTTTCGCTACGCGGGGCGCGCCGCTCCATATTCGACCCAGCCAAATGGTCTCGGCGTCTTGGGCATGTACGCCGCGCCTTGGCGTTCGACCGCAAAACCGGCGCGTTCATAGGCATCGCCGATCGGACGGGTCAGATGGCAATTGCCGCCGATGCGCTTCCACACCGGCTCGATCCGCCGTTGCCAGGTCGCAACGCCGGCATCGGGCGCACCGCCATGCTCCAGAAACAGCGCGGTTCCGCCGGGTTTCAGCACGCGGCGGATCTCGCCCAGCACTGCGGCCTGATCGGCGACCGAACATAGCGTGAAGGTGGTGACGACGGTGTCGAACTGCGCGCTCTCGAACGGCATCGCCTCGCCGACGCCTTCGCGGATGTCGGCGTCGATCCCGCGCGCTGCCGCTGCTGCGACGCTCATCGCAAGCAGTTCGGGCGAGGGGTCGAGTCCACTGAAGCTCTCGATCTGCCCGGGCCGATAAAATTCCATATTGATGCCGCCGCCGCAGCCAAGCTCCAGCACATGTCCGCGCGCATGCGGCACGACCTTGCTGCGCGCCTTCATGATCTGCCCCTGCGAACAGGCGCATTTGATCAATCGCGGCACCCCGTGACGTTCCCACCAGCTTGCCATTCGCCAGTCTCCCCTTGGCGCGGAAGGTGACCCTTGCTAGCGCAGTTGGCAACACCCATCTGTGCGTACCGGCACAGCCCAAGAAAGATCGTCATGCCCAGCGTTCACCACACCAAGATGCTCATCCTCGGTTCCGGCCCCGCCGGCCTGTCGGCCGCGATTTATGCGGCGCGTGCTGGCATGCAGCCGATCGTGGTGCAGGGGCTCCAGCCCGGCGGCCAGTTGACGATCACCACCGACGTCGAAAACTACCCGGGCTTTGCCGAAGTCGTGCAGGGGCCGTGGCTGATGGAACAGATGACCGCGCAGGCGATGCACGTCGGCACCAGCATGATCTGGGATACGATCGTCGACGTCGACCTCTCGCGCCGTCCGTTCAAGCTGACCGGCGACGGCGGCGACGTCTATATGGCCGATACGCTCGTTATCGCGACGGGTGCGCAGGCCAAATGGCTCGGCGTTCCGGGCGAACAGGAACTCGGCGGTAAGGGCGTTTCGGCCTGCGCGACGTGCGACGGCTTCTTCTATCGCGGCAAGAAGGTCGTGGTGATCGGCGGCGGCAACACGGCGGTCGAGGAAGCTCTCTACCTCACCAACCACAGCGAGGATGTCACCCTGATCCACCGCCGCGACAGCCTGCGCGCCGAAAAGATCCTGCAGGACCGGCTCGCGGTTAATCCGAAGATCAAGACGCTGTGGAACAAGCGCGTCGAACGCTTTGTTGCGGGCGAGGGCCTGACCGGCCTCGTCGGCGTCGATCTCGTCGACACCGTCACCGGTGAGGCGAGCTTCGAGCCCACCGACGGCGGCTTCGTCGCCATCGGCCACAGCCCGTCCACCGAACTGTTCAAGGGCAAGTTGCCGCTGGACGACGACGGCTATCTTCAGGTCACGCCCGGCACCTCGCTGACCTCGATCCCCGGCGTCTTCGCCGCCGGCGACGTCACCGACAAGGTTTATCGTCAGGCGGTGACGGCGGCGGGCATGGGCTGCATGGCGGCACTCGACGCCGAACGCTTCCTCGCAGAGGCCGAATATCACGCGATGGCGGACGCCTGAGCGGCGAGCACCGCCAAAATCCGCTGTGCGAGCCACTCGCCATCGTCGCCGGCGAAGCTGTGCGAGGCGCTGGCGAGGCGCTCGACGCGAAGGGTGCTGGGATTCTTCTCGATATAGGCAAGCGACGGGCCGCAGCTTTCGATGAAAGCCTGTGCGGTCCGATCGTCGGTCGCGAGCAGGATCGTCGCCGGACAGAGGAGTTCGGCGAGCGTCGCGTCGATCCGGTCGGCAAGGCTATCGGGCGCCCGCTGTTGCGGCGGCTGTTTGAGCGCGGATAGCCCGCGGAACAATTTGCGGAGATCGACCTCGCCCTTGAACAGGCGCAACAGGCTCCGCGGGTCTTTCAACCGCGACAGGTAACGCGCGCGGATCGCCGAAGCGGGCGGCAAGGCTGGCGCATCGCTTTCTTCGCCGTCGCTATCGTAAGTCCACGGGTTGGCGACGATGAGGCCATCGAGCGCCAACGGCTGGTGCAGCAACAAGGCGCTCGCCGCATCGCAATTGCCGAAGGCGACGATATGCGTGACATGTGGCGCCGCCTCGCGAAACGCCGCAATCGCCGCGGCGATATCCGGCCCACTGCTTTCGAACCCGTCATTCGCGCCCTCGCTGTCGCCGATCCCGCGCCGATCGAAACGGAACACCGGATGGCCGGCCTCGGCAATCCGCGCCGCGAGCATCGCCATCCCGCGATGCGCGCCGCTGCGAATCTCGTTGCCGCCCGATACGATCAGCAGCCCGGTGCCGCTCGCCGCCGCGTCGAGGCTCGCGGCGAGCGTCGCGCCCTCGCAGGCAAAGCTCAGCTGATGCCGCATGTCTTGCTCCATGCGGCAATATCGGTGGCGATCGCCTGCGCCATGGCGGCATCTTCGCCGGGCTCGGCGCGCAGCCACAGCGGCGTTCCCGCCACGCCGTCGGGGCCAAGGCCGATGCTGCGCAACGGTTCCACCGCTTGCGCCTCGCTCGCGCCGAGCTGGGCGATCATCGCGGACGACAAGCGATTGCCGGCGAGCAACAGCGGCGCGGATTTCGCCTCATCCTGCAGACTTTCGAGCGAAGATGTTACGCCTGCCTCACGATCGGCACTTACCCGCGCGCGCATCAGCGTGCGGAGCAGTGACGCCCCGCCGACGGGCGTCAGGCGCCACCATGCTGCGGCTTTCACCTTATGATCGATCAATGCGCCCCCGCGCACCGACGCCATCATCACCGGTCCGTCGATCGTTGCCGCAACTTCGGCAAGCGCATTCCGCCAGCGATCCAGATCGACCTCGACCAGCGGAACCAGGCTCTCATTCTGCCCCGGCAGATCGGGCAGCACCGCCGCAAACCCGTCCGCCGCCAACGCACGCATCGCGAGCACCAGCGTGCGTCGCGTGCGGTTCGCTTCCTCGAACAGTGGCGGAACGATCAGGACGGTGGCGCGGGCTGGCCCCGCGGGGGTGATGCGCAGAATATGTTCGTTCATGCGCGCCGACGGGCTCAGTCGGTCGCTTTGCGCAGCGAAAAGGCGAGCAAATTACCGTAGGTTTCAAAGATTTCACCGTCGACTTCATCATCGTCGATGATGATGCCCAACCGGTCTTCCATTTCGGTCAGCACGGTCGCGACTGCCATCGAATCGAATTCGGGCAATTCGCCGAACAGGCCGCTGTCATCGGTCAGCGCAGCCGCGCGCGCCTCACCCAGGCCAAGCACATCGGCAAGCAGGGCGCGCAGGGTGGCATCGACGGAATTGCTATCGGTCACTTTTCTTTCCTCGACACGGAACGGGCATATGCCTTCAATGCCGGACCCCATGCCGCGATGCGCGACGGATTGAAAGCCTCGATGCGCCACAAAGGATCGTGCCGGTTCATCCAGTCGCGCTTGTACCCGTCGTTACCGGTGCCGAAATCGACGCGCTTCACGCCATCGACTTCGATCACATGCTGGAACAGCGCTGCTGAAAGCAATGTGCCGGGTGAGGCTTTCAGACTGTCCTCGACATGCGCCAGCTTGTGGATGAAGGCGGTGCCGTCCTCGACCGTCCAGAACTGCGCCGCGACGGGCACGCCATCGATGCGCGCGATTCCCATGCGGAATGTGCCGCGTTCGCTTTCTATCTCGGCAAAGGCGCGCAGCAATGCGGGGTCGCCTTCTTCGGGTTTCCAGCTCGCCGCATAAATCTGTTCATAGGCGGCCCAGCTTCCCGGGTCGAAAGCGGTGAGCAGCTGGATATCGACGATACCCTTCTTTGCTTTGCGCTGGACGGTGTTGCGCAGCGCGCCAGGGCGGCTCGCCCACCAGGCGTCATGGTCCATTTCGCCGAGGTCGAGCCAGTGGCGATCGCCCGCCGCCGTTTTTCTTACCCACCAGCCCGCGGCACCCAGCGCAGCGGTCAAAGCGTCGGGGTTGATGACGGGATACAGCGTCAGGCGCGCGGCCCTTTGGCGCAGATCGGTTGCCAGCGCGCGAAGGGCGGCGTCGCGATCGGCGTCGCCCTCGAACAGCGGGCGGATGGAAAAGCTGTACCAGTTGGTCAGACCGACGAAATTGCCCGGTGTTTCGACCCGCAGCGGCAACCAGGCCCGCGTCGCGCCGACGCTGCCCCGTGCGTCGATCCGGCCCAGGCCGGCGAAACCATGCGCGGCGAGCAGGTCGAACCACGCTGCACGGTCGAAAGGCGACGCAAAGCCATCCGCGCGCGCCGTGGCGGGCAGCCGCTCATCATTAGCGTGATGTTCACCGTTCCCTTGCATGGTGCTGCCCTCTATCATTCTTGTCCTAACAGCCGATGACCAAAGCCGAAAACCCATCTTCAAGGCCGATCGACCATCTCGCCTGCTGCGGCGCGCCCGACGCGGCCGCGCTGCTGATCGGCGACAAGGTCACAAGCTTCGCCGACCTCGATGCAGGGGTCGGTCGACTGGCGTCGTGGCTGCTCGAACAGGCCGGCGGTCCGGGCGAGCGTGTCGCGAGCTGGAGCGCGAAGACGCGGCTCGCCTGCCTGATACCGCTCGCTGCGGCGCGCGCCGGGCTGATCCATGTGCCCGTCAATCCACTGCTCAAGGGCGCGCAGGTCGGACATATCCTGTCCGACAGCGGCGCAAAGCTGCTCGTCACCAATGGCGCGCGCGCCGAGATGCTTGGCGTGGGGCTGCCCGACGAATGCGCGGTGCAGGATCTGAAGATCGGCGAGGAAGTCATTGATTCGGGCGGGCAGGGGCTTCCGCTCTCGGTTGCCGAGCCCGACGATCTCGCCGCCATCCTCTATACCAGCGGATCGACCGGCCGGCCCAAGGGCGTGATGCTCAGCCACGCGAACCTGTGGCTGGGTGCTGAAAGCGTCGCCTCCTATCTCAAGATCGCGCCCCACGACCGTGTTCTCGCCGTGCTGCCGCTCAGTTTCGACTACGGGCAGAACCAGCTGCTTTCGAGCTGGTATGCCGGCGCATCGGTCGTGCCGCTCGATTATCTGACCGCGCGCGACGTCGTAAAGGCGGTGGCGCGGCACGGCGCTACGACGCTCGCCGGCGTACCGCCACTCTGGGTGCAACTCGTCGAGGCCGAATGGCCCGCCGAGGCGGCGGCGCATCTGAAGCGCCTGACCAACAGCGGCGGCGCGCTGACGCCGTCGCTGATCGAGGCGATGCGAGCGACGTTTCCGGCGGCCGACATCTATCCGATGTACGGGCTGACCGAGGCGTTCCGCTCGACCTTTCTCGATCCGAAACTGGTCGCCGATCATCCGACTTCGATGGGCCGCGCGATCCCGCATGCCGAGATATTGGTGTGCCGGCCCGACGGAACGATCGCCGCGGACGAGGAGCCCGGCGAACTCGTCCATTGCGGCCCCCTCGTCGCCAAGGGCTACTGGCGCGACGAGGAACGCACCGCGCAGCGTTTCAAAGCCACACCGTGCGCGTCGGAATATGGCGGCACCGCAGTATGGTCCGGTGATACGGTGCGCCGCGACGCCGATGGCCTGCTCTATTTCGTCGGCCGCGACGATGCGATGATCAAGACAGCGGGCAACCGCGTCAGTCCGACCGAGGTCGAGGATGTCGCGGTGGGGTCGGGGGTGATTTATGAAGCCGTGGCCTTCGGTGTTCCCGACCCGCGGCTTGGGGCCGCGATTATCCTGATCGTTCGCGGCAAGGACGGCGTCGCGAAAGAAGGACTTGCGGCACATCTGCGCCAGAATCTTCCCAATTTCATGCAGCCGCAGGCGATCGAGTGGCGCGATGCCCTGCCGCGCAATCCCAATGGCAAGCTCGACCGCACGGCGATCGCGGCCGATTGGGCAAAGGAGACGACGGCATGAAACCGCATGGTCCGATCCCGCCCGCTTTCCGCGCCGATGTCAGCGGCATGCTGCTGATCGGCGGCGACCGTGCTGAGGCGCTCGCCGACGTTGCGGGCGATACGCCGCTGTTCGCATATGACAGCGCGATGCTGACCGCGCGCGTCGCCGAATGGCGCGCCGCGATGCCCGGCGGGGTGCAGCTTCATTATGCGATGAAGGCGAACCCTTACGCACCTCTGCTCGCCTTCATGGCGCGGTTGGTCGACGGGTTCGACGTCGCCTCGGGCGGCGAACTCAAGGCCGCGCTCGCCAGCGGAATGCCGGCGGGGGACATCAGCTTTGCCGGCCCGGGCAAGCGCGACCGCGAACTCGAAGCGACGATCAGCGCGGGAGCGACGCTCAACCTCGAATCCGCGGGTGAGGCCGAACGGGCGCTGTCGATCGCAGACCATCTCGGCCTCACGCCCAGCCTTGCGGTACGCGTCAATCCCGACTTCGACCTCAAGGGATCGGGCATGAAGATGGGCGGCGGTGCCAAGCCTTTCGGCGTCGATGCCGCCGAGGTTTCGGCGCTTGTCCGGCGCCTGATCGCCGCTGGCGCTGATTGGCAGGGCTTCCATATTTTTGCCGGATCGCAGGCGCTTGACGCTACGGCCATTGCCGAAACGCAGGCCCAAACGGTTGCGCTCGCCGCGCGGCTGGCGAACGAGATCGGTGAAACCCCGCCGCTCGTCAATCTCGGCGGCGGGATGGGCGTGCCCTATTTTCCTGGCGACAAGCCGGTCGATGTCGCCGCCGTCGGCGCGGCGCTCGGCGAGACGCTCGCGGCGCGCGATCCGGTGCTCGCCAAAAGTCATTTCGCGATGGAACTCGGCCGCTGGCTCGTTGCGGAGGCGGGCGTCTATTTGACCCGCGTCGTCGACCGGAAGCTGAGCCATGGCGAAACCTTCCTCGTCACCGACGGCGGTCTCCATCACCAGCTCGCCGCGAGCGGCAATTTCGGCACCGTGATCCGCCGCAACTATCCGATCGCGGTCGCCGGTCGCTTTGGGGCCGAATCCGTCGAAACCGTCTCGGTCGTTGGTTGCCTCTGTACGCCGCTCGACCGCCTCGGCGACCAGATCGCGCTGCCGCGTGCCGACGTCGGCGACCTCATCGCGATCTTCCTTGCCGGCGCCTATGGCGCGAGCGCGAGCCCGGCGACCTTTCTCGGACAGGGACCGGCACGCGAAATGCTCGTCTGATGTGCCCGAATCTGTTCCTGATTGGGACAGGTTGCGACGAGCGCGGTCCAAACTTAGTTCAATACTAACATTATGTTCACCCTTTTCGAGCAATTGCGGAAGCTGACGCAATGGCTGTCGCCGCGGAGTTTCCGGAACGCGGTCCCCCTGACGGCTCGAAAGGTTGATTGGATTATGGCTTCGTTCCCCTCGCTCCGTGTCGCGCGCATCGCGCTGGTTTCGGGCATTGCCGCGACCGCGTTGACGGGTTGCATGGGCGCCGGCGGTCCCGCGCCGCAACTGCCCAGCGCCAATTTCGTCGCGAACCAGGAAGGGCCGGGCGAGGAATACATCATCGGCCCGCTCGACGAGCTCCAGATCTTTGTGTGGCGCAACCCGGAACTCGGCGGCAAGGTACAGGTCCGTCCCGACGGCCGCATCACCACGCCGCTGATCACCGACATGCCCGCGGTGGGGAAAACCCCCACGATGTTGCAGCAGGACCTCAAGCTCCAGCTCAGCCAATATATCACCGACCCGATCGTCAGCGTGATCGTCACCAGCTTCAACAGCACCTTCTCACAGCAGGTGCGGGTCGTCGGTGCGACGGAAAAACCCGCTTCGATCCCGTTCCGCGCCAACATGACCGTGCTCGACGCAATGATTGCAGTCGGCGGGCTGGGCGAATATGCCGCAGGGAATAAGGCGCGACTCGTCCGTTTCGACAAGGGCAGTGGGAAGCAGCAGGAGTTCGGCCTGCGGCTTAATGACCTGATCAAGCGCGGCGATATCAAAGCGAACGTGCGGCTTCAGCCGGGCGATGTGATCATCATCCCCGAAAGCATGTTCTGATATCGACCGGCGGCCACCCACCCATCTCCCAAGGATAGATTTCGAGCGATGAACAGCCTTTACGACGAATTCCGGGTCGCGCTGCACAGCGTCTGGACGCGCCGGTGGCTTGTGCTGGCGGTGGCGTGGGGCATCTGCATCCTCGGCTGGCTCGCGATCGCGTCGATCCCCAACCGCTATGACAGCCGCGCGCGCCTGCTCGTCGACGTCAACGAAATCCTGCCCGACGACGCACAGATCGGCGGCGCACGTCCGCAGATCGACCAGATCCGCGAAACGCTGACCAGCGCGCGCAACATGGAAAAGGTTGCGGCGACGACGGGCCTGCTCCCCGCCGGCGCCAGCGAGCGCGACAAGGCCGGCGCCGTCGCGATGCTGCAAAAGAATATCAAGGTCGTTCCGCAGCAGGACAACATCTTCGAAATCACCTCGAGCGTCGCGGTCGGCAGCCTGTCCGACGCCGACAATGCAAAGCTTGCCTCGGGCGTTCTCGACAGCCTGATCACCGTCTTTCGCGACGATCAGCTTCGTGGCGGCCGGATGAACGCGCGCGAAGGCCTGAAATTCCTCGACGCCCAGATCGCCGATCGCGAAAAGGCGCTGCGCGAGGTCGAAGCGCGCCGCGGCGCGTTCGAAGCGCAGAATATTGGCATGATCCCCGGCGGCGCCGGATCGCCGGCGCAGCGTGTCGATGCGGCGCGCGCCGAACTCAGCCAGATCGATTCGCAGCTCGTGTCGGCGCAGGCGCAGCTGGCTGCCGCGAACGGCCAGCTCGCCTCGACACCCCAGTCGATCCCGGGGGCGGGTGGCGGTGTCGGCGGCGGCGTCGCGCGTCAGCAGCTTGCCGGGGCGCAGAATGAACTGTCGTCGATGCGCGCGCGCGGCCTGACCGACGCGCACCCCGACATCATCGCGCTGAAAAGCCAGATCGCGTCGCTCAAAGCCATGGCCGATCGCGAAGGCACGGGTGGCGGCGGTGGCGGGATGCAGAACCCGGCCTATGCCTCGCTCGCCGCGATGCGCGCCGAACGGCAGGCAACGGTCAGCGCGCTGTCTGCGCGCAAGGGCCAGTTGATGGGCGACATATCGAAAATCACGGCGCAGCAGATCCAGAACCCCGGGATTGCCGCCGAATATGACCGGATCAATGGCGAATATACCGCGTTCAAGGCGCAGTATGACAAGTTGCTCGCTCAGCGCGAACAGGTGCGCCTGCGCGGCTCGGTCCAGACCGAAACCGACGCGATCAAGATCGAACTGCTCGACCCGCCGTCGAAACCGACCAGTCCTGCAGCGCCCAACCGGCCGCTGTTCCTGACGCTCGTCCTGCTCGCGGGCATCGGCGGTGGTATCGGCGCGGCCTTCGGCCTCGGCCAGGTGCGTGCCAGCTATGCGACCGCGGCCAAGCTCGAACGCGCGAGCGGGCTGCCCGTGATCGGCTCGATCACCGAAGTGGTGACGCCCGAACGCCATCTCGACCGGCGCAAAAAGCTCGTCTGGCTGGCCGGCGGCGGTGGGGCGCTCGTGGGCCTTTATGCCCTGTTGCTGATCGCGGAATTCATCCAGCGCGGCATGGTTGCGTGACGGGGGACGATGACATGAACGACCAACGCAAAGTCAAGCGCCCGCCCTCGCTCCTTGAACGCGCGGCTGACATGTTCGGCCTCGATCCCGCCGCCAACGCGCCGACGATCGACCTGTCGAGCCTGCCGCCCGAAACGCCGAAAAAGGTGAAGAAGGTCGTTGAGCCGGTCGTTGAAGCGACGAAGCCTGAAATCATCGAGCCTGTCGTCGAGGCGGCGCCGGCTGTCGAAGCTGCGGCCGCGGCACCGAAGCCGTCGCCGCGCAAGGACGTCGCCAAAGCCGCGCCCGCCATCATACCGTCGCGGCAGGGAACGATCGATCGCGAACGACTGACATCGCGTGGCATGATCGTGCCGGGAACCCCCGTCACGGGCATCTCCGAAGAATATCGCATCGTGAAGCGCGAGCTGATCCGCAATTTCGGCGGTACCGGCAATCGTCCGGTCCTGCCGCGCGGCCACCGCGTGCTGATCGCCTCGGCGAACCCGGGCGAAGGCAAGACCTTCTCTGCGGTGAACCTCGCATTGAGCCTTGCGGTCGAGGCCGATCACGACGTGCTGCTGATCGACGCCGACATCGCCAAGCCGAGCGTACTCGAAGCCTTGGGGCTCGACGACGGCCCCGGCCTGATGGACGCGCTCGCGGATCCGCACCTGGCGGTGGGCGACTGCCTGATCCAGACCGATATTCCGGGCCTGAAGGTCATGCCCGCGGGCACCGGCCATATGCACGATACCGAACTGCTCGCCTCGGCGCGGACCGAGGCTTTGTTCGCGCAGCTCGAACAGGGCGCGCCGGGCCGCATTCTCATCATCGATTCGCCGCCGGTGCTCGCGGCATCGCCCGCGGCGGTGCTCGCCGGGCATGTCGGGCAGACGATCATGGTCGTGCGCGCCGACGAAACGCTCGAATCGGCGCTGCGCGACGCGATCGGCCTGATGGGCGCGTGCCCGCACATCCAGCTGCTGCTCAACGGCGTCAAATATTCGCCGGGCGGCCGCCGCTTCGGCACCTATTACGGACAAGGAGGCGCGTGATGCGCACCATCACCACCATGCGTCATGTGTCGACGCTGGCGGCCTTGCTGCTCGCCGGGGCGGCGACGGGCGCGCATGCGCAATTTTCGGGCAATCCCGGTTCGGGCGGCGGTGACGCCGCGTCGGCGGGTGCGTCGGCGCCCGAAAAAGGGCGTTCGGAAAAACGCGCCGATCGCCGCCGTACCCAGCGGACGGTCGACGTCAGCCCTTATCTCGAAATCGACCAGGTGCTGACCGCCGACCTCAAGAATGGCGGCGACGTCCTCACCTATACGAACCTTGCAGTCGGCGTCGACGCGTCGATCGTGACCAACCGCGCCGAACTTGCAGGATCGGTGCGCTACGAACATCGCATCGGATGGAATGACAATCTCGGCGATTCGGATGTTGTCAGCGGCCTTCTCCGCGGCCGGATCGAGGCTGCGCGCGGCCTCAACCTCGAAGCCGGCGCGCTCGCGACGCGCGCCCGCGCCGACGGACAGGGCGCGGCGAGCGGGCTGTTCATCGGCGATGCCAGCAACACCGCGGACATATATTCGCTATACGCCGGCCCGACCTTCGCGCGGCGCATCGGCGGGCTCGACGTCGGGGCGGGTTATCGTTTCGGCTATACCAAGGTCGAAGTCGACGAACCTGCGATCCTGTCGCCGGGAACGCAGCCGCAGGATATTTTCGACAGCTCGACCAACCATGTTGCCTGGGCCAGCGTCGGCGCGCGGCCCGGCGACCTGCCGTTCGGATGGCAGGTGTCGGGCGGGTATGAGCGCGAGGATGCGAGCCAGCTCGACCAGCGTTACGAGGGCAAATTCGCCCGCGCCGATGTAACGATGCCGATCGGGCCGACCGTCGCGCTGCTCGGCGGCGTCGGTTACGAGGATATCGAGATCGGCCAGCGCAACCCGGTCGTCGATGCGAATGGCGTGCCGGTGCGCGATGCGAACGGCCGCTTCATCACCGACAAATCGGCACCGCGCCAGCTGTCGTTCGATACCGACGGGCTGATCTGGGACGCCGGGGTGATGTGGCAGCCGAGCCGCCGTACCTCGCTGACCGCCAAGGTCGGCCGCCGCTATGGCGACACCATCTATACGGGCAGCTTTTCCTATCGCGCCGATCATGCGACCTCGATCCAGGTCGGCGTTTATGACGGGCTCTCCAGCTTCGGTCGCGGCCTGTCGGGCGGGCTTGCCGCGCTGCCGACGCAGTTCGACCCGACGCGCAATCCGATCAGTGGCGACATCGACCCCTGCGTCTTCGGCCAGCAGGGCGGCGGCTGTCTCAGCAACCAGCTCGGCAACGCGACCTCGGCGCAATATCGCAGCCGTGGCATACAGGCGTCGCTGTCGTCGCGCTTCGGCGGCTGGAATTATGGCGTCGGCATCGGTTACGACCGGCGCAAATTGCTCGCGCCGCTGCTGTCGCCGATCGGCAATCTCAACGGAATCAAGGACGAGAATTATTATCTCTTCCTGTCGGCGGGGCGTCAGCTCGACGTCGATTCCGACCTCACCTTGTCGGGCTATGTCAATTATTTCGACAATGGCGCGCCGGGCGCCAGCGAGGTTCAGTCGGCGGGGCTGACGACATCCTATTCGCGGCGCTTCTGGCGCGGCCTGACGGGGACGGCCGCGGCCAGCATCAATGCCTTCGACCAAGAAGGTTTCAACAGTCAGCTTATCGGTTCAGCTTTGGTGGGACTTCGTTACAACTTCTGACCAAGCAACGGGAATTTTTGCGATGTACGATCAGTTCTATGGTTTCACCGGACGTCCGTTCCAGCTGACGCCAGACCCGCATTTCTATTTCGAGAGCGGCACGCACCGGAAAGCGATGTCCTACCTCGGCTATGGTCTTGCGCAGGGCGAAGGCTTCATCGTCATCACCGGCGATGTGGGCGCGGGCAAGACGACGCTCGTCGGCCATCTGATGAACACGATCGACCCCAACCGCCTGACCGCGGTCAAGCTGGTGTCGACGCAGGTCGAGGGCGACGACCTTCTCCGCCTCGTCGCCGAACAATTCGGCATCGAGTGGGAAGGGCAGAGCAAGGCCGAATTGCTGCGTTCGATGGAGGAATATCTGCGCGAACAGGCGCGCGCCGGTCGCCGCACGCTGCTGATCGTCGACGAAGGGCAGAATCTGGCGATCTCGGCGCTCGAAGAGTTGCGCATGCTGTCGAACTTCCAGCTCGGCGGCCATTCGCTGCTCCAGATCTTCCTGCTCGGTCAGCCCGAATTCCGCCAGACGCTCTTTCACTCGCCGACGCTGGAGCAACTGCGCCAGCGCGTGATCGCGACACACCACCTCGACCCGATGGAGCCCGAGGAGGTCGAACCCTATATCCTGCACCGCCTCGGCAAGGTCGGCTGGACGGGCAACCCCAGCTTCAGCCCCGACGCGTTCGAGGAAATCTTCGAATATAGCGAGGGCGTACCGCGCAAGCTGAACGTGCTGGTCAGCCGCCTTCTGCTCTATGGCGCGGTCGAACAGATGCACCGCATCACCGCGCAGAATGTGCGCTCGGTGGTTGCGGAGATCGAGGCCGATCGCGGCATCGACGCGGCGACGCTTGCGCCGCTGCCGGTCGACGAGATTGTCGCCGCTGCCGCCACGGCGGTCGCGCCGACTCCCGCGCCTTTCGCCGCGCCGCAGGCCGCGAACGAGACCACGCCGGAATGGCCGTCGCGTGCCGCAGCGCCGGTTGCCGACGGCCCCGCACCTTTCGCAGCGCCCGCCGAACAGGCGCCCGTCGTCGCGCCCGAGGTGGCTCCGGCCGCGCCCGCGATCGACCCCGAACAGCTTGCCGCGCTCGAAAAGCAGATCGCGTCGCTCGAGGAACGCCTCGTCGAACAGGACGCCGCGCTCCGCCGCGTGCTCGACCTGCTCATCGAATGGGTCGAACGCGATCCGGACAATGCGCCCAATCCGGCGAACTCGCGGACCTGGGCCGCCTGACAAGCCGGCCGAAATCGGCTATCCCGCTGATGAAGGTGAGGAAAAATGCAGAACGGCCTGTCGGTCGATGTCGAGGACTGGTTCCAGGTCGGTGCCTTTGAGCGCACGATCGACCGTGCCGACTGGCCGACGCTTGAATGCCGGGTCGAGGCGAATTGCGACGCGGTGCTACAGATTTTCGCCGACGCGGGCGCCAAGGGAACCTTCTTCACCCTGGGCTGGGTCGCCGAACGCTATCCCACGCTGATCAAGCGTATCACCGATGCCGGGCACGAACTCGCAAGCCATGGCTACGACCACAAACGCGTCTTCAACCTGACCGCCGATGAATTTGCGACGGACCTCAAGAAGACGCGGACGATCCTCGAAGACTTGGGCGGCGTGGCGATCCGCGGCTATCGCGCGCCGAGCTTCTCGGTCGATACGCGCACGCCGTGGGCGCATGCCGTGCTCGCCGAACAGGGCTATGCCTATTCGTCGAGCGTCGCACCCGTCGTCCACGATCATTATGGCTGGCCGCAAAGCCCACGCCACGCGTGGCGCCCGCTGGCCGACAGCGACCTCGTCGAATGGCCGGTCACGACCGCGCGCTTTGCCGGGCGCACGCTTGCGGCGGGCGGTGGCGGCTTCATGCGGATGCTGCCTTATGGCTTCACGCGCTGGGCGATCGCGCGGATGAACGAAGAGGGGCATCCGGCGATCCTCTATTTCCATCCATGGGAAATCGACCCCGGTCAGCCGCGCGTCGCCGAAGCGCCTCTCCGGTCGAAGATCCGCCATTACAGCGGTCTGTCGGCGATGGCCGGCAAGCTGAAGAGGCTGCTCGCCGATTTCGAATGGACGCGCGCCGACGCCTTGCTGCCCGCGCAGCAGCAGCGCGCGTTGCCGTGGCGCGCCGCGGCGTGAACGCGCCGATGCTTGCCGTGAAGCAGGATTTTTCCGGCGCGCCACTGTCCGACGCGGGCGAATGGGACGCCTATGTCGCCGCGCATCCCGATGCGACGCCCTTCCATAGCCGCGCGTGGTGCGAGGCGATCACCAAGGCTACCGGTCATCGTTGCCACCTCGTCACCGCACGCGACGCGACCGGCGCGCTGACCGGCATCCTTCCGCTCCATCATATCCGCTCGCCCCTGTTCGGTCAGGCGCTGGTGGGCAGCGGCTTTGCCGTCGACGGCGGCATCCTCGCCGACAATCCCGCGATCGCAGCGACGCTCGCGCAGGGCGCTGCCGACATGGCAAAGTCTCTCGGCGTTCCGTCGGTCGAACTGCGTGGCGGACCGCCGGTCGATGGCGAGGGCTGGAGCCGCGAGGAGGGCGTCTACGCTGGCTTCGCGCGCGACCTTGCCCCCGACGACGATGCCGAACTCCTTGCCATCCCGCGCAAGCAGCGGGCCGAGGTCCGCAAGGTTCTGGAGAGCGCGCTCACGGTGACGACGGGGCGCGACGCGGCCGAACGCCGCGATCATTATCGCATCTATGCAACAAGCGTTCGCAATCTTGGAACGCCGGTCTTTCCGAAAGCGCTTTTCGATGCCGTTCTCGATGCTTTTGGCGACGCCGCGGACATTTTGACCGTGCGCGAGGACGGGCGTCCGGTCGCGAGCGTCCTGAGCCTTTATTGGCGCGGCACGGTGATGCCCTATTGGGGCGGTGGCACCGGCGAAGCGCGCCGTCTCCGCGCCAACGAACTCATGTATTTCGCCCTCATGCGCCACGCCCGAAAGAGGGGTTGCACGCGCTTCGATTTCGGTCGTTCGAAGCTCGGCACCGGCCCCTTCGCCTATAAAAAAAATTGGGGCTTCGAGCCGCAGTCGCTGGTTTACGCCCGATGGCTCGCGCCGGGGGAGGCTGCGCGCGACACCAATCCGAACAGCGCCAAATACCGGCTACAAGTCGACCTGTGGAAGAAACTGCCGCTGTGGGCGGCGAACCGGATCGGCCCGCTGATCGCCCGCGGCCTCGGGTAAGACGCCGCTGAATGGCCGAAATCCTGTTCCTCGTCCACCGCGCGCCATGGCCCCCCGACCGCGGCGACCGGATCCGTAGCTGGCACATGTTCGAGGCGCTGGCAAAGCTGGCGCCGGTGCATGTCGCCGCGCTCGCCGACAATGCAGCGGACGCCGGGATCGCCCATGCGAAGATGTCGCCGCTTTGCAAGAGCCTGGTCATCGAGGTGCGCAAGGTTTCGCGGCCCGTCGCGCTGGCGCAGGCGGTGCTGCGCGGCGAGCCGGTGTCGAACCATTTGTTCCGCAACAGCGCGCTGGCGCGCCACGTCGACAAACTCGTCGGGCAGGGCGGCATCACCCATATCGTCGCCTTCTCAGGCCAGATGGCGCAATATATCCCGGCCGGTTTCGATGGCCCGGTGCTGATGGATTTCGTCGACGTCGATTCCGCCAAATTCGCGACCTATGCCGAGCAGGACGGGCGCCAGCCGCTGAACTGGGTTCACAGGCGCGAAGCCGCGAAGCTGGGCGCATATGAAGCCGATGTGGCGCGCGTGGTCGATGCCAGCCTGTTCGTCAGCGAGGCCGAGGCGGCGCTGTTTCGCGGCCGGAGCGGTCTGGGCGCCGACAAGGTGCGAGCACTGGAAAATGGCATCGACACCGATCGGTTCGATCCGGGAATTGCGCTGGAGCCCGTCGACGCCGGTGCGGGGCCGATGGCGGTCTTTACCGGCCAGATGGATTATCGTCCCAACATCGACGCGGTACGCTGGTTCGCGACGGACATGTTGCCGCTGATCCGCCAGCGCCACGGTCAGGCACGCTTTGCGATCGTCGGCCGCGCGCCGACCGACGAGGTGCGGGCCCTCGAAAAACTGCCCGGCGTTACGGTGACCGGCGAGGTGCCCGACGTGCGCCCCTGGCTGGCGGCTGCCGATGCGGTGGTCGCGCCGCTGTTGCTTGCTCGCGGTATCCAGAACAAGCTGCTCGAGGCGATGGCGATGGCGCGGCCGGTGGTGGCAAGCGCCGCTGCCGCGACGGGAATCGACGCGGCGCCGGGCGAGCATCTGCTTGTCGCCGATGATGCGGCCGCAATGGCCGATGCCGTCGGCTCGCTCTTCGACGACCGGGCCGCCGCCGCCGCGATGGGGCAGGCCGCGCGCGCGCGGATGATCGCCCGCTATGGCTGGGACGCGCGTCTTGCGCCGCTGGGCGATCTGCTGGGATTGCCGTTATGACGCTGTGGCAGCGCCATCTGGGTGCGCTGGCGCTTTTGTCAGCCGCGATCCTCGCCATCTTCTGGCGCGAAGCCGCCGATGTCGCGGGCATATGGTGGAACAGCTCGACCTTTACCCATTGCCTGCTGATCATACCGATGATCGCCTGGCTGGTGTCACAGCGGGCCGCGCTGTTGCGGCCGCTGACGCCGGCCTTTTGGTGGCCCGCGCTGATCTGGATGGCGGGCGCCGGACTTGTGTGGCTGGTCGGCGAGGCGGCGGGGGTCGGCCTGTTCCGCCAACTTGGCCTGATCCTGATGCTGCAGGGCGCGGTCGCGGTGACGCTCGGCGAAAAACTGGTTCGCGCATTGCTTTTCCCATTGGGCTACGCGCTGCTCCTCGTGCCGTTCGGCGAGGAGCTGGTGCCGCTCCTCCAGACGCTCACCGCGCATATCAGCATGATCCTGCTCCATCTTTCGGGCATCCCGGCGGAGATGGAGGGGGTCTTCATCACCACGCCCGCCGGTTTCTTCGAGGTCGCCGAAGCCTGCTCGGGGGTCAATTTCCTGATCGCGATGCTCGCTTATGCCATATTCGCGGCGCATCTCTGCTTCCGTAGCTGGGTGCGGCGGATCGTTTTTGTGTCGGCGGCGCTTGCGACGACGATCCTCGCCAACGCGCTGCGCGCATATGGCACGATGGTCGCGGCGGAGATCTGGGGGATCGAGGCGGCAGGCGGGATCGACCATATCTTCTATGGCTGGTTCTTCTTCGGTGCGGTGACCCTGATCGTCATGCTCGTCGCAAGCCGCTGGTTCGACCGGCCGGCGAACGACGCTGCGGTCGATGTGAGCCGGCTCGGCGGCGCGCCGCGCTTTGCCGGGCCGGCCAAAGCCGTGCTGCCGGCCGCGCTTGCGGTTCCCCTGCTTTTCGTTGGCTGGGGCCATCTGATGGGCGGCCGCAGCGCGCCATTGCCCGCGGCAATGGTCCTTGCCGTGCCGCCGGGATGGACCGAAGCGCGCGCCGGGGGACAGGCGTGGACGCCGCGCTTCGATGGCGCCGACCAAAGGCTGCTGCGGCGCTTTGTCAACGACAAGGGGCAGGCGGTGGTCGTCGCGATCGGCGGTTACGAACGTCAGGCCGAAGGGCGGGAGGTCGTCGCATTCGGGCAAGGTGCGATCGATCCCGACAGCAAATGGGCGTGGAGCGCCGCGCTGCCGGCTGTCGAGGGAGCAAAGACCGAGCAGTTGCTGCATCCGGGGCCGGTGCTGCGCGATGCTGCGACCTGGTATGTCGTCGATGGCGAAGTGACGGGCAGCGCGCGCGCGGCAAAGCTGGCCGGGCTCAAGGCGCGGTTGTTCGGGGGCGATCCGCGCGCGCTGTCCTTGATCATATCGAGCGAGGAGCGGCAGGGCGGCCGCAATGCGATAGTCGATTTTGTTTCCGCGTCGGGCGGAGTCAAAGCGATAGCTGACCGCGCGCTCAAAACCCGCTAGGCCTCCATTATATGTGTGGGATTGCGGGCATCTATCATCTGGAGACGGCGAAGCCGGTCGACCCGGCGCGCCTCCGCGCGATGCTCCAGCCGATGCAGCATCGCGGCCCCGACGGTTCGGGCGAATGGACCGCACCCGGCGTCGGGCTCGGCCATCTTCGCCTCTCGATCATCGATATCGCAGGCAGCCCGCAGCCGATGGCGAGCGATGATGAGATCGTCACGCTCACCTACAACGGCGAAATCTATAATTTTCGCGAGCTTCGCGCCGAACTCGAGGATCGCGGTCACCGGTTTCGCACGAGCGGCGATACCGAAGTCATCATCGCGGCGTGGCGCCAGTGGGGCCCCGACTGCCTGTCGCGGCTCAACGGCATGTTCGCCTTTGCGATCCACGACCACCAGCGCGGCTGCCTGTTCCTCGCGCGCGACCGGCTGGGGGTAAAGCCGCTCCACTTTATCCGCCTGTCGGACGGGTCGGTGGCATTTGCATCGGAGCTTAAGGGGTTGCTGCGCAACCCGCTGCTGCGGCAGGAAGCGAATCTGACGGCGATCGAGGATTTCCTCGCCTTCGGCTACGTCCCCGACGACAATTGCATCGTCGCGGGCGTCGAGAAATTGCCCGCCGGCCACTATCTGATGCTCGAGCGCGGCAAGCCTGTCCCGGCGCCGACGCGTTGGTGGGCGCCCGATTTTTCGAAGCGCGTGCGGGCTTCGGAAGGCGAGGCGGCCGAGCATCTCGTCCACCTGATGCGCGCGGCGGTGACCGACCGTATGGTGTCCGACGTGCCGCTCGGCGCCTTCCTTTCGGGCGGGGTCGACAGCAGCGCGGTGGTCGCGCTGATGGCCGAGGCGAGCGCGAAAGCGGTCAAGACCTGCACGATCGGCTTCGATCAGGCGGCGCTCGACGAGACCGCCTACGCGCAGCAGATCGCCGAGCGGTTCGCGACCGATCATCGCACGCGCACGGTTTCGTCGGGCGATTTCGAGCTGGTCGACAAAATTGCCGACATGTTCGACGAACCCTTCGCCGATGCCAGCGCGCTGCCCACCTATCGGGTGTGCGAACTCGCGCGCGAAGAGGTGACGGTTGCCCTGTCGGGCGATGGCGCGGATGAGGCATTCGCCGGTTATCGCCGCCTTGTCTTTCAGCATCAGGAAGAAAGGCTGCGCGGCCTGATCCCGGGTTTCCTGCGCCGCGGCGTGCTCGGACCGCTGTCGCATGTCTGGCCGCAGATGGACTGGGCACCGCGTCCGCTACGCGCGCGCGCGACGCTGGCGAGCCTGTCGAAAAGCGGGGCGGAGGGCTATGCCGAAGCCGTCGGGGTGACGGGGCCGGCGCAGCGCGCGAAACTGTTCAACGACACTGCCGTCCATGCGCTCGGCGATCATGTCGCCGAAGCGCGATACTGGAAGGCGATGAACGAGGCGCCTGCGCGCGAAGCGCTCGACCGCGCGCAATATGCCGATCTGATGATCTGGCTGCCTGGCGATATCCTGACCAAGACCGACCGGATGAGCATGGCGGTCAGCCTCGAGGCGCGCGAGCCGTTGCTCGACTATCGCCTGATCGAATTCGCCGCGAGCCTGCCCGCGTCGATGCGCGTCAAGGGCGGCACGGGGAAGGCGATCCTGAAGCAGGCGATGGAACGCTATCTGCCGCATGACATTCTCTATCGCCCGAAGATGGGGTTCGTGACGCCCGTGTCGGCGTGGTTCCGTGGCCCGCTCACCCAGCAGGCGAAGGCGCTGGCGACCTCGTCGACGCTGGCGCGTTCGGGCTGGTTCGACATGGCTGAGATCGAACGCATCGTGGCGGCGCACCAGTCGGGGCGGCGCGACCATGGCCGCCTGATCTGGCAATTCTTCATGCTCGAAAAGTCGCTGGCGAAGCTGTTCGGAATATAGGATTTTCGGGGCCGGTACGCGGAAGATATCCGCCGAATCGCCACGCCATCTTAACGCTTGGATGCTAGGCTCGCCGCGATGACGGTTCATCCCGCCTTTCCCGCAAAAGCCACCGACGCCGCGCCGTTCACGGTGCGCGTGGTCGATCCGCTGGCGCTTTCGCCCGAACTTGCGGCGGCATGGGACGGGCTCGCCGACGAAGCGAGCGAACCCAATCCCTTCGCCGAGCGCTGGTGCCTGCAATCGGCGTTGCATCTGCTCGATCCCGAACGCTACGCACGGCTGGTGCTCGTTCGCGACGGTGGCGAGGGTCCGGTGATCGGCATCATGCCTGTGGCCCCCGCAACGCGCTATGGCCGGCTGCCGCTGCGCCACGTCACCGGCTGGGCGCACCCCAATCATTTTCTCGGGCTGCCGCTCGTGCGCGCGGGTTTTGAAAAATTGTTCTGGTCGATCCTGCTCGGCTGGTGCGACGCGGTGCCCTGGGCGCGCACGCTGGTGCACCTGCCGCGGCTGACCGAGAACGGCCCGCTCCACCGCGCACTGGTCGATGTCGCACGGACGCGCGGCGGCGAGGCCGAGGTGGTGCACCGCGAGGAGCGCGCGCTGCTGGAAAGCGAGTTGTCGCCGGAGCAATATTGGGATGGCGCCGTGCGCGCGAAGAAGCGGAAGGAATTGCGGCGGCAGGCGAACCGTCTGGCCGAGCAGGGCGCAGTGCAATTTCGCCGCTGGCAGCCCGGCGAGGCGATCGATCCGTGGATCGACGCCTTCCTCGAGCTCGAGGCGCGCGGATGGAAGGGGCGCGCCAAATCGGCGCTCGCGAGCCAGAACGACACGCAGGCGTGGTTCCACGCGATCCTCCTTGCGGCAGGCGATGCGGGCAGGCTCGACATGCGCGCGCTCGATCTCGACGGCCGGCCGCTCGCGATGCTCGTCAACTTCCTTTGCCCGCCCGGCGGCTTTTCGTTCAAGACGGCGTTCGACGAGGATTATGCCCGCTTCTCTCCCGGCGTGCTGCTGCAACAGGCGAATCTCGATCTGCTCGACGATCCGAAGATCGAATGGGTCGACAGCTGCGCGGCGCCCGGCCATCCGATGATCGACAGCGTCTGGCGCGAACGCCGTTCGCTCGTGTGGGTCAATGCGCCCCTGTCGGGCGCATCCGATCGCCTCCGCTTTACCATGCTGACAAGGACCGAACGGCTCTGGCGCCGCTGGAAGGGTGCCGCGACGCCCGAAAATGAAGTAGAAAGCCCGACATGACCGCGCATCAGCCGATTACACATCCGGTGTTCCCCGCCGAAACGCTCGAGCGGGTCGCTGCTCTCTATCCGCTGCAGGCGGGGCTTTTGCGCCATCATCTGCCCGATCACCCCTTGCTGTCGCTCGAAGCGCTCGCGCGGCTCGGCGAAAATCTGCCTGCGAGCGAGGTCGAATATAATCCCGGCAATGTGCCGATCGGCATCCGCCCCGAAGATGTGCCGTCGAACGGGCTGTCGATCGGCGAAACCATCCGCACGATCGACAGCAACGGCAGCTGGGCGGTGCTCAAGAATATCGAGAATGTGCCCGAATATCGAACCCTGCTCATGGATCTGCTCGGTGAACTGGCATCGGTGGTCGAGCAGCAGACCGGCGCGATGCTGACGCCGCAGGGGTTCATCTTCATCTCGTCGCCCGGGTCGATCACACCGTTCCACTTCGATCCCGAGCATAATATCCTGCTGCAACTGCGCGGACGGAAGGTGATGAATGTCTGGCCCGCGGGTGACGAACGCTTTGCCCACCGCCGCGAGCATGAACGCTATCACACTGGCGGCCATCGCAACCTGCCCTGGCAGGACGACTATCATGGCGATGCGCAACAGGTTCCGCTGGGGCCGGGCGATGCGGTGTTGATGCCCGTGATGGCGCCGCATTTCGTCGCCAACGGCGACGCTCCCTCGATCTCGCTGTCGATTACATGGCGCAGCGAGTGGAGCTATCGCGAGTCCGAGGCGCACGCGGCCAATGCGACGCTGCGCCGCATGGGGCTCGACCCCGGGATGCCCCCGCGCTGGCCAAGCTATGCCTGGGCGAAAACGATCGGCTGGCGGATCGCCCGCCGGCTGCGCATCGTGTCGTAAAAGCCCTGTGACAGATTGCTTTCAATTGGAAGGAATTGCGGCTATGGGCGCGCATCCTTGAATTTTCGACCCATAGAGGACTGATGGCGAAAGAAGAACTTCTGGAAATGCGCGGCCAAGTGGTCGAACTGCTGCCGAACGCGATGTTTCGCGTGAAACTGGAAAACGACCACGAAATTCTGGGCCATACGGCCGGGAAGATGCGCAAGAATCGCATCCGCGTGCTGGTCGGTGACGAAGTGCTCGTCGAACTCACCCCCTATGACCTGACCAAGGGTCGGATCACCTATCGCTTCAAGTGAGCGGCGCGGCGACCATTCCCGCGCTGGTGCTTGCTTCGACTTCACCGCGCCGGCGCGAATTGCTGGCGCGGATCGGCCTTGAGCCGACGCGCATCGCTGCGCCCGAAATCGATGAAACACCGTTAAAGGCCGAATTGCCGCGCGACTATGTGGCCCGGCTCGCCAAAGGCAAGGCGCTCGCCGTCGAGCGCGCGCCGGACGAGGTCATACTCGCGGGCGACACGACGGTGGCGGTTGGCCGCCGCATCCTCGAAAAACCGGCCGACGAGGCCGATCTGCGCCGCATGCTTGCCCTGTTGTCGGGGCGCCGGCACCATGTCTATTCGGGAATTTGCGTCGTCGGAACCGATGGAAAGGCCCGCGTGCGCGTCGTCGACACCATCGTCGCGTTCAAGGCGCTCGGCGCCACCGAGATCGACCGCTATGTCGCATCGGGCGAAGGCATGGGCAAGGCGGGCGGCTATGCGATTCAGGGGCGCGCCGAAACCTTCGTGCGCTTCCTGTCGGGTAGCCATTCGAACGTCGTCGGCCTGCCGCTTTTCGAGACGCGGGCGCTTTTGACCAGCGCGGGCATCCCGCTTGGCTGAGTGGCTCTATGAAGCCGGTATCGGCGAGACGCGCGCAGCGCTGGTCGCGGATGGCGAAATCGTTGAAGCCCGGATCGAACGCGAAGGCGAGGGGCCGCGCATAGGTGCGATCCTCGGCGCGAAGCTGTTGGAAGCGGGCCGGGGCGCCAAGGGCGCGCTCATCGCGCTCGACTGGCCCGGCGAACCGCAGGCGATGCTCGCCGCGCTGCCGCCGTCGACGCCTCTGGGGTCCAGGCTGACTGTCGCAATCACCCGCATGGCGCTGCGTGAGCGCGGCCGCGACAAGCCCGCCCGTGCGCGGATCGCCGAGGCCGGTTCGGCCATCTCGGACGGGCCCGACCTGCGCGCGCGTATCAATGCGAGCGGCCGTCCTGTCGTCGACCTGCGCGCCAGCGATCCCGACCGGCTCGAACAGGCGGGGTGGTCCGAAATGATCGACTGCGTCCGCACCGGCCATTGGCCGTTTGCCGGCGGGGCGCTCTGGGTCGATGCCACGCCCGCGATGCTGCTGATCGATATCGACGGCGAAGGTGAGGCGCTGGCGCTCGCCACAGCGGGCGCGGCGGCGGCGGCGGCGGTGATCCGTCGCTGCGATGTCGGCGGATCGATCGGTATCGATTTCCCGTCGCTGCCCGGCCGCGCCGAACGTCAGGCGATCGACGCGGCAATCGACGCCGCGCTCCCTCCGCCGTTCGAACGCACCGCGGTCAACGGTTTCGGCTTCATGCAGATCATCCGTCGGCGCGATCGCCCTTCGCTGGTCGAGCAGGTCCGGTTCGACCCCGTCGCCACCGATGCTGCGATGTTGCTGCGGCAGGCGGAACGCGCCGTCGGGACCGGCGTTTTGACGCTGACCGCAAGAAACGCCGTGATCGACCATATCGCCGCGCACCCTGATTGGACCGAGACGCTGCAACAGCGTACCGGCCGCACCGTCCGTCTCAGCGCGGATCCGGCTGTCAAAGGAGTGGGCCATGCCCAGTAAATCCCCGCGCTGCCCGCTCTGCGGCAAGCCGCGCGACCCTGAGTTCAAACCCTTTTGCGGCCGCGGTTGCCGCGACCGCGATCTGCTGAACTGGTTCGGTGAGGACTATCGCGTGGCGGTCGATCAGGCGCCCGACGGCACAGCCGATAATGATCGTTTCGACGAGGGATAAATCGCGAAGAAAGGTGCTGGACAGGATGCAAAGCCCTGCCTATAGCCGCCGCTCGCCAGCGCGGCCGACCGGCCGCAGCGGTTTGCCTGGGTAGCTCAGTTGGTAGAGCATGCGATTGAAAATCGCAGTGTCGGCGGTTCGATCCCGTCCCCAGGCACCACTTTCCTCACAGAAAAACACCTCCGGCCTTCCATGTGCGGCTTCGCGCGCCGACGGTTCGAATCCGTAAGGCGATAGCTCCCAGGGTGCCCGGATATCTCGTGCGCGTGAGCGTCCTGAAAGGGCGCAAATGCTGAGATTATCGCCTCTACCAAAGGGCTGCGGCGCGTGTTACGGCCGGGCGATGAACAGGATCGTAAACAAACTCAACCGGTTGTGGAAAGAGCATAAGCATCGCTCCGCTGCGCGCGCCGTGCTGGATACGCCGCCGGTCGTGCCCGCCGATGACGGGGTGGTTCTGTTTTCGATGATCGGCACGCGAGTTCTCCTGCCCTATCTGGTCGCCGTCAAATCGCTGCATGCGCAGCTCCGCAAGGGGCGGATCGCCATCCTTGACGATGGAACCCTGACCGACGCCGATCGGGCGATCCTTGCTGCGCACCTTGGAAATCCGCGCATCATTTCGATTGCCGATGTCGATACGGGTCCGTGTCCGCGCGGGGGCACCTGGGAACGGCTGCTCACCATTCTCGACATTCGCGCGCACGATTATGTGATCCAGCTCGATTCCGATACCGTCACGCTGGGCGATGTGTCGGAGATTGCCGAAGCGATTGGCGGGAACCGCAGTTTCACTTTGCGCGGCGACCCCGATTCACAGCTTTTGTCCTTTGCCGAACTGGCGTCGCGGACCGAGGACGATGCTTTCCTGTTCAATCCCGATGCACATGTGCAGGGTGCGATCGAGAGCGGTCTTGATCGTGTAAATCTGCCGATGGTCGCGAGCCCGCTCTATGTGCGCGGGTGCTCCGGTTTCGCGGGGTTTGCGCGGGGCAGCTCCGGTCGCACGCTCGCCGAAGCCTTTTCGCGCGAGGCGGAGCGGTTGCTCGGCGCCGAACGGTGGGCGCGCTGGGGCAGCGAGCAGGTGACGTCGAATATGGTCATCGCGAACGAACCCGGTGCGTTGCTGCTGCCTTATGATCATTATCTGAATTTCTGGGACGAAGGGGTACCGGACGATGCGCGCTTCGTCCATTTCATCGGCAGCTATCGTTTCAGCGGCACCGCCTATATCGATGCGACGCGCGCCGCCGTGGCGGCCTTGGGTCGCGCCTAGGGTCCTGACCCTAGACCGCGGCTTCCGGATCGGCCGGCATGCGCCGGCCGCGGACCATCCCGATCAGATCGCGTACCGTCTCGCGCGCGAACAGCGCCAGCCACAGGCAATAGACCGGTCCCCCGGCAGCGACGAGTATGGCGAGCCGGATCGGTTCGGGCATTTCAGGTAGCAAGCGGTCGACCAGCATAACCGACGCCGCCATGGCTGCGGCGGCGAGCACCGGCGGTGCGACGGCGCGAAGCAGGTCGGCCGCGCGGATTCCGATGACTGGCAACGATCGGGCAGCGGCAAAGACGAGCAACAGGGGATAGGCGACCAGCCACGCCCATGCGATGCCGATGATACCCCACTGCGCGCCGACCAGAAATACGACCGGCATCAGCAGCGCGCCCGCGACGGCATTGCCCGACGCGATGCCGGGACGGCCGAGCGCGTCGGTTGCGGGGCGAAGCAATGTGAACAAGGTCCAGAAGGGCATGGCGAGCGCCAGCGGCAGGAGCAGCGGCACAATCTCACGCCATTTTTCGCCGAGCAGGGTGAGCACAAGCGGTTCCGCCACCGCGGCGAGGCCGAAGAAAAAGGGCATTGCGGCGACCATGATCGCGCGTGTCGAACGGGTGAAGCCGGCAGCAAGCGCCGGCCGGTCATTTTGCATGCGCGCATAGGCGGCGAAGGCGACTTCGTTGAGCGGCGGCACGACCTTGTTGTTGAAAATCTGCGTCAACAGCAGTGCGGTCGTATAAATGCCGACCAGATGCGCTTCGAACCAGCGGCCGGCGACCAGGATATCCGCCTGGCTCTGGACGAAGGCGAACAATTGCCCGACCGCCATCAGCCCGCCATAGCGCGCGATCGAACCCGCGCCGCGGAAATCGAAGCTCGGCCACATCCAGCTGCGCGCGGCGATCGTCAGGCCCAGCGCGCGCGATGCGAACATCGAAATCGGCGCCCAGACGAGCGCCCACACGCCCCATCCGGCGAGCGCGCCGCCGAGCGCCACGCCAGCGCCGATCAGCGCAGAGACGAGATTGACCTGCGCCTGACGCTGAAACTCCATCGAACGGGCCAATTGGGCATAGGCAAGCGCCGAAAAGGGAATGGTGAGATAGATCAGCGACTGGACGCGCAGCAGGTCGGCGACCATCGGCTGGCGATAATAAGCGGCCGCGAGCGGCGCGCAGAGAATCTGTGCGACCGCGAGCCCGCCGTTGAGGAGCAGCATCAATCCGAAAATCTGCCGCAGTTCGTGCCGGCTGATCGCGTCGCGCTGGATCGCCGCGCTCGCGAGGCCATAGCCGTTGAGCAGGGTGAATAGCATCAGCATCACTTGCGTCAGCGCGAACAGGCCATAATCCTCGGGCGTCAGGATGCGAATGACGAGGAAGGTCGAGGCCCAGGCGACGATCTGGCCGGCGATCTGCGAGCCCGAACGCCAGATGACAGCGCGGCGCACCTGCTGGCCGAAATCGGGCGAAATCGGGGCGTCGGGGCCAAGCGTGGTTTCGGGGGGCAGTGCGCGACCTGACATGATTGGCAGCCTTAGCAACTATTCGTTGGCAAAGCATTGCACGCGCGCGTCATCGCGGTGCAGCGACAGATTTGCGCGGGGCATAGTCGTTCACCGGGGGACGGGACACCGTGGCGCGCCTAACCTCGACCCATATTGGCTTGCGCCCGAGCCGCGCGTTAAACAGGCTGTTGAACGTTGCCGGATCGGCTGCCTGAGAATCGAGCGCTTCGCCATAATGACGGCGGACTGCCGCCGGGTCATAACCCATCGCATTGAGCAGTGTCGGGAAGATGCGATAGTGACTCGATCCATCGAAGTTCCGCTTGGCGGCCGCATTCCAGCGCCCCGAGGTGTCGATGATCGCGAGCGGGACCGCACCCTCTTCGCCGTCGGGCGAGGGGCTGCAATGCGTTGTCGTGCCTGCATCGCCGCGCTCGTGCAGATTCTGACCGTGATCGGATGTGTAGACGATCAGCGCGCCGTCGAGACGCGCGCGGGCGAACAGGCGGTCGAAGAAGCCGCCCACCGTCCACCCGACCGCATTGCGATAGCTGTTGCGGTAAAGCCGCCAGCTTTCGGTGCCGCTGTACAAATTCTCCGGAAGCTGTGTTTCGGTCACGACGGCGGATTCGTTGCGCGGCAGCGCGGGGCTGAAAATATGCGCGCTGTCGGGATATTTGTCGGCGACGGGGAAATGCGCGCCCATCTTGTTGATCAGGACGAAGTCGCGCCGGCCGTTGCCCAGCGCGGCGATCAGCGCATCCGCGGCGGCCATGTCGCGATCGACGACGGGGATGTCGTCGAACTGGACGAAATGATCGATCTGCCGCCGCTCGTTATCGTCCATGCCGTTCTGATACGAACCGCCGGTCCGCTGCGCGTCGATATAGGTCGTCGCGTATCCCGCCCGCTTCGCATAAGCGAAGATCGACGGCATCGTCGCGTTGATCCTGTGATAGGCGCCCCGCGTTCCGCCATGACGCAGCGTCAGATTGCTTCCGAAGCTGCAATGGGTGATCGATGCGGCGAGGCCGAAATTGCTGACCGCGATGCCTGTCGGCGGCGACAAGAGGCCCGACCGGACGCCTGCCGGGTCGTTGATGTCGAGATATCGACCGGCAATGCTTTCGTCGATGATCAGGACGATATCGCCTTGCTGTCCGCTCGGGCCATGCGCGATTGTCACGGGCTGCCGCGCCATCGACGGCTGGGCCGCCATTTCAACAGCCGCAAGCGCCGAATAGGCCATCCCCACCCACGCATTCGGCAGGCCGCGGCCGCCTTCGCCGCCGCGGATGAAGAGCAGAAGGGTCAGCATTGAGAGCCCGACAGCGGGGGCGAGCATGGAAGCAATGCCCGGTACGCGCGTCCGCTCGCCGGGTTTCAGCCCGATGCCGGTGAACAGGAAAAACGCCCCGGCGGAAGACCAGGCGATCGCCGCGCTATATTGCGCGACGGCATCGTCGGCGAAGCCCGCCGAATAGATCATCGTGACGAACGCGTCATAGCTCATCGCATCGCCGATGGCGCCCTGAAAGCTGCCGATGAGGATCGCCGCGAGAGCGAGCAGCAGGGCCCAGACCCAGCGCAACAGCGGCCGGCGGATAAAGGCGGCGCCCCACAGGCAGGCGGCAAGCCCGCAGTAAAGGCCGGCGTAGATCAGCAGGCGGGGCGTCAGCCCCAGCATCGCCATACGCGCGGCGATGTCGGGCAATTCGAAGGCCAGGCCGATGACGAGCAGGATTGTCTTGGTCAGCGTTCTTTGGCTCGGCAAACTCTGTGCCCGCATCAACCATCCTTCGCGATCGGAAATTCGGCGCCGGGCCTGCAGGACAAGGCCAAAGTGTCCGGGGCAGATACCGCGCCTTCCTGAATTTTTGGCAAATTGGCTCCCGCCCCGATCTGCAATCTTCCCTGACATAAATTTGTCATGGGTGCAAACGCCTGCCGTAACGTAAACTGTTGCTATTAAGTCACGAATCTACGCAAAATCGGCGATTTCGAAAGTGCGCGCGTTGACGCGGCAAAAGGGCGCGTTAGACCGGCAGTTTACCACCGGGCATCTCCCGATAAGCCTTTGGCTGCGCCTCGGTGGGTTTGGAGAGAGAGACCTATCATGACTTTGCGCAACATTTTGTTGGGCGCCACCGTGCTGTGCGCCGTGACCACCCCTGTTTATGCCTTTGCCCAGGATGCCGCGCCGGCCGATGCCGGAACGACCGTCGACGACACCGACTATGGCAATGACATCATCGTTACCGCCAGCAAGCGTTCGCAAACGCTGCAGGACACGCCCGTCGCCGTCTCGGTGACTTCGGCGGCGCAGCTTGAAGAATCGCAGATCCGCGACCTGATCGACCTCCAGGCATCGGTTCCCAGCCTGCGGGTGTCGCAGCTCCAGTCGAGCGCCAACACCAACTTCATCATCCGCGGTTTCGGCAACGGCGCGAACAACGCCGGTATCGAACCGTCGGTCGGTGTGTTCATCGACGGCGTCTATCGCTCGCGCTCCGCCGCGCAGATCGGTGACCTGCCGAACGTTGAGCGCATCGAAGTGCTGCGCGGACCGCAGTCGACGCTGTTCGGCAAGAACGCGTCGGCAGGCGTGATCAGCATCGTCACGCAAAAGCCGCAGTATGAATTCGGCGGCTCGGCCGAAGTCACCTATGGCAATTATAACGCGATCACCGTCAAGGGCGACGTCACCGGTCCGATCAGCGACACCGTCGCCTTCTCGATCGGCGGCAGCTACAACCGCCGCGACGGTTATGCGCAGGATCTGAAACTCGACACCGACGTCAACGACCGCAACCGCTGGGGCGTTCGCGGTCAGCTTTTGTTCGAACCGACCGATGCGCTGTCGATCCGCCTGATCGGCGACTATGACAAGATCGACGAAAATTGCTGCATCGCGGGCAACGTCATCGCCGGCCCGACCGTCGCGATCACCAACGCGCTTGCCGGCGGCCCCAGCGTCGATGCGAACAATCCCTTCTCCTACGACGTCTACAACAACTTCCTGTCGTCGAATAAGATCAAGAACTACGGTGGTTCGGCGCAGATCGACTATGATCTTGGCAGCATGGCGCTGACCTCGATCACAGCCTATCGTCAGGTGCGTGCCGACACGAACCAGGATTCGGATTTCTCGGCTGCCGACCTGATCGGCGAGAAGAGCGACTATGTCGACATCGACACCTTCACGCAGGAAGTGCGCCTGACCTCCGACTTCGACGGCCCGCTCAACTTCCTGATCGGCGGTTATTATTTCAACGAAAAGGTCGACCAGACCAGCGCGATCAAGTTCGGGACGCAGTTCCGTCCCTATGGCAATGCGCTGATCCAGGCGGCGAGCGGCGGCGCGCTCAACGTCGGCTTGCTCGAAGGCACGCTCGGCACGCTCGAGGGCAATCCGGCGAAATATCTTGGCAGCTTCTTCCGCAATGGCGACGGGCTCGACGAAGGCTACAAGATGAAGAACGAGGCCTTCTCGATCTTCGGTACTGTCGATTTCGAGGTCACCGACCGCTTTACGGTGACCCTCGGCGGCAACTATACCAAGGACCGCAAGCGCTTCTCGACCGACGTCGTTAGCAGCGATGTCTTCTCGGGCATCAATCTCGATGCTGCCGCCTACGCGCCGTTCCGCAACCAATTGCTGTTCCAGGGCGGCCTTGCACAGACGATCGGCACGCAGCTTGGGCTGGGTCGCGCCGCTACCGCAACCGAAATTGGTGCATTTGCCGGCGCCAACCCGGCGGCGTTCGGTGCAATCTCGACGCAGGTGCAGGCTTTCGCGAACGCCAACCAGAACAACCCCGCGGCGAACCCGCTCAACGGGCTGAAGGCGTTCCAGTTCCTGCCGCCCTTCCTCAACGTTCCGAACTCGGTCGAAAACGGTAAAACGAACGACGGCGATTTCTCGTACAGCGTGCGGGCTGCCTATGAGCTGACCGACACGGTCAACATCTATGCGACCTATGCAACGGGCTTCAAGGCGAGCTCGGTCAACCTGTCGCGTGACAGCCGCCCGACCGCAGCCGACCTGCCTGCGATCATCGCTGGCGGCCTCGGTACGCCGAATCTCGTGTCGGGTTCGCGCTTCGCCAACCCCGAAGAATCGACCGTCTACGAATTTGGCCTCAAGGGCCAGTGGGACGTCGCTGCAGTCAACGTCGCGGTGTTCAAGCAGTCGATCAAGGGCTTCCAGTCGAACGTCTTCACCGGCACCGGCTTTGCCCTCGCGAACGCCGGCAAGCAGTCGACCTTCGGTATCGAGTTCGACGGCTCGGTGCGTCCGGTCGACGGGCTCAACCTGACGCTTGCCGCGACCTATCTCGACGCGAAGTATGACAGCTTCATCAACTCGGCGTTCGGCGACATCTCGGGCACGACGCCCGCGGGAATCCCCGAACTGTCGCTGTCGATGGGCGGAACCTACACCTATGAGTTCGCTGGCGGGACCAAGGCCATCGCACACGTCGATTATGCCTATGAAAGCCCGGTCCAGATCGTCGAAGGCCTGTCGGGCTTCCCGGCGAGCGTCGCACAGAACCTGAAGCGCGAGGTCAACTCGCTCAACGCGTCGTTCACGATCCGCCTGACCAACGGCCTCGACGTCGGCGTGTGGGGTCGCAATCTCACCAACGCGCAGTATCTGACGACCATCTTCCCGGCGGTCGCGCAGTCGGGCAGCGTCTCGGGCTACCCGAGCCAGCCGCGCACCTATGGCGGCACCATCCGTTACAAATTCTGATCGTGGGGGTCGGGGCGCTTCCTCGCGCCCCGGCGGCCACGCGGAAGGCAAAAAAGAAACCCCGGCCTCTCGATCGAGAGGCCGGGGTTTTTTATGGCGTTGCCGCCGGGTAGGTTAGAATCTCACGCCCGCCGCGATGCCATAGCGGCGCGGTTCGAGGGTGAAGATGTTGGTGTAGTTACCCGACGACTGGTCGGTGATGTACAGGCCGGTGACGCTGTTGGCGTCGAAGAGGTTCTGGATGAAGCCCTTCACATACCATTTGTCGTCGGCGCCGTTCAGCTGCAGCTGGGCGTTGACCTGCGCGTAACCCTTGATGCGGTTCACATTGCCGTTGAAGATGCTGCCATAGCTCTCACCGGTATAGGCAAGGTCGACGCGCGGGACGAGGGTCATGTCACCGCCGCCGAGACGCGCGGTGTACTGAACGCCGGCGCTGAACTTGTAGTTCGGTGCCTGCGGCAGCTGGTTGCCCTTGATATTGACCGGAACGCCGGCGGAGAAATATTCGATCCCGCCGAAGTTTGCCGGGGTCAGGCCCGCCGCGGCGAATGCCCCGCCGGCCGCCGCTTCCATCACCGAACAGATGCTGAATGCGCCGGTCGATGCGATGCCGCCATCGCTCGGGAAGGCGGTCGTCGGACGGAGGCCGGCACCAGCGGCAACGCCCGGCACAAAGCCGCCGTTGATGACCTGCTGAACCCCGTTTACGAAGGCGTTGACGCCAGCGGCATTGCCCGAGCGCGAAGCAACCGCGCAGTTTGCGGCATTCGTGATGTCCTTGATGATGACCGCATCGCTGCGGCCACCGCCAAAGTCGCGCGGGTTGCTCGTGAACTTGTCGTCGGAGACCTTGCTGTGCAGATAGCTGAAGCCGAGGTTGACCACGACGTCGGGGTCGGGCCGGACGATCGCTTCGGCTTCGAAACCGTAGATGTCGGCGCTGACATTGTCGTTGACCGCGGTACGCGCGACGATCTTGCTGAGCTGCAGATCCTTATACTTGTAGTAGAAGGCCGTCAGGTTCAGCTGAAGCGCTCCGCCGCCGAAGGTGTTCTTCGACCCGATTTCAAAGGCGTCGACCTGTTCGGGCTTGAACGATTCGGGCACTTCGAAGATCGGCTGCAGCGGCGGGTTGATGCCCCCCGATTTGTAGCCGCGAGAATAGGATGCGTAGAGCAGATTGTCGTCGGTAACCTTGAAATCGATCACCGCACGGCCTGTCAGCTTGTTGAATTTGACGCTGCGTTCCTGGATGATCTGGTTGCCGGGCGTGCCCGGATCGGCGTCGAACGACCCGACGAAGGGCGAACCGAAGACGGTGTCGGTCGTTCCCGCATGCGGCGCAAGGAAGCTTGCCAGCGTCGAGCGTGCCGCCACGCTCTTCTTGTCGTTGTTATAACGAAGACCTGCTGTCAGTTTCAGCCGGTCGCTGAACTCGAAATAGGCTTCGCCAAACAGGCCCCACGATTTGATGTTCAGATCGTCGGTGTTGTTTCGGAAGAAGGGCGTCGCAAGGAATGATGGCGGCAGCGGAGCCGCGATCGTCTGGCCCGGGTTGTTCGGGTCGGGCACGCGGTTCGTCGCCGCGGTGAAGGCGCCCAGCACGCCGGTCAGATAATCGATCGGGAAGGCGTTCACATAATAGCTGTTCTCGGTCAGCTTATAGTCGGCATAGATGCCGCCGACGAGGAAGTTGAACGGCCCGTCGAGATCGCTCGACAATATGCCTTCGACCGACCAGCTGCTGTTATACTGGTTCGACCGGTCGAACTGCAGCGACTGGTCGCTACAGATCTTGTTGCCGCCAAAGCTGCCGTAGCCGCTTTCTTCCGCCAGCGACGTGCAGAGCTGGCCGGTTGGTCCGTTCGGGATGATCGCGGCTGCGACCGGCGCGAAATAAGGCGTGAACGCTGCGCCCAAGGCACCGTTCGCGGCAGCCTGCAGTGTGGCGAGCCCACCGGCATAGAGCGCGCGGTTGCCGACGTTGCTGTTATAGTCCTGCGACGCGTCGAGCTTGACCTTCTGATACTGGCCCGACACCTGCAGCGAGACGGGGCCGAAATTATGTTCGATCTGGCCCTGCAGTGTCAGTTCGCTGGTGAAATAGCTTGGCGTGTACGCCGTGTTCACTTCGCGCGGATCGGACGGGATCGTCGTATTGGCATAGACGTCGGGGCCGTAGAGGCTGCCGAGCGCAAAGGCTTGGGGAATGCCGCGGATCGCCAGGAATTCGCGCGAGGTAAGCGCTGCGGTGAACGTCGCGTTGCCGTTGAAGGGCGCATTGTCGAGGCGGTTGTTCAAACAGCCGAGAATGCCGGTCGGGTCGCGCTGGCAAAGCTGTTTCTGGATGCGCGTGCGCTTGTCCTTTTCATGGAAATAGGATGCCAGCAGGTCGATCGTCGTATCGGGCGAGGGCTCCCAGCGGAACGAGCCGCGGACCGAGTAAAGGTCGCGATCGTCGATGCGCGTGTTGAGGAAGCTGTTCTTCGTATAGCCGTCGCGGTTGAGGTAGATGCCCGCGACGCGAATGCCCATGGTGTCGCCGAGCGGGATGTTGACCATCGCCTTGCCCTTCATGGAATCGAAATTTCCATATTCGGCTTCGGCGGCGGCTTCGAATTTCCCCAGCTTCGGTTTGGCGGTGATGACGTTGACCACGCCCGAGGTCGCGTTGCGACCGAACAGCGTGCCCTGCGGGCCGCGCAGCACTTCGACGCGTTCGAGGTCGAAAAATTCGGTTTCGAACAGGCGGGTCGAAAACAGCGGGTCGCCGTTGAGATGGATCGCGGTTGCGCTGTCGCAGGTCGTGCCGACGCAAAGGTCGCCGATGCCGCGGATCGTGAAGCTGGCGCCGGTGAAATTGGTCTTGGTGAAGGTGACGTTGGGCAGGGTCAGCTGAAGATCCGACGGGGTCTTGATCTGCTGGGCTTCGAGTGCCTCGGTCGAAAAGGCGCTGACCGCGATCGGCACGTCCTGCAGTCGTTCCGACTGGCGCTGCGCCGTGACGACGATTTCGCCGCCGAAAGCATCGCGTTCCACTTCATTCGCCGCGTCCTGCGCGAATGCCGGCGTCGCCGCCGTCATTGCAAGGATCGAGGTTCCGATCAGTGCCTTGAACTTCATTTATAGCCTCCCTTTTTCGACCCGCGATGTGCGGGGCCGCCCAACGTCAAATTGTGGTAAGGGGAGGGGAAACGACCAGACATGGCAAAGGGCACCGGGCCGAAACGGCCATGTGCCCTTGTGAATCCCACCTGCCAGCTCTGCTGGTCATCGTCCTCTCCCACCGGCGTCGGGGAAAACGCCGGCCTCTCCGGAATACGACCCGCTTAAGCGAGTTCTGTATAGCCTAAAGGTGCGCCGAGTTGACGAAAGCGTCAAGTGACTTGTTTGGCCCAAAAAAGGACGCGAAACTGCGGCTCTTGGAAATGAGAAAAAGCCAAGATTCCGCAACGTAAACTTGCGTGGCGGGCATAATTTCTTCGTGTCCGGCCCTTGCTTATCGGGTCATTGACGCCGAAATGTGCGACATCAAGGCAACAGTGAAAGCGGGGCAATGAGCAACGACAAGAACGAGTTGGGACCGGACGGCAAGGTGGTGGTCCCCGACCATGTCGCAGACGCCGTGCGGACGCTGATCGAGTGGGCGGGCGACGATCCGCAGCGCGAAGGGCTGCTCGACACGCCGCGCCGCGTGGCGCGCGCATGGAAGGAATATTGTTCGGGCTATGCCGACGATCCGGCGATCCACCTGTCGCGGACCTTCGAAGAGGTCGGCGGCTATGACGAGATCGTTTTGCTGCGCGACATTCCGTTCCAGTCGCACTGCGAACATCATATGGCACCGATCACCGGCAAGGCTTCGATCGCCTATCTGCCGCGCGACCGCGTCGTCGGCATTTCAAAGCTGGCTCGCGTGCTCAACGGCTATGCCCGGCGCTTGCAGGTACAGGAACGGCTGACCGCGGACGTCGCGCGCTGCATCTGGGACAATCTCCACCCGCACGGTGTGGCGGTCGTCATCGACGCGCAGCATGGCTGCATGACGGGCCGCGGCGTTCGCACGCCCGGCGTCGGCATGGTCACCAGCCGCCTGCTCGGCTGCTTCCTCGACGACCAGCGCAGCCGCAAGGAAGTGCTCAGCCTGATGGGCTATTGAGCGAGCCGCCTTCCGGGCGCCTTTCTGACCCAAAGAAAAAGGCTCCGGAACCTGCGTTCCGGAGCCTTTTCTGTCTCTTGCAAGAGGAAAGGGGCTCAGGCCTCTTCTTCCTCGTCTGCAGCCGGAGCTTCGGCAGCGAGTTCCGAAGGCGGCGTCGCGTCTTCGAATTCGTCTTCGCTGTCGGGTTCCAGCGCCGAAGCGACGGCTTCGGCCTGTTCTTCTTCGAACATCGCCGCGATGACGTCGATGCCCTGCTTCTGCATCTCGGCTTCGTCAGGCGAACGTGCGACGTTGACGCCGACCGTAACGGCGACTTCGGGGTGCAGCTTCACCTTGACCTCGAACAGGCCAAGCGACTTGATCGGGCGTTCGAGCTCGACCATCGACTTGGTGATGTTCGCGGCGCCGTCTTCGACCAGCGCGTCGACGATGTCGCGCACCGAGACCGAGCCGTAAAGCTGGCCGGTGTTCGACGCCTGACGGATCAGGACGACCTGCTTGCCGTCGATGTCCTTGGCACGGCCTTCGGCGTCGGTGCGACGCTCGGCGTTGTCGGCCTCGATCTTCGAACGGTTGGCTTCGAACAGCTTGCGGTTCGTGTCGTTTGCACGGAGCGCCTTGTTGTTCGGCAGCAGATAGTTACGGGCAAAGCCGTTCTTGACGGTGACGACGTCGCCGATACCGCCCAGTTTCTCGATACGTTCGAGCAGGATGATTTCCATGGAACCAGCCCTCCTTACTTCACAATGTAGGGGAGCAGGCCGATGTGGCGCGAGCGCTTGATCGCTTTTGCCAGCTCACGCTGCTTCTTGGTGGACACCGCGGTGATCCGCGACGGGACGATCTTGCCACGCTCCGACAGGTAACCCTGGAGCAGACGGACGTCCTTGTAATCGATGACCGGTGCGTCCTTCTGGCTGAAGGGGCAGGTCTTGCGGCGGCGGAAAAAGGGTCGTGCCATGCTACTGTTCCTTATTCTTCGCCGTCGCGGTCACGGCCGCGGCCGCCACGACGTTCCTGCTTGCGCATCATCACGGACGGACCCTTTTCGAGTTCGTCGACGCGGATGGTGAGCCAGCGGATGATATCTTCGTTGATCGCAGCCTGACGCTCGATCTCTGCGATGGCTTCGCCCGACACTTCGGCCGACAGCATCACATAGTGACCCTTGCGGTTCTTCTGGATCTTGTAGGCGAGCTGCTTCAGGCCCCAGGTTTCGGTCTTGTGAACCTGGCCCTTATATTCGCCGATGACGTTGGTGACGGTTTCCGCCAGCGCGTCGACCTGAGCCTGGCTCAGGTCCTGACGCGCGATAAAGACATGCTCGTAAAACGGCATGGTCGCGCTTCCTTCGATTTGGCCGATCGCTGATTTCGCGCCAATCGCGAAACCCCTCCGGCTGTCGTCTCTGCTCTGCGAATTGTGCAAAGCAATCGGGGCGAATGGCACTTGGCCTCGCCCCGAAGCGGCGGCCTATACAGATTCGCGCGCGGAAATCAAGCGCGGAGCGCCAGCTTTTCCAGCAGTTCGCGGCCGAATTCGGTGAGCGTGTCGTCGCGCGCGCCAAGGATCAGGATACGGTCGCCCGCTTTCGCGGCGTCGAGCATCGCCGCGCCGCACGCCGCCCGCGTCGTCATATGCACCGCGTCGGCTCCGGCCGCGACGATATCGGCGACCAGCGCCTCGCTACCGATACTGCGATCGACGGTGCCGCCGAAATAGACGGGGTCGCAGACGAACAGCCTGTCGTCGGGCCGCATGCCGGCCGCGAAGCTCGCCGCCAGTTCCTTGCCCATCTGGCGCAGCGGGCCATAGCCGTGGGGCTGGAAGAAGAGCAGGGCGCGGCCCGGCAATTCGGCGACGGCGGCGAGGGTCGCGGCAACCTTGTCGGGATTGTGGGCGAAGTCGTCGATGACGGTGACGCCGCTTGCTTGGCCCAATACCTCGTACCGCCGCGCCAGGCCCGCGAAGCCCGCCAGCGCGTTCACCGCCTCGGCAACCGGGATGTCGACCGCGCGCGCGGCGGCGATCGCGGCGAGGGCGTTGGCGGCATTGTGGCGTCCCGGCATGCGCAGCCGCACCTCGTACCGGTAACCGTCGACGTCGGTCGAAAAGCGGCAACCGTCGGGCAAGGCTTCGAAATCGCCGCCGCGAACGGCCGCGGCCTCGCTGAAACCGAAACTCAGGACATTGCCGCCGCCGAGCAGCGGCGTGGATTCCGGATCGTCGGCATTGACCACCGCGACGCGCGCTTTCGTCGCAAAGTCGCCGAACAGTTGGTGCAATTCGGCAAGGCTCTTGTGATCGAGGCTGATGTTGGTGACGACCGCGACGTCGGGGCGATAGAGCGCGATCGAGCCATCGCTTTCGTCGACTTCGCTCACGTAAATGGCGGCATCGCCGACCAGCGCGCTCGCAAAGGGCCGGTCCTCGCCCGAGAAATTGCGCATCACCGCGCCGTTCATCACCGTCGGCTTGCGGCCCGTATTCTCCAGAATCCAGCCGATCATTCCGGTCACAGTCGACTTGCCGCTCGTGCCCCCGACCCCGATCGCGCTGTCGGCATCGTTGAATAGCGCCGCATTCAGGTCGGCGCGTGTCATCCGCGGCAGGCCGAGCGCGTTGGCGGCGGCAATGTCGGGCACGCTGTCTTCGATCGCGGCGGAGGCAACGAGTATCTGGCCGGCCTGCGGCCCGCTGCCGTCCTGCGGATAAAAGGCGATGCCCTGGCTTTCGAGCCACGCGAATTTATCGGGCGTCCGGCCCTGATCGCGGCTGCGGTCCGACCCCGAAACGGCCGCGCCGCGAGCCGCTACGATCATTGCGAGCGGCAACATTCCCGACCCGCCGATGCCGCAGAAGAAATAGGATTTGTTTTCGGCCATCGCGGCGCGATATGGCTTTGCCGAAGGCTTTGCAACCGCACCCGCCGCAATAACCGCTCGTGTCGAGCGGATCGAGGAATCAGCCCGTCCATGCGTATCGGCATCATAGCCCCGTCGACCCCGATCCTGCCCGACGATGCCGAGGCGGTGCGGGCGCTCGCAAGTCTCGGCTATCCCGACGTCGAGCTGGTTTTCGATCCGCAATGTTTCGCCACGCACGGCCATTTCGCGGGCGAGGACGGGCATCGTTTCGCCGCGCTGGTCGAGATGGCGAACCGTCCTGACATCGACGCGATCTGGTTCGCGCGCGGCGGCTATGGCGCGTGCCGGATCGCCGAGGATGCGGTGGCCGCCATGACCGATGTGGCGCGCGGAAAGGCGTTCCTCGGCTATTCGGATCAGGGCAATCTGCTTGGGTGCCTCTATCGCGACGGCTTCGATCATGTCGCGCATGGGCCGATGGTTGCGGACATCCGCCGCGAAGGCGGCGACGCGGCCGTCCTCCGTGCCCTCGACTGGCTTGTCGCGCGCGACCCGGCCGCGTGCGAGGCGGGGCTCCGTCATGGCGCGCGCCATGCGGCGTTCAACCTGATGACGCTGTCGATGCTGCTCGGCACCCCGCTCGAACCCGACCTGTCGGGCCATGTCCTCATCGTCGAGGAAGTGAGCGAATATCTCTATGCCTTCGACCGCGCTTTTTTCCATGTCGCCACCTATCTGGCGCCGCGTGGGCTTGCCGGCATCCGGCTCGGCCGCGTCAGCGACATTCCCGAAAACGATCGGCCCTTTGGCATGGAAGCCGAGGAAATTGCACAGGACTGGTGCGCGCGCACGGGGATCGCGTGGCTCGGCCGGGCCGACATCGGTCACGATGCGGCGAACAAGGTCGTGCCCTTCGGCTTGCATCGCGCGGGGTGAAGGAATAGGCGCGGCGCAATTCGAAATTACCGCAGGGGACGCAATATGCGCGCATTCATCTTTCCGGGTCAGGGTAGCCAGGTGGTCGGCATGGGCAAGGCATTGTCCGATGCTTCGCCGGTCGCGCGCGAGGTGTTTCAGGAAGTCGACGACGCGCTCGGCCAAAAGCTGTTCCAGCTGATGAGCGAAGGCCCCGAGGATCAGCTCACCCTCACCGAAAATGCCCAGCCCGCGATCATGGCGAACGCGATTGCGACGCTGCGGGTGCTCGAAAAGGAAGGTGGCGTGACGCTCGTCGCCAAGGCCGATTATGTCGCGGGGCACAGCCTCGGCGAATATAGCGCGCTTTGTGCCGCGGGCGCCTTCGACCTCGCGACCACCGCGCGGCTTCTGAAAACGCGCGGTCAGGCGATGCAGGCGGCGGTGCCGGTCGGCGTTGGCGCGATGGCGGCGCTGCTCGGCGCCGATATTGAGACCGCACAAAAGCTCGCCGACGCCGCTGCGGAGGGTGAGGTCTGCACCGTCGCGAACGACAATGACCCGTCGCAGGTCGTGATCTCGGGCCACAAGGGCGCTGTCGAGCGCGCGGTCGCGCTGGTCAAGGATTATGGCATCAAGCGCGGCGTTCTGCTGCCCGTGTCGGCGCCCTTCCATTGTCCGCTGATGCAGCCGGCGGCAGACGCGATGGCCGAAGCGCTCGGTGCCAACCCGCCCGCGGCGCCGTTCGTGCCCGTTGTTGCCAATGTCACCGCCAGCCCCGTGAGCGACGCCGACACGATCCGCGACCTGCTCGTCCAGCAGGTGACCGGCCGCGTCCGCTGGCGCGAAAGCGTCGGTGCGATGGAGAGCATCGGCGTGGCGCACTTCGTCGAGTTTGGCGGCAAAGTCCTTTCGCCGATGGTCAAGCGCAGCGCGAGCGGCGAGGTCGAGACGATCAGCGTCATTTCGATGGACGACATCGAAGCGCTCCTCAAGACGCTCTAAGATACAGATTTCAGGAGACTAATATGTTCGATCTTACCGGCATGACCGCCCTCGTCACCGGCGCCTCGGGCGGCATCGGTTCGGCCGTTGCACAGGCGCTGGCCGCGCAGGGCGCGCGGCTTGCGGTGTCGGGCTCCAACGCCGACAAGCTCAATGCCTTTCGCGAGACCCTCGGCGGCGATCATGTCGCGCTGCCGTGCAATCTCGGCGATGCTGCGTCGGTCGATGCGCTCGTTCCTTCGGCGGTCGATGCGCTCGGCGGGCTCGATATTCTCGTCAACAATGCCGGCGTGACGCGCGACAACCTCATCATGCGGATGAAGGACGAGGAGTGGATGGACGTCATCCGTATCAATCTTGAAGCGAACTTCCGCCTCGCGCGCGCTGCCGCAAAGCCGATGATGAAGGCGCGCTTCGGCCGCATCATTTCGATCACCAGCGTCGTTGGCGCGACGGGCAATCCGGGGCAGGCCAACTATGCCGCGTCGAAGGCCGGCGTCACCGGCATGACCAAGGCGCTGGCGCAGGAATTGGCGAGCCGAGGCGTCACCGCGAACTGCGTCGCCCCGGGCTTTATCTCAACCGCGATGACCGCCGACCTGCCCGATGCGCAGAAGGAAGCGCTGAACCAGCGCATTCCCGCCGGCCGGATGGGCGAGGGGAGCGATATCGCCGCCGCCGTCGTCTATCTTGCGTCGAAGGAAGCGGGCTATGTCACCGGGCAGACGTTGCATGTGAACGGCGGGATGGCCATGCTGTCCTGACGGGCGATCCATCCAGGACAGAAAGACGAGTCGATGATCAAGGGTTTGATGGCAAGCGCCGCGCTGGCGCTGGCAGCGCTGCCCGGAGTGGTTGCGGCGCAAGAGGGTGAGAAGCTCGATTGCGTCACTGCCTCGGTGCCGGCCGACACCAAGGACTCTATCGGCGAGGCGATGGCGGGCGGCGGGGACGAAACGTCGCGTGAGGCGCTGTTCAAGAATCTGGCCGCAGTGACCGATAGCTGCGTTGCCGCGCACGGTATCACCGCCGAGCAGAAGGGCATTTATTTCGATTACAGCCTAGCCCGCATCTCGCGCGAATGGCTGGGAGCGGATATCGGAAAGCTCAATTTGTCGCCGACCGTGGTCGACAAGGCGCTCGATTTCGGTCCGACCGGCGCGAACCCCGATCTGTCGGGGGACATGACCGAGGATCAGATCATGAAGATCGTCCAGGCCTATATCGACGCGGGCGTCGATATCGAAAAGATCGACGGCTCGGTCTGGGAAAAGGTCGGCGCCTATGCGGCGGCGACCTCGATCTACTGGAACAAGCGCAAGCTGCTCGCGCCATGAAGCCGAACGGGCCGGGTCCGGTTCAACCGGACCCGGCCCTCGGGACGAGCGGCGGGAGGGGTTAGAAGCTCGCCCGGGCCGTCAGGCGGAAATCGCGGCCCGCCAGCGGCACATAATCCTTTGTAAAGCTTGCATGGCGGCGCGCTTCGACGTCGAAGATATTGTTCGCCGACAGGCTCAGCGTCAGATTCTTCGTGTCGGGCAGCGGGCGCCAGCTCAGCGAGGCGTTGACTAGTGTGAAGCCCTTGGTCGGCGTTTCGAACTGCGCGGTGCGGTTCTGGTCGTCGGTCCATTCGACCTCGGCGCGGGCGTCGATACGCTCGCCCTGCGCTTCGAGCCCGCCAAGCACGCGCAGCGGGGGAATGCGCGGTACGTTGCGGTCGAGACCGGCATTCTTGATCTTGGCGCGCGTCATGTCGGCGGTGACGTCGCCGACGATGTTGAACCCGCCGATCTGCGCCAGCCGGGCGCTCCCTTCGGCCTCGAAGCCCCAGACCCGGGCGTCACGCTGGAAATACTGGAAAACGGGCAATTCGTCTTCCTCGGCGCCCGTCGCGGCCGAATAGACGAAATTGTCGAACCAGTTCGAATAGCCCGTCAGGCTGAGGTTGAAGGCGTCGGACTTGAACTTGAACGAGGCCTCGGCGCCCCAGTTGGATTCGCGCTTCAGGTTCGGGTCGCCGACCTCGAAGCTCTGTGTCGCGATATGCGGTCCATTCGACAGCAGTTCCTCGGCCGACGGCGCGCGGACCGCGCGCGATACCGAAACGCCGAATTTTCCGCCTTCGAACAGGTCATAGGTCGCGCCAAGCGCGCCCGAGAAGCTGTCGAAGCTGCGGTCGAAACCCACCGCCTGCGCGCGCACATTCGTCTTTTCATAGCGCGCCGCGGCTTCAAGGCCGAGCGGTCCCGCCGTATATTCCTGCAGCGTGAAGAGCGCGAACTGGTCGGTCAGATTGCGCGGCACGAACGCCTCGGCGCCGATCGCGTCGAAATCGCGGTGATTATATTGCACACCGCTCGCGCCGCGCCAGCCGCCGCGGTCGTTCTGCGCCAGCTCGATCCGGCCCTCGACACCCTGGTTGGTAAAGACGGTGCCGACCTCGTCGCCTTCGAATTCGGTGTGTTTGTAATCGGCAAAGCCCGCACGGATGCGCAGCTTGCTGAAGAAGCCGTCGCCCAGTTCGACTTCGCCGCGCAGGTCGGCGCGCCATTGCTTCATGCCGATCGTGACGGGGCCTTCGCCATGGTCATGGCCGCCTTCTTCCTCTTCGCCGCCGTGGTCGTGTTCGGTGTTCGGCCGATCGGGAACGCCGTAATTGGTATCGAAATAGCCGACCGAGATGCCGAGCTGTCCGCCGTCGTTGATCAGCGATATCCCGCCGCCGGCGGTCCAGGTTTCGCTCTGCGTGTTGTCGATCTTGCCGCGCTTGCCGGCCTGTGCGGTCAGCTCGGCCGCTTCGTCGAGGTGCCCCTCTTCGACTTCATGTTCTGCGAGGTGGAGCAGGTCGCCGCGGATATCGGGGGCATAGACGAAGCCGCCGCTGCGCGTATCGCCGGTCTTGCGCCAGCTGCCGTCGAGGTGGGCGACGATCTGCGGGCTGAGTGCGACGTCGATCGAGCTGCCGATGTTGCGGTCGTTCGCTGCGGTCGCATAGCCGCCGATTGCATCGATATGGACATGGTCGGCGGGAACCTTGCGCGGGATGCGGCGGTCGAACAGGTTGACCGCGCCGCCGATCGCCTGGCTGCCGAACAGCAGCACTGCGGGGCCGCGAAGGATCTCGACGCGCTCGACGGTCAGCGGGTCGATCGTGACGGCATGATCGGCCGACGTGTTCGATGCGTCGATCGAGCCGATGCCGTCGGTCAGGATCTTGACGCGTTCGCCCGAAAAGCCGCGCAGCACGGGGCGCGATGCGCCGGGGGAAAAGCTGGTCGCCGAAACGCCGGGTTGCCGGGTCAGCGTGTCGCCGATCTGGCCGCGAATGTCGCGTGCCAGTTCATCGCCCTCCAGCACCGATACGTTGCCGAGGATGTCGAGGCTGCGGACATAGGGTGCGGTGACGACGATCGGCCCGCCGGCATGCACATCGTCGTCGCTGCTTGCCGCGGCGCTGTCTTGCGCGAAGGCGGGGGCGGCGAGGAAGAGGGCGAAAGTGAAACCGGCGGAGCAAAGCAAACGCATTAGGGGAGAATCCTGTTCTATGGCGACCTGTTCGCGTCGCAGTAATGATATACTGTTACAGTGGCAACCCTCGGCGCGCGCCGGAAATGTCGTTCGTCGGACCTCATTGTCCGTTGGTCGACGAAGGTCGAACATGGATGGGGCAAGCGAAGCTGTCTTGCGAGGGGCGGGACGGCGCCCTAGATCATGGGCATGACTATTGCTGCAAACAGCCTCGACCTCATCGGCAACACGCCGCTGGTGCTGCTTCGGGGACCGAGCGAAGCCACGGGCTGCGAAATCTGGGGCAAGTGCGAATATGCCAACCCCGGCGGGTCGGTGAAGGACCGTGCCGCGCTCTATATCGTCCGCGATGCCGAGGCCAATGGAAGTCTGAAGCCCGGTGGCACGATCGTCGAAGGAACGGCGGGCAACACGGGTATCGGCCTCGCGCTCGTCGGTAACGCGCTCGGCTACAAGACGATCATCGTCATGCCCGACAACCAGAGCGCCGAGAAGATGGCGACGATCCGGGCGCTCGGTGCCGAACTCGTGCTGGTCCCCCCGGCGCCCTTCGCCAACCCCGGCCATTTCGTCCACACCTCGCGCCGGATTGCCGAAGAAACCGACAATGCGATCTGGGCGAACCAGTTCGACAATATCGCCAACCGCAAATCGCATATCTTCGGCACCGCAGAAGAGATTTGGGAACAGATGGACGGCCGCATCGACGGCTTTACCTGTGCAGCGGGCACGGGGGGCACGATCGCGGGCACCGGGCTGGGGCTGAAGGCGAAGAGCGCCGATATCGTTATCGCGCTGACGGACCCGCACGGCGCCGGACTCTATAATTATTACCAGTGCGGCGAGCTCAAGGCCGAGGGCAGCAGCGTTGCCGAAGGGATCGGCCAGAACCGGATCACCGCCAATCTCGACGGCGCGCCGATCGACACGCAATTCCGCATCTCGGATGCCGAGGGGCTCGCCGTGGTTCGCCAGTTGCTCGACGAAGAGGGGCTGTGCCTCGGCCTGTCGTCGGGGATCAATGTCGCGGGCGCGATGGCGCTCGCGCGGCACCTCGGGCCGGGGAAACGCATTGCGACCGTGCTCTGCGACAGCGGCTTTCGCTATCTCTCGACGCTCTACAATCCCGAATGGCTGGCAAGCAAGGGGCTGGAGGCGGCGGCATGAGTGTCCGCATCGACATCCCCTCGACGCCCAAGCCGCAACCCGCGCCGCCGCCGGCGCCGGTCAACGATACGATGCGCCGCTTGCAGATCGGCATAGCGGGGGTGCTCACCGTATTGCTGCTCGTCGGCATGGCGGGATTGATCGGCGAACGCGCCCGCGAACGCGCGGGCAGCGATGTCGCCGCCACGGCCGAAGTGAAGATGCCCGGCGATGAACAGAAGACCAGCGGCGCCCCGCTGGAAGAGCTGGGCGTTCAGGCGGTTCAGCCGTCGGCGAAGGACGAAAATGCCGCGACGTCGGTGAAAGTGCCGCAGGCGGCGCCGTCGTCGTCCGCGGTGCCCGACCTCGAACCCGATCCCGCCCTGCAGCGCGCGCGCCAGTCCAAACAGTGATGGCGGCATCGCGCGGGTCGCTGCTGCGCGCGCTCGCCGCCGCGGTCGCGATCGCGGCATTGGCCTGGGTCGCCGGCGGGCAAGCGCTGCTCGGCCGGATCGACCCCGCGCTCGCCGTGCCGCTGCTCGCGCCGCCGATACTGCTGCTTGCCTGGTTTGAGCGCGACAAGCCTGCACGAGCCCGGCTGCAGGCGCTGTTCCTGTTCCTCCTGCTGCTTGCTGCCGGGCAAGCGCTGCTTGGCCTGTCGCTCGCGGGATCCGTCGGGCTCCGGCAACTTCTTGTTGTCATGCTGTCGGGCGGCGTGGCGTCGCTTGTCGCCGATGCGCTCGTTCGCTGGCGCCCGCGCTTCAGGCTGATGCTCTGGGCCACGGCGCTGTTGTTCGCGATCGGCTGGTTCGGGGCAGGGCATATGCTGCTCGCCGCGCTCTACCGCCCGACGCTGGCGCCGACCAACGCGCCTGCCGCCACCATGATCACCGGGCTGCCGCTGCGTTGGGCGGGCGGGGGCGATATTGCAGCGATGATCGTCGAGGGGGCGAATGACGACCCGGCGCTCGCGCGGCTGACCGCGACCGGTCCCATCTCGCTGGTCGACAGCATCGTCGATCATGCCCCGCCACCGCGCGGAGCGCTCCTGCTCGCGCACCCACGCGCACTGGCGCCACAGGAACTGGTCGCGATCGATGGATTTGTGCGCGGCGGCGGACGCGCCGTGATATTCGCCGACGCGCTCTCGGGCTGGCCGGCGCGCCATCCGCTCGGCGATCCGCGCAATCCGCCGGTGACGAGCTTGCTGACCCCGTTGCTGGACCATTGGGGGGTGACGCTGGATGCCGCCCCTGCGCAAGCCGGCGAGGCGCTCCCCGTCGATGTCGATGGCGCGCGGCTTCGCCTGTTCAGCGTGGGGCGGCTGGAGCGGCTGCCCGCGACGTGCCGCGCCTACGCCGATCGCCACGCCGCGCGGTGCCGGATCGGGCAGGGTGAGGTCTGGCTGGTGGGCGATGCCGACCTGCTGTTCGCGCCGCTGTGGCGGCCGCTTGTGCCGGGCGCCGACCATCTGCGGCAGGCCGACACGATGGAATGGCTTTCAGCTCGCCTGTGGCCCGGCGCCGGCCGCGCCGCCCTGCATCCGCTCTGGATTCGCATTCGTCCCAACTGAGTCGGCGGTTTCGCCCCATTTCACCCCGATCGAAGCAATATCGCCGCTGCCCTTGCGCGCCGTGGGACCGGTATTTACCCAATTGGGAGTGGTTTTTGCGGCAAATGGGGTCCATATTCCCTAATCTACCCTAAATTACCCCTTTTCACCCCGATCTATAGTTGATACTCAAGCAATCGGAGAGGGGCATTCTCCACCCATGCCGAACTAGCTGGAATTGCATGATTCCGGGCGCGGGGAAGTTTTGCCCGGTGGCGCGCATACGGGGGGCAGAGCGATGGCGATTGTGACGCCCGGTCAATATGCGGGCACCAATTTCGCCGCGATCGATGGCAAGGGGCGCATTGCCGTCCCCTCACAGTTCCGCAACAATGTGCCCCTCACTGCGGACGGCCAGCGCGTGCTCTGGGTCGGTTTTCACGAAAAGCTGCCCTGCCTCGTCGCTTATGGTCAGGATCAATATGACCGGCTGAACGGCGAGATCGAACGCGACCGCGAAACCGCGCGGCTGCGCAACCTCGATTTCGACGAGGACAGCGAGTTCAAGAAGCGCTTCAGCTATACCGAGCCCTACACGCTCGACGACAGCGGTCGCTTCCTTCCCAGCTTCATCCACCGTGACCGCGTCGGCGATGCCGGCGCGACGGCTTTTGTGGGCTCGGGCCGCCGTCTCGAAATCTGGTGGCTGCCGACCCTGGCCGAATGCGCCGAGGCCGATCCCGTGCTCCAGCGTCTCGCGGCGTCGTGGGACGCGACGAAAGGGAAGGGGCGCAAGTGACCGACCTGCCCAGGGATCCCCGTCACGATCCGGTCCTCCGTGAAGAAGTCATCGCCGCGCTCGCCATCGCCCCGGGTGAGCGCCATGTCGATGCGACCTTCGGTGCCGGCGGCTATACCCGCGCGATGCTCGCCGCGGGCGCCGACGTCATTGCCTGCGACCGCGATCCCGACGCGATTGCCGAGGGGCAGGCGCTGGTCGAGGAGGCCGATGGCAAGCTCACGTTGATCCACGGCCGCTTCAGCGAGATCGACCGGCTGCTCGCCGAGCGCGGCATCGACGCGATCGACGGCATCACCTTCGACATCGGCGTGTCGTCGATGCAGCTCGACCGCGATGAGCGCGGCTTCTCGTTCCAGAAGGACGGGCCGCTCGACATGCGTATGGCACAGGAGGGCGAAAGCGCCGCCGACTGGCTGAACAGCGCCGACGAGGCCGAGATCGCCGACGTGCTTTTCCATTATGGCGACGAACGCCAGTCGCGCCGCGTCGCGCGCGCGATTGTCGCGGCGCGCCCGCTAACGCGCACCGCCGAACTCGCGACGGTGATCCGCAAGGCGCTGCGCCATCCCCCCGGCGCGCCCAAGGATCCCTCGACCAAGAGCTTTCAGGCGATCCGCATTCATGTGAACGGCGAACTCGACGAGTTGATCGCCGGGCTCAACGCCGCCGAGCGATTGCTGCGTCCCGGCGGCCGGCTGGCGGTCGTCAGCTTCCACAGCACCGAGGACCGGATCGTGAAGAACTTCCTGCGCGAACGCAGCGGTGGCGATGCCGCGGGTTCGCGTCACCGGCCCGCGCCGATCCCTCTGGCGCGGGCCGCAACTTTCGAAACCCCGGCGCGCAAGGTGCGCCCGGGCAAGGCCGAAGAGGCGCGCAACCCGCGCGCCCGCTCGGCGACGCTGCGCAGCGCGATCCGGACAGCCGCTCCGGCGCATTCGGTTCAGGGAAATTCAGGGAAGGAGGCGATGTCATGCTGATGGCGGCCCGCAAACTCCAGGGGATCGGCCTAGTCCTGCTCGTGCTCATCTTCGCGATGATGCTCTATCCCGTGTCGCTGAAAGTCGCGGCGACGCGCAGCGAACTGACGCGTATCGAGCGGCAGATCGACCGCGCGCGCGACAATATCCGCTACCTTGAATCCGAACTCGCTGTGCGCGCGTCGATGCGCCAGCTCGAACAGTGGAACGCCGACACCTTCGGATATTCGGCGCCCGACGCGGGGCAATATCTCGAAAGCGAACGCCAGCTTGCCTCGCTCGACCGCTTGCCGCGCGCGCGCGGTGCCAATGAAGTCGCGCCGGTGCTCATGGCGATGGTCTCCCCCGTCGGGACGCCGCCCGCCGCGGCCGGTGCGGCGCCGAAAGAGGGCCCGGCGGCAGCCAAGCCGGCGGCGACCAAGCCCGTGGTGCTCGCGCAGGCTGAAACGGCGATCCGCAGCGATGTGGCGCCGCGGATGGCGCCGACGCGTCGCCGCGAACAGCTCAAGATGATCGAAGATCAGCTCCTCGCCGAATCGACGCTTGCCGACCTCAAGCGCGCGGCGGCCGCCGAAGCGGCGGGAGGCAAGTCCGGCCGATGAACACGCTGGTCGTCCGTCCAACGCGGGTCCGAACCGCCGGGGTGCGGCAGCAGATATTGCTGACCGCACAACAGCGTTTGATGATCCTTATGCTGCTGTTCATGGCGGCATTTTTGGTTGTGTCGGTGCGGCTCCTCTATTTCGCGCTGTTTGACAGCGGATCGAGCCGCGCGACGGCGACGGCCTTCGTTCCGGCGCGCGCCGATATCGTCGACCGCAACGGCGTGCCGCTGGCGCGCACGATCGATGGCTATTCGATCCGCGTCGTCCCGTCGAAGCTGCTCAACAACCGGCAATATCTTGCCGACGAGCTTCACAAGATTTTTCCCGACACGCCGCGCGAGGAATTGCTGGCAAAGGTCAGCGGTCCGCGCCCGACCTATATTCGCCGCCGCGCGCTGCCCGATCAGGTCGCCGCCGTGAATGCGATCGGCGACGTCGGTTTCGATTTTCCGCGGGAAAAGGAACGCCTCTATCCGCAGTTGACGCTGGCGGCGCACGTTCTCGGCTTCACCGATGCCGAGGGGCATGGCGTCACCGGCGTCGAAGGCGCGTTCGACCAGCGGCTGATCGACAAGGCGACGCGCGGCGATCCGCTTGCGCTGTCGATCGACGCGCGCGTGCAGGGCGTGCTCGAAAGCGAACTCAGCGCCGCGGTCGCCAATCTGGAGGCTATCGGGGGCGCCGGCGTCATCCTCGACGTCCACACGGGCGAGATCGCGGCGATGACCTCGCTCCCCACCTTCAATCCCAACAAGCTGACCGGCAGCGACGCATCGACGCGGCGTAACGCCGTCACTTATAATCTCTATGAGCTTGGCTCGACCTTCAAGCCGCTCTCGATCGCCGCCGCGATCGACGATGGCGTGGTGACGAACATGGCGCGGCGTTACGATGCGACGGCGCCGCTGCCGATCGCCGGTTTCCGTATCCGCGACAGCCACCCCGGCCGCTGGTACAATGTGCCCGAAACGCTGATCGAAAGCTCGAACATCGCAACCGCGCGGATCGCCGACGAACTCGGCCGCGAGAATCTGGAACGGCTTTTCCGCAATCTCGATTTCGACAAGCGTCCGCAGATCGATCTCAAGGAACGCGCCTTTCCGCTGTGGCCCAGGGATTGGGGCCGCGTGACGACGATGACGACCAGCTATGGTCACGGCATTGCAGTGACGCCGATGCACCTTGCGAGCGCTTATGCGGCCCTCGTGAACGGCGGCATTTATCGCCCTGCGACGCTGATGAAGCTTGGCGACAAGGCGCCGCCGCAGGGCCGCCGCGTATTCAAGGCCGCGACCAGCGCGCGGATGCGCCAGCTGCTTCGCCTTATCGTCTCGGACGGAACCGGCAAGCAGGCGAACGCGCCGGGCTTCCGCGTCGGCGGCAAAACCGGATCGGCCGAAAAGCCGGGTGCGGGCGGCTACCGCCGCCACTCGCTCGTTTCGACCTTCGCGGCGGCTTTCCCGATGGACAGCCCGCGCTATGTGGTGATCGTGATGATCGACGAGCCCAAGGGTAACGCCTATAGCTCGGGCCAGCGTACCGCCGGCTGGACCGCGGCGCCCGTCGTGCGCAAGGTGGTGACGCGCGCCGGCCCGATGCTCGGTGTCTTCCCCGATGAAAGCCGCGACGTCGATGTGTCGGAGCTTCTCCCGCTTCTGCGCCGGGGCGAGGAAACGCACTGATGCGTCTCGCCGCGCTGCTCGATAATCAGGGGCTGGAGGGCAGCGATCCCGTCGTAACGGGACTCGCGATCGATCATCGCAAGGTTGCGCCGGGCACCGTCTTCGGCGCCTTTGTCGGCGAGAAATTCAATGGTGAGGATTTCATCGCGGCCGCGGTCGAGGCGGGGGCCGTCGCGATCGTCGCGCGTCCCGAGGCCGTGGTACAAGGCGCCGTGCATATCGCCGACGCCAACCCCCGCCGCGCCTTCGCGCATATCGCGGCGCGCTTCTTTCACCGTTTTCCTGCAACCTGCGTCGCGGTGACGGGCACCAACGGCAAGACGTCGACCGTCGAAATGACGCGCCAGCTGTGGCGCATGGCCGGGTTCAACGCCGCATCGATCGGGACGCTTGGCATCACGACGTCGCAGGACAGCGCCTCTACGGGGCTGACGACGCCAGACATCGTCACATTCCTGTCGAACATGTCGGGCCTCGCGGTCGAGGGTATCACCCACGCGGCATTCGAGGCGTCGAGCCACGGTCTCGACCAATATCGCACCGAAGGTCTGGCCGTAAAGGCGGCCGCTTTCACCAACCTCAGCCACGATCACCTCGATTATCATGGCACGATGGACGCCTATCTCGCGGCGAAGCTGCGGCTCTTTTCCGAAGTCGTCGAACCCGGCGGCGCGGCGGTGGTATGGGCCGACGACGAATATTCGGCGCGCGTGATCGATGCCGTGACCGCGCGCGGCGTCCGCCTGCTGACCGTCGGTACCGGGGGCGAGATGCTCCGCCTCGTGTCGCGCGAACCGACGCAGCTCGGCCAGTCGCTCGTCATCGCGGCGGGCGATCTCACGCAAAAGGTCGATCTGCCGCTGATCGGGGCCTATCAGGTCGCCAACGCGCTTGTGTCGGCGGGCCTTGTCATCGCGACCGGCGGCGACGCGGCGCAGACGCTTTGCAATCTCGCGCGGCTTCAGCCGGTGCGCGGTCGCCTCGAACGCGCGGCGATCACGCGGACCGGCGCGCCGGTCTATGTCGATTATGCCCACACGCCCGACGCGATCGAAGCCGCGCTCGACGCGCTGCGTCCGCATGCCGGCGGCCGCCTGATCCTCGTCTTTGGCGCCGGCGGCGACCGCGATCAGGCGAAGCGGCCCGAAATGGGCCGGGTCGCGACTGCCAAGGCGGATGTGCTCATCATCACCGACGACAATCCGCGCGGCGAAGATCCGGCCGTCATCCGCGACGCGATTGCCGCCGCCGCACCCGGTGCACAGGTCATCGGCGACCGCCGCTCCGCGATTGCGGCCGCCATCGCCGAAGCCCGCGCCGAAGACATCGTCTGCATCGCGGGCAAGGGCCACGAACAGGGCCAGATCGTCGGTCGCGGCGACGCCATGCGGGTCATTCCCTTCGACGATGTCACCGTCGCGCGCGAGGTGGCGGCATGAACCCGCTCTGGACCGCGCGCGCTATCGCGGCCGCCACGGGTGGGGCCGCCAGCACCGACTTCACCGTACAGGGCGTCGCCTTCGACTCGCGTGAGGTCACGAAGGGCGACCTCTTCGTCGCGATGAAGGGCGAGGTCGCCGACGGCCATGCCTTCATCGACAAGGCGATTGCCGCCGGCGCCGCGGGTATCGTCTGCGAAGCTGCGATCGACCATCCGCACGTCCGCGTCGCCGACAGCGTTGCAGCGCTGAACGCGCTTGGCGTCGCATCGCGTGCGCGCAGCCATGGGCGCATCATCGGCGTCACCGGCTCGGCGGGCAAGACGGGGACGAAGGAGGCGCTGTTCGCTGCGCTCGATCGCTTCCGTCCGGGCAAGGCGCATCGTTCGGTCAAAAGTTACAACAATCATGTCGGCGTGCCATTGAGCCTCGCACGCATGCCATCGACCGCCGATTTCGGCGTGTTCGAAATGGGGATGAACCACGCGGGCGAACTTGCCGAATTGACGCGCATGGTGCGCCCTCACGTCGCCATCGTCACCACCATCGCCCCCGCGCACATGGAATTCTTCAGCGGCGAAGAGGCGATTGCGGATGCGAAGGGCGAGATTTTCGAGGGGCTCGAACCCGGCGGCACCGCGATCGTCCCGTTCGACAGCCCGCATTATGCGCGCCTTCGCGCCAAGGCCGAACAACATGCCGCCCATGTCGTGAGCTTCGGTCTCGGCGAGGGAGCCGACGTGCGCGCGGTCGACTGGCTTTCGGACGGCAAGGGCGGCTCGCTCGTCACCGCGCAGGTGCAGGATTCGCTGCTCTGCTTCACCATCGCGCAGGCCGGCGCGCACTGGGTCGCCAATTCGCTGGCGGTGCTGGCTGCGGTCAAGGCGGTCGGCGGCGACCTGCCCGCCGCGGGCCTCGCCTTCGCCGAAATGGGCGGGCTCGCAGGGCGCGGGGCGCGTCATCGTGTCGCCGTACCCGGCGGCCATATCCTCGTCATCGACGAAAGCTACAATGCCAATCCGGCCTCGATGGTCGCCACGATCGACCAGTTCGGAACCGAATCCGCCGACCGCAAACTCGCGATTCTCGGCGCGATGAAGGAACTCGGGCCGGGCGGTGACGCCTATCATGCGGGTCTGGCCGCTCCGCTCGTCGCGGCGGGAGTGCAATTCGCCCTGCTTGTCGGCGAAGAGATGGCGCCCCTCGCCAAAGCGCTTGAGGGACGCGTCGATTTCGAGCATGTGCCCGCCCACTCGGCCGCGGTAGGGCGGCTGAAGGATCTGATCCGTCCGGGCGACGCCGTGCTGGTCAAAGGGTCGAACAGCGTCGGATTGTCACATGTCGTGACGGCGCTGACCAACGGGGACTATTGATGCTTTACTGGCTGGCGGAATGGCTTGGCTTTCCGGGGGCTCTCAACCTCATTCGCTACCTGAGCTTCCGCTCGGGCGCAGCGGTTGCGACCGCGCTGATCATCGGGCTGTGGATCGGCCCGCGTTTCATCCTGATGCTGCGGATGCGGCAGGGGAAGGGGCAGCCGATCCGCGAAGACGGCCCGCAGAGCCATCTCGCGAAAAAGGGCACGCCGACGATGGGCGGGCTGATGATCCTCATTTCGCTGATGATCTCCGCGCTCTTGTGGATGGATCTCGAAAACCGCTTCGTCTGGGCGTGCATCTTCGTCACCGGTGGGTTCGCCGCGGTCGGCTTCCTCGACGATCTCGACAAGGTCACCAAGGCCAGCCACCGCGGAATTCCGGGGCGTGTACGCCTGCTGATCGAATTCCTCATCGCGGGCGTGGCGGTGTTCCTGATCGTGTCGCGCACCGGCACCGACCTGTATCTGCCCTTCTTCAGCGGGGTCGTGCTCGAACTCGGTCCGCTATACTATGTCTTCGCGATGGTCCTGATCGTCGGCTTCGGTAACGCGGTGAACCTGACCGACGGGCTCGACGGGCTCGCGACCTTCCCCGTGATCATCGCCAGCCTGACCTTCCTCGTCATCGTCTACCTCTCGGGCAATGTGAAGTTTGCGGGCTATCTCGGCATTCCGCACGTTCCCGGCGCGGGCGAGCTGGCGGTCTTTGCTGCCGCGATTATCGGCGCCTGTCTGGCGTTCCTGTGGTTCAACGCGCCCCCGGCCGCCGTCTTCATGGGCGACACCGGCAGCCTCGCGCTCGGCGGCGCGCTCGCGACGATCGCAGTGACCGCGCAGCACGAGCTGGTTCTCGTGCTCGTCGGCGGGCTGTTCGTGGTCGAGGCGTTGTCGGTGATCATCCAGGTCTTCTGGTACAAGCGCACCGGCAAGCGCGTGTTCCGCATGGCGCCGATCCACCATCATTTCGAGCAGCTCGGCTGGCCCGAATCGACCGTCGTCATCCGCTTCTGGATCGTCTCGATCGTCCTCGCGCTCGCAGGGCTCGCGACCTTGAAACTCCGGTGATCTCCTCGCGCGTCTTTGCCGGTCGCCGCTATGCGGTGCTGGGACTGGCGCGTTCGGGCCTCGCGACGGTCGAGGCGCTCATCGCCAGCGGCGCGGGCGTGACCGCGTGGGACGACCGAGAGGAAGCACGCGACGATGCGATGGCGCTGGGCGCCGATATCGGAAATCCGATCGAGATCGACCTGATCGGTTTTGCGGGCGTCGTCGTGTCGCCCGGCGTGCCGCTGAACCGTCATCCGATCGCCGCGCACGCGCGCGAAGCGCATGTGCCCGTGATCGGTGACGTCGAGCTGTTCGCCGAAGCACGCGGCAATCTACCCGCGCACAAGGTCGTCGGCATCACGGGAACGAACGGCAAGTCGACCGTCACCGCGCTGGTCGCCCACATGCTCGAAAGCGCCGATATTCCCACGCTGATGGGCGGCAATATCGGCCTGCCGATCCTCAGCCGCGATCCGCTTCCCGAAGGCGGCGTCTATGTGCTCGAACTCTCGAGCTACCAGATCGATCTTTCGCACAGCCTCGCTTGCGATGTCGCGGTGCTGACCAATCTCAGCCCCGACCACCTGGATCGTTATGACGGCTTCACCGGCTATGCGGCGTCGAAGGAGCGGCTGTTCAGCCTCCAGCATCAGGGGCAGGTCGCGATCGTCGCCATCGACGATGATCCGTCGAAGATGATCGCGAGCCGCATCAACCATCGCCTCCACCGCGTGTCGGCAAAGGATGTCGACCCGGTCGACCAGTCGCGCTGGCCTGCATTGCAGGGGCCGCACAATGCCCAGAACGCCGTGTGCGCGATCGCCGTGTGCCGCGTACTGGGGCTAAACGACGAACAGATCGAACGCGGTCTTGCGACCTACAAGTCGCTGCCGCATCGCATGGAATTGGTCGGCGAAGTCGGGGGGGTCAGCTGGTTCAATGACAGCAAGGCTACCAACGCGGCTTCCGCTGCACCGGCGCTGGCGGCTTTCCCGCCGGCGCCGGACCAGCGTTTGCACTGGATCGCGGGGGGCAAGGCCAAGGGCGACGGGCTCACCGCGTGCCGTCCCTGGTTCGGCCACGTCAAACGCGCCTATCTGATCGGCGAGGCGATGGAGCCCTTCGCGGCCGAGATCGGCGATGCGATTCCGGTCGAGCGGTCGGGAGATCTGGCAACGGCGGTGCAACAGGCGGCGGCAGCGGCAAAGCCGGGCGATATCGTCCTGTTGTCGCCGGCCTGCGCGTCGTTCGACCAGTTCAGCGATTATGAGCAGCGCGGCGATGTCTTCCGCGCGGCGGTACGGATGCTCGGGGCATGAGCGGGGGGGATAATTTGGACGCAACCGAACGCCCGGTGATCGCCGCCACGCGCACCACGAAACGCCGCGGCCCGCGCCTCAGCCGCGCCGACCGCACGCCGCTCGGCCTCTGGTTCTGGGAAATCGACCGCGTCCTCCTGCTCCTCGTGTCGATCCTTGTCGCGGTCGGGCTCGTTGCGGTTGCCGCGGCCTCGCCCGTCGCGGCACAGAAGCTCTCGACCTCGACCGCGTCGCTCGACCCGCTCTATTATTTCTATCGCCAGCTGATGTGGGTGATGGTCGGCGTACCGGTAATGCTGATGGTGTCGATGCTGCCCAAACCACAGGCGCGGCGTTTCGCCATTTACGGCACTATCGCCTTTCTCTTCCTCCTCTTCATGGTGCCGCTGATCGGTACCTCGGTGAACGGCGCGCAGCGCTGGATCGGCAGCGGGGTGTTCCGCCTTCAGCCGTCGGAGTTCCTGAAGCCCTTTTTCGCCGTGTCGCTCGCGTGGGTGCTGTCGCTGCGGCTTCACGACCAGAGCCTGCCCGTCGTGCCGCTCGCGGCGGCGCTTACGGGCGTGATCGCATTGCTGCTGATGGGGCAACCCGACCTTGGACAAACGATCATCTTTGCCGCGACCTGGTTCGTGCTCGTCCTCGTTGCGGGGCTGTCGATGCGGATCATGGGGGCGCTGGCGGGGGCGGGCGTCGTCGGCATCGTGCTCGCCTATTTCTTCTACCCGGTCGCGCAGCAGCGCATCAACATCTGGCTTTTTGCCGAGGGTGACAGCTTTCAGGTCGATAAGGCGCATGCGACGCTGACCGCGGGCGGCCTTATCGGCACCGGCCCCGGCGCGGGGCTCGCCAAATTCCAGCTTCCCGAAGCGCACACCGACTATATCTTCTCGGTCATCGGCGAAGAATTCGGGATGATCGCATGCATCGCGATCGCGGTGCTTTATCTTGCGATCATCGTGCGTGTCCTCGTCCGCCTGCTCGACGAGGATGACAGTTTCCTGATCCTCGCGGTTGCGGGCCTGATCGCGCAGTTCGGTGGACAGGCGGTGATCAACATGGCGGTGAACACGCAAATCTTCCCTTCAAAGGGGATGACCCTGCCCTTCATCAGCTATGGCGGCTCGTCGTTCATCGCTTTGTCGATCGGCATGGGTTTGCTCTTGTCGCTGACCCGCCGAAACCCCTATGCGGCACGGGTATCGATGACCCGAAACTGGAACAAGAAATGAGCGCCCCGAAATGACCGCGACGCGCCACTTCCTTCTCGCTGCCGGCGGGACGGGGGGACATATGCTGCCTGCTTATGCCCTTGCGGGCGAACTGATCGCGCGCGGCCACCGCGTCGCGCTGGTCAGCGACGATCGCGGCCTCCGGATTCCCGGTTCGCCGGCCGAGATGGAGACGCATGTTCTTCCCGCCGGTCGCGTGTCGGGCGGTCCCGTCGGCTGGCTCAAGGCCGCGCTTGCCATCCGCAAGGGGCGGCGTATGGCGATCGACCTGATCGATGAATTCGATCCCGCCGTCGTCGTCGGCTTCGGCGGCTATCCCTCGCTTCCCAGCCTGCTTGCTGCCGGCGCGACGAAACGGCCGCGCGTGCTCCACGAACAAAATGCCGTGCTGGGCCGCGTCAATCGCATGATGGCGCCGCGCGTCGATGCGGTCGCGGTCGCCTATCATAATATTCAGCGCTATCCCGACGGGCAGGAAGCAAAGCTGCACATCACCGGCAATCCGGTGCGGGACGAGATTATCGCGATACGCGACGACGGTTTTCCGCCGCTTTCGGAGGATGGGATTTTCCGCCTGCTCGTGGTCGGCGGCAGTCTCGGCGCAACGATACTCAGCGAAGTCGTGCCCGCCGCGATCGCGATGCTGCCGCGCGCGCTGCTCGACCGCCTGCAGGTCGTGCAGCAATGCCGCGAGGACGATATCGAGGCGGTTCGCGCAAAATATGCCGAACTCGGCGTCGCCGCCGAATGCGCATCCTACATCAAGGATTTCCCGGAACGGCTGCGTTGGGCGCATATGGTCATCGCACGCGCCGGTGCGTCGACCGTCGCCGAACTCGCTTGCGCCGGGCGTCCGGCGATCTTCGTTCCCTATCCCAGCGCGATGGACGATCATCAGACCTATAATGTCGTCGATCTGGTTCAGGCGGGCGGGGCGATCGCCTTCCCGCAGCCCGATTTCACGGCGGCGGAGGTCGCGAAGCATATCCAGCGTATGGCGCTCGAACCCGGCGCGCTCGAAGAGGCGGCCGAACGTGCGGCAAGCTGCGGCTTGCCCAATGCGACGCGTGACCTTGCCGATCTGGTCGAATCGCTTGCTGCACCGCCGATGATGGATGTGATCCGCGTCGGCGCCGCGTCGCGCAGCGCAGCGGTCGCGGGCGGCGTTGCCGCTACCCGCGCGGGAGATAATTGATGCGCGGCGTTGCGACCGATATCGGCACGATCCACTTCATCGGCATCGGCGGCATTGGCATGTCGGGGATTGCGGAGGTGATGCACAACCTCGGCTATCAGGTGCAGGGCAGCGACATCGCCGACAGCTACGTCGTCGAGGGTCTGCGCAAACGCGGGATCAAGGTCGCGATCGGCCATGAAGCGTCGAACGTCGATGGCGTCGCGGTCGTCGTGACCTCGACCGCGGTCAAGCGCGGCAACCCGGAGGTCGAGGCTGCGCTTGCGAACCGCATCCCGCTCGTTCGCCGCGCCGAAATGCTCGCCGAGCTGATGCGTCTCAAATCGACCGTCGCGATCGCGGGCACGCACGGCAAGACGACGACGACCAGCCTCGTCGCGGCGTTGCTCGACGCGGGCGGGATCGATCCCACCGTGATCAACGGCGGCATCATCAACAATTACGGCTCGAACGCGCGCCTCGGTGCGTCGGACTGGATGGTGGTCGAGGCCGACGAAAGCGACGGCAGCTTCCTGCGCCTCGATGGAACGATCGCGGTCGTCACCAATATCGATCCAGAGCATCTCGATCATTATGGCAGCTTCGATGCGATCAAGGATGCGTTCGTCGAGTTTATCGAGAATGTGCCCTTCTATGGCGCCGCGATGCTCTGCCTCGATCATCCCGAGGTGCAGGCGATCATCCCGCGCATCCGCGACCGCCGCATCGTGACCTATGGCTTCTCGGCGCAAGCGGACGTGCGCGGTACCAATGTGACGCCGGGCCCCGACGGCAACCGCTTCGATGTCGTCGTGCGCGACCGCGACGGGAACAGCCGGACGATCGAGGGCATCCACCTGCCGATGTCGGGCCGCCACAATGTCCAGAACTCGCTCGCCGCGATCGCGGTGGCGCTGCACATGGGCGTCTCCGACGACAAGATCGTCTCGGGCTTCAACGGTTTTGCCGGGGTGAAGCGCCGCTTTACCAAGGTCGGCGAGGTCGCGGTCGAGGGCGGCGTCATTACGGTGATCGACGATTATGCCCATCACCCTGTCGAAATTCGTGCCGTGCTGTCGGCGGCGCGCGAAGGGGCAGGGGCCGGGCGCGTCGTCGCCGTTGTCCAGCCGCACCGTTTCACGCGCCTGCGCGATCATATGGACGATTTCCAGCAGGCGTTTAACGACGCCGACATGGTGCTCGCGCTGCCCGTCTATACGGCAGGCGAAGCGCCCATCGACGGGGTGACGTCGGATGCGCTGGCGGGGGGGCTGCGCGATCGCGGCCACCGTCACGCGTCGACCGTTGCCGACGCCGCCGCACTGGCTGCCAGCGTCGCCGATGCCATTCGTGCGGGCAATCTCGGCGCGGGCGACATGATCATCTGTCTCGGCGCGGGCGACATCACCAAAATGGCGGCGGGCTTGGCCGCCGCGGTCGAGGCGGCATGAGCGCTGCCGAAACCCTTCCCGCCGTGCGCGGCAAGCTGACGGCGAAGGCGCCGCTGGCGCCGCTCGTCTGGTTCAAGTCGGGCGGTCCGGCCGACTGGCTGTTCGAGCCCAAGGATGCCGACGATCTCGCCGATTTCCTGCGCGATCTCGATCCCGCCGTGCCGGTGATGGCGCTCGGGCTCGGGTCGAACCTGATCGTTCGCGATGGCGGCTTTCCGGGCGTCGTCGTCCGGCTGGGAAAAGCCTTTGCGAAGGTCGAGGCGGTCGATACGACGGTGCTGCGTTGCGGCGGCGGTGCATCGGGCATTCTCGTTTCCTCGACAGCGCGCGACGCGGGCATCGCCGGCATGGAGTTTTTGCGGTCGATCCCCGGCACCGTCGGCGGTTTCGTGCGGATGAACGGCGGCGCCTATGGCGGCGAGGTCAAGGATATATTGATCGACTGCGACGTCGTGCTGCGCTCGGGCGAACAGCGGACGCTGCCGCTCGCCGATCTCGGCTACACCTATCGCCACAGCGAATTGCCCGAGGGTGCGGTCGTTATTGGCGCCACCTTCCGCGGCCGCCCGGGCGAACCTGCAGCCATCCAGGCCGAAATGGACCGCATCTCGGCGAGCCGCGAGGCGTCGCAGCCTTTGCGGTCGAAAACCGGCGGCTCGACCTTCAAGAATCCCGACGGCCACAAGGCGTGGCAGCTCGTCGACGAGGCCGGGTGTCGCGGATTCGCGGTCGGCGGCGCGCAGGTCAGCGAGAAGCACACCAATTTCCTCATCAACACGGGAGAGGCGACGAGCGCCGACATCGAAGCGCTCGGCGAGGAAGTCCGCCGCCGTGTGAAGGACAAGAGCGGCGTCGAACTGCAATGGGAAATTCAGCGCGTAGGAGTGAAGAAGTGAGCCGGGGCCCGTGGCATGTCGCCGTCCTGATGGGGGGCTGGTCCGCCGAGCGCGAAGTGTCGCTGATGAGCGGCAATGGCGTCGCCGACGCGCTGGAATCGCGCGGGCACAAGGTCACGCGCATCGACATGGACCGCGACGTCGCCTTGCGGCTCGCCGAGGCGAAGCCCGATGTGGTGTTCAACGCGCTCCACGGCGTCCCGGGCGAGGATGGCACCGTGCAGGGCATGCTCGACCTGATGGGTCTCAAATACACCCACAGCGGGCTCGTCACTTCGGTGATCGCGATCGACAAGGAATTGACCAAACAGGCGCTCGTGCCGCATGGTATCCCGATGCCGACGGGGACGATGGTCGACAGCGAAAGCCTCTTTTCCATCGACCCGCTGCCGCGCCCCTATGTGCTGAAACCCGTCAACGAAGGCTCGTCGGTCGGCGTTGCGATCGTCAAGGACGACAGCAATTACGGCAACCCGATCGCGCGCGACGCTGTCGGCCCCTGGCAGGAATTCGACCGCCTGCTCGCCGAACCTTTTATCAAGGGCCGCGAGCTGACCGTCGCGGTGCTCGGCGACACGCCGCTGGCCGTCACCGAACTGCGCGTCAAATCGGGTTTCTACGACTATGACGCCAAATATACCGACGGCCTGACCGAGCATGTCTGCCCCGCCGACGTCCCCGCCGACGTCGCGCAGCGGATGAAGGATCTGGCGCTGCAATCGCACCGCCTGCTTGGCTGCAAGGGCGCCTCGCGCTCGGATTTTCGCTGGGACGACGAACATGGCCTCGCGGGCATCTTCCTGCTCGAGGTCAACACCCAGCCCGGCATGACGCCGCTCAGCCTTGTGCCCGAACAGGGACGCGCGGTGGGCATGGATTATGCCGAACTGGTCGAACGCATCGTGGGGGAAGCGTTATCATGAGCAAGACACAGATCAAGCGCGGGAAGGCGCCGCCGCGCCGGCCGACGCGCGCGCCGAAGAAGCGGCGGAAGGTGCAGCAGTCGCGCCTCAATGCGATCATCAACGCGTTGCCGGTCAGCCCGCAGCGGTTGCAGAAGGTCGCCAACTGGACGATCGGGCTCAGCCTGTGCGCGGTGGTCGCGATTGCCGCGCACGCGACGGGCGTGACCGCGAAGGTGCATGAGGAATATGCGCAGGCCGTCGGCCGCGCTGGGTTCCAGGTCAAGAAGGTCGAGGTGGTTGGCGCCGACCGCATCGACCGGCTCAAAGTCTATGACATCGCGCTTGCGCAGAAGGATCGCTCGATGGCGGCGGTCGATCTGGAAGATGTGCGCGGCGACTTGATGAAATATGGCTGGATCAAGGACGCGCGCGTGTCGCGGCGCCTGCCCGACACGCTCGTCGTCGATATCGTCGAACGCACCCCGGCGGCGATCTGGCAGCATAATAATCGCCTGTCGCTGATCGACGACAAGGGCGTCGTGCTCGAACCCGTCACGGTCGCGACGATGCCCGACCTGCCGCTCGTCATCGGGCCGCGGGCGAACCAGCGTTCGCAGGATCTCGACCGGTTGCTGACCGAGGCGAGCAGCCTCAAGGAATTGCTCGCGGGCGCGACCTGGGTCGGCAACCGCCGCTGGGATCTGCGTTTCCGCAGCGGCGAGACGCTCTCGCTTCCCGAGGGTGAGGCCGAGGCGAAGGCCGCGCTCGCCAAATTCGCGCATATGGACGGCGCCAACCGGCTGCTCGGCCGCGGCATCCTGCGTTTCGACATGCGCGACCCCGCACGCTTCGTGCTCCGCCTGCCGCATGAGGGACAGGTCGCCCCCGCGAAGCTCGACGATGCGCGTGCCGCGGTCGACGCCGTCGCCGCCGCCAGCCAGTCGAACGAAGGATAAGCCGATGCCGCCGCCGCGCATCGAAAAGATCATCACCGCGCTCGATGTCGGGTCGTGGAAGGTCTGCGCGCTGATCGCGGGCCAGACCGCCGATGGCGCGTTGCATGTGCTCGGTACCGGCCAGCGCGAAAGCCGCGGCGTCCAGCGCGGTTATGTCGCCGACATGGAGCAGACCGAGCATATCGTGCGCGAGGCGATCGAGCAGGCCGAACGCATCGCAGGGCTCAATATCGACGACGTCTGGGTCAGCTTCTCGGCAGGCGGGCTCCTCAGCGATGTCGCGCCGATCGAAAGCGAACTCGGCGGCCACCGCATCGAGCAGGAGGACATCGACGACCTGCTCGCCGCGGGCCGCGCGGGCATCGATCCCGAGGGGCGCATGATCCTCCATGCCCAACCCGCGCTCTACACGCTCGACGGCCTCACCGGCGTCAAGAACCCGATCGGCCTCCACGCCGATCGCCTCGGCGTCGATATCCATATCATCATGGCCGACGGCGCGCCGGTGCGGAACCTCGAGTCCGCCGTCCGTCAGGCACATCTCGACGTCAACGCCGTCGTGGCGTCACCGATCGCCGCGGGGCTCGCCTGCCTGTCGGACGAGGAACGCGACCTCGGCGTCGCACTTGTCGAGCTTGGCGCAGCGGTGACCACCGTTTCGCTCTATGCCGGCGGCATGCTCGTCGAAATGGCATCGCTGCCTTTCGGCGCCAGCGACATCACCGACGACATCGCCTCGGCTTTCGGCATCCGCCGCAGCCAGGCGCAGCGGCTGCAAAGCTTCTATGGCTCGGCATCGGCGTCGCCGCGCGACAATAACGAGATTATCGAACTCGAACCCGGCGCGCCGTCGGGCAGCGATTCTCCGCGTATCACGCGGGCGCAGCTTGTCGCGGTGATCCGCCAGCGGCTCGACGCGATGATGGGCGAGATCGGCCGGACGCTGAAGGATCTGCACTTCGTCGGCCCGATCGGGCGGCAGGTAGTGCTCGTCGGCGGCGGCGCCGACCTCAAAGGCATCGCCGACTATACACAGGTGGCGCTTGGCCGCGCCGCGCGCGTCGGGCGACCGCGCGGCTTGCACGGCCTGCCCGATGCGCATAGTGGCCCCGCTTTCGCGACGCTCGCGGGTCTGGTTCTCTATGCCGCATCGGACCCCGTCGACCTGCGCGACCTGCCGATGATGGCACAGGATGTGTACAAGCCGGCGGGGACTTCGATCCTCCACCGCCTCATGGCGGCACTTAAGAGCAGTTTTTGAATGATACGCGACGAAAAGGTTAATTTTTTGGGTGATTCCCACGTCACAATAGTGCAATGCGGTAACAGAAAACCGGGCGGACGGACTACCGCCCGATCGGGTCGCAAGGTTGGGGAAGCGGCACCTGTCCGCCGCTGCAGGGAGACTATTTGATGAGCATCAATATTGGCCCGCCGCAGGTCGACGAGCTGAAGCCGCGCATCGCGGTGATCGGCGTCGGCGGCGCGGGCGGCAATGCCATCGCAAACATGATCGCGGCACGTGTCGAGGGCGTCGATTTCGTCGTCGCGAACACCGACGCGCAGGCGCTGAACGCTTCGCCGGCCGAACGCCGCATCCAGCTGGGGACGCAGATCACCCAGGGTCTGGGCGCCGGCTCGCGCCCCGAGGTCGGCCGTGCGGCCGCCGAGGAAAGCATCGCGCAGGTCGAAGAGGCGCTGAACGGCGCGCATATGTGCTTCGTTGCGGCGGGCATGGGCGGCGGCACCGGTACGGGTGCGGCGCCGGTCATCGCCAAGGCGGCGCGCGACCGCGGCATCCTGACCGTCGGCGTCGTGACCAAGCCCTTCACTTTCGAAGGCAACCGCCGGATGCGTTCGGCCGAAGCCGGCATTGCCGAGCTTCAGGATCATGTCGACACGCTGATCGTCATTCCGAACCAGAATCTCTTCCTCGTCGCCAACCCGAACACGACCTTCAAGGAAGCGTTCACGATGGCCGACGAAGTGCTGCAGCAGGGCGTGCGCGGCATCACCGACCTGATGGTCATGCCCGGCCTCATCAACCTCGACTTCGCCGACGTGCGCAGCGTGATGCGTGAGATGGGCAAGGCGATGATGGGCACCGGCGAAGCCGAAGGCGACGGCCGTGCGCTCGAAGCGGCGCAGAAGGCCATTGCCAACCCGCTGCTCGACGGCGTGTCGATGGCGGGCGCAAAGGGCGTCATCATCTCGATCACCGGCGGCGAGGACATGCGCCTGATGGAAGTCGACGAAGCCGCGAACCATATTCGCGAACTGGTCGATCCCGACGCCAACATCATCTGGGGCAGCGCGTTCAACGACAGCCTCGACGGCAAGATTCGCGTGTCGGTCGTCGCGACCGGTATCGACGGCACGGGCGAAGCGGCGCAGGCCGCACCTGCGACGCGCAGCTTCTCCTTCGCTCCCGCGCGCGCTGCAACGCCCGCGCCGGTGGCCGAAGAGGTCGTCGAACCCGCTGTCCAGGAAGAGCCCGTTGTCGAAGCTCCGGTCGCTCAGGACAATGATCCGGCGCCCGGCTTCTCGCTCGGCGACACGGCCGAACCCGCCGCGGCCGAAGAAGAGCCGATGGAATTGTCGCAGGTCGCCGCGACCTATGACGATACCGCCGACGAACTCGTGCTCGACGCGCCCGAAGCGCCGGCCGAATATCGCTCGTCGCCCGCTGCCGAGGCTCCGGCCGAATCGCCCGCACGCTCGGTCGGCGGTGGCACCTTGTTCGAACGCATGTCGCGTCTCTCGCGTGGGGCTTCGGCACCCGAAAGCGACGATGGCGGCAAGGAAGACGGGGTCGATATCCCGCGCTTCCTCGGGCGGCAAAACAACCAGTAACAGGGCTATCGCGCGGCCGCCCGCCGGGCACGGCAGGCCGGAAATCGGGATGATGTGCCCATGCGGCAGGTGAAATTGACGGCGAAGCCGGTGCGCGCGCGCTATTATGTTCGCGCGCTCGGTGCGCTGTTGCTCGGGGCGGCCGCCGTCCCGTCCGCGCACGCGCAGGTTACGCCGCCCGACGCAGCGACGAAGGCGGCGATGGAAAAGCGGACGGCGGCGCGCGCGCTTCTGTCCTCGGCCCTCGCTCGCATCGGTTCGAACAACAGCGACACCTCGGCCCTGCTCGACGCCGGCCGCGCGTCGATCGAGCTTGAGGATTATCGCGCCGCGCTCGGCTTCCTCGTCCGCGCCGAACAGGCGAGCCCGCGCGACGGCGCGGTCAAGGCCGCGCTCGGTTCGGCGATGGTCCATTCGGAAAATCCGACGCGCGCGCTCGACTATTTCGGCGAGGCGCAATTGCTCGGCGCGCCCGAGCGGCTTTTCCTTGCCGACCGCGGCCTCGCGCGCGACCTTTTGGGGCAACAGGACGCGGCGCAGCGCGACTATCAACTGGCATTGTCGATCGCACCGAACGACGAATTGACGCGGCGCTATGCGCTCTCGCTTGGGATCAGCGGCGATCCCGATCGCGCCATCCAGCTTCTGACGCCGCAATTGCGTGCGCAGGACCGCGGCGCATGGCGCCTGCGCGCGATGATCCTCGCGATGAACGGGCGCGACAAGGAAGCGACCGAGATCCTCAACGCGACGATGCCGCCCGCAATGGCGCAGAATATCCAGCCCTATCTGACCCAGATGGATCGGCTCAATCCGGCGCAGCAGGCGGCTGCCGCACATTTCGGCCGTTTTCCGGATGGGCAGCTTGGGCCAAAGCGCAAGCCTGTACAGATGGCGGCTGCGACACCGGCGCCGGCTCCTCCGGTCGCCGCAACGACCGCGAAGCGCGCCCCAGCCGCCGATGGGCGCCAGACGGGCCGGCGTGCGGTCGCCACTCCGACGCCGACACCCCCGAAGCCCAAGGTTGAATCGACGCCGGCCGCGACGCCGGCCCCTTCGCCGAGGCCGCCTGCTGCGGCATCTGCGACGTCCGTTCCGACCGCCGCTCCGGCCGCCGCCTCGACGACGGGAGCGCCTGTGCTGCAGTCGCCGTTCCAACAGCCGATTCGCCCGCGATCGGAAATCCTGGTGGCGCCGGTCACGCCGACGCCCAAGCCGCAATCGGCAACGCCTGCGTCGGGACCCGCGCCCGCAACCATGGCTGCGGCATCGACGCCGACCGGCCCCGGCGTCAACGCCGACAGGGGCCCTGTTGGTCCGGGCTTTTCGATCGCGGACATGGGCCGTTCGGCGGCTGCAGTTCCTCCAGCGTCGTCACCGATAGCATCCACCGCGATCGAACCCGCGGCGACCGCCATGGCGGCTCCCGTTTCCGCCCCCGCGGCTGCCGTGCCTGCGCCTGTTTCGGCTGCGCCGCTCGCCTCGCTGGCCGATATCGTCGGTTCGATCGAGATTCCGGCCGAAGAATTGGCCCAGTCGGACAATGCGGTCGGCGCCGACACACTCGCCAGGCTGATGGACGACAAGCGCAAGGCTGAGGCGGCCGAAGCGGCGAAGCGCGAAAAGGATGCCGCTGCGGCAAAAGCCAAGGCCGATGCCGATGCGAAGGCAAAGGAAGAGGCCGCGGAGAAAAAGGCGAATCCCGCGCGCATCTGGGTTCAGGTCGCGACCGGCGCCAATGCCAAGGCGCTCGCGACCGATTTCGGCAAATTCGCGAAGAAAAGCCCTGCCATGTTCAAGGGCAAGTCGGGTGCCACCACCGAATGGGGCAAGACCCGCCGTCTGCTCGTCGGCCCGTTCAAGGACCGCAACGCCGCACAGGGCTGGCTGGCCGATTATAAAAAGGCCGGCGGCGACGGCTTCCTTTTCAACAGCGAGGCGGGTCAGTCCGTCGATCCGGTCAAGTGAGCGTCGCCGACTGCGCCAGCGATCCTGCGCGAAGCCGCGGGCGGCGTCATGCCGAACTCGGCCGCGTCGTCCGCGGGCCGCGCGACGATTTCCAGCGCGACCGCGATCGCATTATCCATTCGATCGCGTTCCGTCGCCTTCGTCACAAGACGCAGGTGTTCGTCGCCCCCGACGGCGACCATTATCGCGTCCGCCTGACCCACAGCATCGAGGTCGCGCAGATCGGTCGCGGTATCGCGCGCGCGCTCGGGCTCAACGAGGATTTGACCGAGGCGCTCTGCCTTGCGCACGACATCGGTCATCCGCCTTTCGGTCATGCGGGCGAGGATGCGTTGAAGGCGGCGATGGCCGGCCATGGCGGTTTCGACCACAACGGTCATACGCTCCGCACGCTCGCACGGCTCGAATGCCCCTATCCGCGCTTCGACGGCCTCAACCTGACGTGGGAAACGCTCGAAGGGCTCGCCAAGCATAATGGCCCGGTGACGAATCCCGGCTGGGCGCTCGCCGGGATCGATGCCGATTTCGGGCTCGAACTAGCAAGCCACGCCAGCCTCGAGGCACAGATTGCGGCGATCGCCGACGATATCGCCTATGACAATCACGATATCGACGATGGTCTTCGGGCCGGGCTGCTCGACCTCGACCAGTTGATGGAACAGCCCTTCGTCGCCGCCAATTATCGCGCGGTCGAGGGGCGTTTCCCGGACGCCCCGCGCGATCGTTTGCTGCGCGAGCTTGTCCGCGACCAGATTGGCGTGATGGTCAATGACGTGATTGCCGCGACCGCCGCCAATGTTGCCGCGGCCGGGGTCGCGAGCGTCGAAGAGGTTCGCGCCGCGGGCCGCATGCTCGGCGGCTTTTCGCCCGAACTCGCGGTACGGGAACGGGAACTCAAGCGGTTCATGTATGCGAACCTCTATCACCATCCCGAACAGCTCGCCGCCGCCGAGGCTGCGAACAAGGTCGTCGGCGATCTGTTCGTCGCCTATGCCGGCGATCCGCGGCTGATGGGCGAGGACTGGTCGGGACGCCTGCCACAAGAAGAATGCGCGACAAACCGGCATATCGGTGATTATATCGCGGGCATGACCGACCGTTTCGCCATCGACCGTTATGCCGAAATCTTCGGCCGCGACGCGGTGCCGCAGGCTCTCGCGCATGCCTGATGCGCTGATCGTCGGCGCGACGGGGCTCGTCGGACGCGCGGTGATCGAACGCTTCGGCTTGGCGCCCGTCACAGTGCTTGCCCGGCGCGAGGTCCAGGGTCTGGCGCCGCACCACAAGGCGCTGGTCGCGCCGTCCGAACGCTGGGGCGACATCGTCGCCGCCGAAAAGCCAGGGCTTCTCATCTCCTGTCTCGGCACGACGATCCGGCTCGCGGGCTCGCAAGCGGCGTTCCGCGCCGTCGATCACGACCTCGTCCTCGCCGCTGCACGCGAGGCGAGGGCGGGCGGCACGCCGCACATGATCGCGGTCAGCTCGGTCGGCGCCGCGGCCAAGAGCGGCAATTTCTACCTTCGCACGAAGGGTGAGACCGAGGATGATCTTGCCGGGCTCGGCTTCGCGAGGCTCGACCTGATCCGTCCGGGCCTGCTTCGCGGCGATCGTCCCGGGCCGCAGCGGCTGGGCGAGGGGCTCGCGACGATTGCCGCGCCTTTCACCGATGCATTGCTGCATGGCAGCTTCCGCCGTTACCGCTCGATTTCGGGGGACAGCGTTGCCGCCGCGATCGTGGCGCTCGCGGGGCAGGGTGGTTTCGGCGTGCATATCCACGAAAACGACGCGATCCGCGCGCTCGCCGATTGACTCCTTAAAAGGGCAGCGCCAAGGCTCGCAGCGTCTGTCGGGTCTTGCAAGAGATTCGACCGGCCGCGCGGGAGAGCGTGGGGGAAACCCCGCCACCGAAGGAGCAACCGCCCCGGAAACTCTCAGGTCAGCAGGACCGCGCAGGCTGGAACGGACACTCTGGAAAGCGTTCCGGCCGTTCATTGCCGGAACCACCGAAGGGGTAACTCCATGATATCATGGAGGAAAACTCTCAGGTTCCCGTGACAGAGGGGGCATGGCAACAGCGCGGCACCGGGCCGTGCCTTGCCGTGTCAACGACGACGGGAGTGTGCGATATGCGCGAAGATGATGAAGTTCCGATCGAAACAGCCACCCTGCCGCTCGACGCCTGGCACCGCGCGAAGGGCGGCCGTATGGTCGAATTCGCCGGCTACTGGATGCCGATCCAGTATGAAGGGATTATGGCGGAACATCTCTGGACGCGCGAAAACGCCGGCCTGTTCGACGTCAGCCATATGGGACAGTTGTCGCTCTCGGGCGAAAAGGTTGCCGAGGCGCTCGAAGCGCTCGTCCCCGGCGATATCTCCGCGTTGAAGCCCGGCCGGATGCGCTATTCGCTGCTGCTGGACGAAGACGGCGGCATCCTCGACGATCTGATGATCACCAACGAAGGCGACCAATATGGCATCGTCGTCAACGGTGCGGTCAAATGGGAAGATATCGGGCATCTGCGCGAAAACCTGCCCGACGATATCACGCTCAATCACAATGAGGATTACGGCCTGCTCGCGCTGCAGGGACCGAAAGCGGTCGATGCGCTCGCGCGGCTGGTCCCCGAGGCGGCAAGTCTCGTCTTCATGCAGGCGGTGCGCGCGACGTGGAACGGACACGCCATCTCGCTCAGCCGTTCGGGCTACACCGGCGAAGATGGCTTCGAGATTTCGCTTCCCAACGAAGCGCTCACCGCCTTCGCCGATGCGCTTTGCGCGATGGAAGAGGTGAAGCCGATCGGCCTCGGCGCCCGCGACTCGCTGCGTCTCGAAGCCGGCCTGCCGCTCTACGGCCATGATCTTACGCCTGCGATCGATCCCGCTGAAGCAGACCTCGGCTTTGCGGTGAGCAAGCGCCGCCGCGAGGAAGAAAATTTTCCGGGCGCCGCGCGTATCCTCGGCCATCTCGAAGACGGCCCGCCGCGCAAGCGCGTCGGCCTGCTCGTCGACGGCAAGCTACCCGTTCGCGAAGGCGCCAAGCTGTTCGACGGCGAGGACGAGATTGGCGTCGTGACGTCGGGCGGCTTCGCCCCCAGCGTCGGCGCGCCGATCGCCATGGGCTATGTGCCGCGCGATCATGCCGTGCCGGGCACCGCGATCGCCGCCGAAGTGCGCGGCAAGCTTGTCCATTGCACGGTCGCGGCGATGCCGTTCGTTCCGCATCGATATGTTCGTAAAACAGGAGGTTGAGTGATGCCGCGTTATTTTACCGAAGAGCATGAGTGGATCGACGTCGACGGTGATGTCGCGACGGTCGGCATCACCGACTTCGCGCAGGGCCAGCTTGGCGACATCGTGTTCGTCGAAGTCCCCGACACGGGCGCGGAACTCAGCAAGGGCGGCGACGCCGCGGTCGTTGAATCGGTCAAAGCGGCGAGCGACGTTTACGCGCCCGTCGATGGGACCGTCACCGAAGGCAATGGCCAGCTCGAGGAAGATCCCTCGCTCGTCAATTCGGACCCCGAAGGCGAAGGCTGGTTCTTCCGCATGACGCTCGGCGACAAGAGCCAGCTCGACGGTCTGATGGACGCCGCCGGTTACAAGGCGTTCTGCGACGCCCTGTAAGCAATTGCCCCTCCCGCGAGCGGGAGGAGGAGGGACAAGATGACCGACACCGCACCAGCCAATTGCCGCCTGATGGTGGCGACGCCCATCTATGAGGGAGCGCAGGGCACTTATATCCGTGCGGCGCTCGATCTTGCCTTGCGCGCGCAGGCCATGGGCGTGCCGGTGCGGTTCGAATTCATCCTCTACCAACCGTCGATCTCGCGCGCACGCAACATGCTCGCGGCGATGTTCCTTGCGAGCGACTGCACGCACATGCTGTTCGTTGACGCCGACATCGATTTTTCGCCCGACGATGTGTTCTCGATGGTTCGAGCGATGGATGCAAATCCCGAAGTCGGCGTTCTCGGTGCGGCCTATCCGCGGCGGATGGTCAATTGGCGTAACGTCGCGCGCGCCGTCGAACTCGGCCTTGCAAAGGAAAATCCGGCAGTTCTCGCGCGCTACGCAGGCGAATTTGCGTTGCATTTTCTTCATCCGGATCAGAGCTTCAAGCTGACCGATCTGGTCGAACTGTCACAGCTTGGCACCGCGATGATGTTGATCCGCCGCGATGTGTTTGCAGGGCTGCGTGCGGCCCTGCCCGATCTGGTGTTCCGGCCTGATCCGGCCGAGCGGCAGGCACACGGCGTCGGTGAAATCGAGGCGGCTTTCTTCTGCCCGCTCATCGATCCGGAAAGCCAGGCTTTGCTCTCGGACGACTATGCCTTTTGTCGCCGTGTTCGCGATGCCGGCTTTCGCATCTGGCTGGCTCCTTGGGTTCGCACGACCCATGCGGGACCGACCGTCTTTACCGGCGCGCTCGCCGATACGGCTCAGCTTTATTCCGTCAATCCAGCTTCTTCCCCGGAGTAGTTCATGCGTTACCTCCCTCTGACTTCCGATGACCGCGCGGCTATGCTCGCGACGATCGGTGCTGCAACGATTGACGACCTGTTCGTCGACGTTCCTGCTGAAGCGCGGCTCGAAGGCCCGATCGCGGGGTTGCCGAACCATGCCAGCGAACTTGCGGTCGAGCGTCATATGGCTGCGCTTGCACGTCGCAGCCGCGCTGCGGGTGAAGGGCCTTTCTTCCTCGGTGCCGGCGCCTATCGCCACCATGTTCCGGCGAGCGTCGACCATCTGATCCAGCGCGGGGAGTTCCTGACCGCTTACACGCCGTATCAGCCCGAAATCGCGCAGGGCACGCTGCAGATGCTGTTCGAATTCCAGAGCCAGGTTGCACGCCTGCTCGGAACCGACGTCGCCAATGCGTCGATGTACGACGGCTCAACGGCGTGCTGGGAAGCGATCGTCATGGCGCGCCGGATCACCAAGCGCACCAAAGCGTTGCTGTCGACAGGTCTTCATCCGCATTATCGCAGCGTAGCGCGCACGATGGCCAAATATACCGGCGATACCCTTGTCGATGGTGATCCGAGCCTCGAAGTCGGCACCGACTGGGCGGCACTGGCGTCGGCGATCGACAAGGATACGAGCTGCGTCGTCGTCCAATATCCTGACATCCTCGGCCGCATCGACGATATGACGAAGCTTGCCGAAGCGTGTCAGGCCGGGGGTGCGCTGCTGATCGCGGTAGTGACCGAACCGGTTGCACTTGGCCTGATCAAATCGCCCGGCGAAATGGGTGCCGATATCGTCGTGGGCGAGGGGCAATCGCTTGGCGTCGGCCTCCAGTTTGGCGGACCCTACGTTGGCCTCTTCGCGTGCAAGACCAAATATGTACGCCAGATGCCGGGGCGCCTGTGCGGTGAAACCGTCGATGCAAATGGCAAGCGCGGTTTCGTGCTGACGCTTTCGACGCGCGAACAACATATCCGCCGCGAAAAGGCGACAAGCAATATCTGCACAAATTCAGGTCTCTGTGCGCTGGCTTTCAGCATCCATATGACTCTGCTCGGCGAAGCGGGCCTTCGCCAGCTCGCCGCGATCAACCACGGCCGCGCCAAGGCCGCGGCCGCCGAATTGGCCAAGCTTCCCGGCGTGTCGGTGCTGAACGACAGCTTCTTCAACGAATTCACGCTGCTGCTTCCCACCGCGGCGCGGCCGGTGATTCACAAGCTCGCCGAAAAGGATATTCTCGGCGGCGTATCGCTCGGCCGTCTCTATCCCGACAACGCCGGCCTCGAAAATGGCCTTGTCGTCGCCGTGACCGAAACCGTGACCGAGGCGGACATCGCCGCCTTTGCCGCGGCCCTGAAGGAGGTGCTGGTATGACCGCGCTCAACCGCGCCGGCTGGCGCCCCGAAATGAATGTCGCCGGCGGCGCCGACGATAATGTCACCTTCACTGGTAATCGCGCGCTGATGCTCGAAGAGCCGTTGATCTTTGAGATCGGCGGCAATGAGACAACGGGTGTAGATTTCGATGAAGCCGCGCCCGCCGCAGATCTCGGCGCGCTCGTGCGCACCGCCCCGATCGGCCTTCCGGGCCTCAGCGAGTCCGAAACGGTACGCCACTACACGCGCCTGTCGCGTCAGAACTATGCGATCGACCTGGGTCTCTTTCCCCTCGGCAGTTGCACGATGAAGCATAATCCGCGTCTCAACGAAAAGGTCGCGCGGATGCCGGGGTTTGCGGATGTCCATCCGCTTCAGCCGCAGGAAACGGTGCAGGGCGCCTATGCCGTAATTCACGAGCTCGCCGAATGGCTGATCACGCTCACCGGCATGCACAGCGTCGCCATGTCTCCCAAGGCGGGCGCGCATGGCGAACTCTGCGGCATCCTTTGCATCAAGGCTGCACTCGAAGCGCGCGGCGAGGACCGCCGCGTGATCCTCGTCCCCGAAAGCGCGCACGGCACCAATCCCGCGACCGCAGCCTTCGCCGGCTTTACCGTCGAGGATATCCCCGCGACCGAAGCGGGCCGCGTCAATCTTGAAGCCCTGACGGCCCGGCTTGGCCCCGACGTCGCGGGCGTGATGATCACCAACCCCAACACCTGCGGCCTGTTCGAGCGCGACATGAAGGCGATTTCGGACGCGGTCCACGCCGCGGGCGGTTATGTCTATTGCGACGGCGCCAACTTCAATGCGATCGTCGGCCGCGTACGTCCCGGCGACCTCGGCGTCGACGCGATGCACATCAACCTCCACAAAACCTTCTCGACCCCGCACGGTGGCGGCGGCCCGGGCTCGGGCCCGGTCGTGCTGTCCGAAGCGCTCGCGCCCTTCGCACCGCTGCCCTTTGTGACGAAGAATGGGGGCGACTTCCGCCTGATCGAAGAGGAAAGCGCGGGTGAGGATCATCCGCAGACCTTTGGGCGCATGACCGCGTTTCACGGCCAGATGGGCATGTTCACGCGGGCGCTGACCTATATTCTCAGCCACGGTGCGGACGGCCTCAAGCAGGTGGCCGAGGATGCGGTCCTCAACGCCAACTATGTGCTACGCAGCCTTGAGGGCGTGCTCGACGCACCCTTTGCGGCTTCGGGTCCGTGCATGCATGAGGCGCTATTCAGCGACAAGGGCCTCGCCGAAGGCTTCTCGACGCTCGATATCGCCAAGGGGCTGATCGACGAGGGCTATCACCCGATGACAGTCTATTTCCCGCTTGTCGTCCACGGCGCGATGCTCGTCGAGCCGACCGAGACCGAGAGCAAGGCGGTGCTCGACCAGTTCATCGGTGCGCTGCGCAGTATCGCGTTGCGTGCCAAGAATGGCGATCCGGCGCTCAAGACCGCGCCGCATTTCGCGCCGCGCGCGCGGCTCGACGAGACGCTCGCGGCGCGCAAGCCCGTGCTCGCCTGGGAGGATTGATGACGGACCCGGCGCCCGGTCCCGAACGCCCTCAAATGCGCTCGGGCGCCGGGTGCCTGGGGATCGGTGCGTTGTTCGCGATTGTCGCGATCCTTGGCTGGTTCATCGCGATCACCGCTTACGGCCTCGTGGTCGAGCAGTGGGAAATGGTCCGGGTTCGCCGCGAGTTCAGCTATGACTGGGCCTTCGTCTATGCGCCGTTGTTCTCGATCGGCCTCGGCTTTGCTGCCGCGTTCTTCGTATCGCGGCGCGCATCGGCGGCGCGAATGGCCTTGCTGATTACCGTCACCGGCGCCATTGCCTTGTTGGCTGGTGTCGTGCTGTTCGGGCTCGGCGGACTGATCTGACAGGGTGGGGAACGCGCGATGAGCTGGGATAATATCTTTCTGTTGGCCAATTACTGGGCCTTTGCCGGCTGGATTGCGCTCGCCTTCCTGCCGCGTGGTCCGAAGACCCTTGCCGCGATCCTCTATGCCGGCGTCTTCCTGCTTTGCCTTGCCTATACCGTATTGATCGTCGGTTTCATGACCGGCGGCATCGACTCCGGCGGCGCGGGCGGCGCCGATTTCACGACGCTGAAGGGCGTGATGAAGCTGTTCGACAGCCCGGGCGGGACGACGATGGGGTGGATCCATTATCTGGCTTTCGACCTGTTCACTGGCATGTGGATCGCGCGCGACGCTGATCAAAAGGGCTTCAGTCGTGTCGTGCAATTTCCCTTCTTGTTCCTGACGCTGATGGCCGGCCCGGTCGGCCTGTTCGGTTGGCTGATCGTGCGCGAGCGCCGCGCGCGGGCACAGGCGAACAAGTGACGCCGCAGCCCTGGATGCCGGGGGATGGCGCGCCGGATAGCAAGCGCCATGCACCGGCAACATTGCGCAATCGCGACGCCATCGTCGTTGTCCTGCGCGACTGGCTTCCCGCGACAGGATCGGTGCTCGAAGTCGCGAGCGGCTCGGGCGAGCATGCGGTCCATTTTGCCGCTGCTTTTCCGCATCTCGATTGGCAACCGAGCGATCCCGACCCCGCGGGGATGATTTCGATCGCGGCGTATCGCGCCGAAGCCGGATTGGCGAACATCGCGCCGCCGGTGGCAGTCGATGCGGCGTCCGATGTTTGGCCGGTGGATCGTGCCGAGGCGATCCTCTGCATCAACATGGTGCATATCAGCCCGTGGGAGGCGACGCTTGGCTTGTTCGCCGGCGCCGCGCGGCTGCTCGCGCCCGGTGCACCGCTGATCCTCTACGGTCCCTATGTCGAACCCGATGTGCCGACGGCGGAGAGCAATCTTGCCTTTGACGCCAGCCTGCGCAGCCGCGATGGTGCATGGGGCCTACGCGACACGAGTGCCGTCAAGGCAGCCGCCGCTAACGCCGGTTTTGTTTTCGCCGAGCGGCGCCCGATGCCCGCTAACAACCTGATGCTGCTCTTCCGCCGCACCTGATGGACCTGACAGTTTGGGCGATCGGCGCTTTACGCCGCGCCTGCAGCCGCTAGCCTCGCGCCAATTGCACGAAAGAGATGCGATTCGAGGAGAGAGAGCCGATGGGCCGCGACGTTTCGGAGCTGTTTACGTTTGACGAATTCCTGACCCATTGGGCCGGCGAGCGCCCCGACCGGGTGGCGCTGCGCGAGGAGGGGCGCGTCTACAGCTACGCCGAACTCGACGACCTCACGGCTCGGGCGGCTTCGGCGCTGATCTCGGCGGGGCTGAAAAAGGGCGACCGCATCGCGTGGATTGGCAAGAACAGCGATCTCTATTTCACCCTTTTCTATGGCGCCGCGCGCGCGGGGATCGTGATGGCACCGATCGGCTGGCGCCTGTCGCCGACCGAATGGGCGTTCATCGTCAACGATACAGAGGCGAAGATCGTGTTCTCCGGCCCGGGGTTCGATACCCTTGCCGATCAGCTCGCAGGAAAGCTTCGGAATAGTCCTGCAATCGTCGGCGCCGCGGACGCATGGTCGATGATCGAGGGAGCAGCGCGCTCTGCCTTCGACCCGTCGGGCGCCAATGATGCGGTGCTCCAGCTCTACACCTCGGGCACCACTGGTAATCCCAAGGGGGCCGTTCTCTCGAACCGGAACCTCTTCGCGCTCCGAAAGCATTCGAACACTCTCGATCTTCCCTACACCAAATGGGAAGATGACGAGGCGGTGCTGGTCGCGATGCCGTGCGCGCATATCGGCGGCACCGGGCTCGGCATCATGGCGCTTGCCGCTGGATTGCCCGGCGTCGTGCTCGCCGAGTTCAACCCCGACGGGGTGTTCGACGCGGTCGAGCAGCATGGCGTTACGCGCTTCTTCATGGTTCCCGCGGCGCTCCAGATGTTGCTGATGCACCCGCGCTGCGCCAGCGTCGATTACAGCCGCCTCAAATATATCCTCTATGGCGCGGCGCCGATCCCGCTCGAATTGCTGCGTCAGTGCATCAAGGTGTTCGGCGCGCAGTTCATCCAAGCCTATGGCATGACCGAGACGACCGGTACGATCTCGATGCTGCCGCCCGAGGATCATGATCCGGAGGGCAATGCGCGCATGCGTTCGGCGGGCAAGGCGCTTCCCGGGGTCGAAATTGTCATTCTCGGACCCGATAGCCAGCCGGTGCCGACGGGCGAAGTGGGTGAGGTCGTTACCCGCTCGTCGAACAATATGCTGGGGTATTGGAACCTGCCCGACGCGACTGCAAATACGATGACCGACGACGGCTGGATCCGCACCGGCGACGCCGGCTATCTCGATGCGGACGGATATTTGTTCATCCACGACCGGATGAAGGACATGATCATCACGGGGGGCGAGAATGTGTATCCGGCCGAGGTCGAAAGCGCCATCTTCGGCCACCCGGCGGTACAGGAAGTCGCGGTGATCGGCATTCCCGACCAGAAATGGGGCGAAACGGTGAAAGCCGTCGTTGTCGCCAAGCCGGGCACGACCGTCGAGGAAGCGGATATCATCGCCTGGGCGCGCGAGCGCATCGCACCCTTCAAATGCCCTCGGAGCGTTGATGTAATCGAAGCGCTTCCGAGAAATGCCAGTGGCAAGATTTTGCGCAAGGATTTGCGCGCCCCCTATTGGGAGGGGTATGAGCGGATGGTGAATTGATGGGGCAGGCCGCTATCCGTGCTAGCGGCCAATCATCGCGCCGGTAAGGGCAGGTTCATTCGACCGGTGCTTAGCGCGCTAAAATGGAAATGCTTATCGACTTTTATCGTCCGCTGAGTTCGGCGCTCGGCACGAGCACTGGCGCGTCGGACAGTCTGTTGCATGTGCACGGCGGCATGGTCATCCTGTTTCTCGCGCGGATAGCAACCCGGCGCTCGCTTGCGACATGGACGCCATTTCTGTTTGTCCTTGCCGCCGCGATTGCGAAAGAGGTAGCCGATCGTATCGCGCATGGCATGTGGCGGATGCCGGACAGCGCGTTCGACATCCTCAACACGATATTCTGGCCCTTCATCCTGATGGTCGGGTTGCGGTGGCGCCGGGCGCGGCCGGACAAGAGATAGGCGGCGGACTGTATCTTAAACCCGTCTCGACGAGGGCGGGTGCAAGCCGTGAAAATATGAAAGCCAAGATTTCGGCTGCGCCATAAATTGGCTCCACATACGGCCTTTCACGCGACCTACACCCCGAAAGGCCGATGCGTTTTCCTCGTTGGCTTTGCCATGCACGGGGGGCACGGAGGGCTTCACCATATGGTGGAGCCCTTTTTCGTTATGCGACCTTCTGGCGCTGCCGGGCACGCAGGAATCCCTCGCGAGTTGTACAGCGATCGAGCCACGCCTTGGTCGCGTCGCCCAGCACGTCGTCGGCGCCGAGTGTCGTCGCGAGGAAGGCCGCGTAACCGATCACGATATCGGCGATGGTGAAGCGTCCGGCGACGAGCCACTCGCGTCCATCGGTTAGCGCCGCCTCGATACTCTTCGCACGGCCGCCGAAGAAAGCCTTATAGTCATCGACTGCCTGATCGAGCCGCCGTTCTTCGGGTTCGACGCGCGTGTAGCGGATCATGATCGCCAGCGGAAAGGTCAGCGTGGCGTCGCTGCGATGGAGCCAGTTACGGTAGATCCAATAGTCCGCTTCGCTCCGTTGCACCTCCAGCGCCGTCCCCTCGGCGATGCGTTCGCAGATCGCGGCGGACTCGGTCATCAACTGGCCATTCTCGACCCAGCCGGGGATGGTCATCAGCGGGTTGACCGCGCGATAATCTGGTTCGAACGCGCGCGGCGGGAATTTGAGCAGGCGCAGATCGACATCGATCCCGGCCTCCTCGACCGCCCACAAACATCGCAGCGAGCGGGCGTCGGGGCAGTGATAGAGAATCGGGAGCGTCATGCGGCAACCTCCTTCGGCCGGTCGATATGGCGGCGATGCTCGCGCCAGGCGATGAAAAGGCCCGATACGATGATCAGCGGCGCGCCAACCCATGTGGTATCGGCCGGCAGCGTACCGAAAAACCACCAACCCGCGGCGATCGCCCACAAGAGGCTCGAATAGTCCATCGGGATCACGACCGACACGGGTGCGAGGCGAAGCGCGCCGGTGAGCGACATCTGGACGACCGCGCCAAGGAAGCCCAGTCCGATCAGCAGCAACCATTCGTGTGCGTCATGCGGGGTGAAAACGAAGGGGAGGGCGATGCCGAGTGGTATCATCGACAGGAGGCTGAACCAGAAAACGATCGTCCCCGCATTTTCGGTCCGGCCAAGGTCACGTACCGCAATCGTGATCAGCGCGGTCATGATGGCGCCGGTCAGCGCGATCAGGGTGCCAATGCCGTGCGTTCCGCCAAAACCCCCTGCAAAGCCCGACACCGGGTCGAGCACCACAAGGACACCGACAAAGCCGACAATCACCGCGCTCCATCGCTGCCACCCCGTCGCCTCGCCAAGCAGAATCGCTGCGAATATCACCGCGAAGATCGGCACCGACAGGCTGATCGTGGTCGCTTCGGCCATAGGCAACAGGATCATCGCGCCGAAATTGCACGCCATACCGGTCAGTCCCATCAGCATCCGGCGCGCATGTGCGCCGATCCGATGCGTCTTTAACGACGACAGCCCACTCGTCGCCTGGACCCAGAGCAGCAGGAATGGCAGCACGAGCGCCTGACGCCAGAAGAGGCTTTCGACGATATGGATGCCGGCGGCGTCGATTCTTTTGACGAGCACAAACATCAGCGACAGGCTGACCATCGCAAGCAACCGCAGCCCGATTCCGCCGAGATAGTTTTGCGGGGGGCCGTCAAAATGGGGTGGGGAGGGCGCGACGCTCATGCAAAATTGCGCATATCAGCCCCACCCGCACACGCAACCCGTGATCCCTCTTGCTCCGCCCTTGCAATCCGGCTAGTGGCGCACTCCGGCCTAGGGGTATAGCTCAGTTGGTAGAGCATCGGTCTCCAAAACCGAGGGTCGCGGGTTCGAGTCCTGCTGCCCCTGCCAGGCCGGCGTCCCAAGAGGACCCAAATAGGACCAAGGCGTCCTACCTGTTTCCTTTGCAGCCCAAGGCCGTTTTTGGCACTTTTGAGGTAGGGAAATCGGGCCAACTTCACAGTTCGCGCATTCCGGTCCCTCGTTGCGGCCGGCACCAGCTCCGAGATTCGCGAGATCGCCGAGCCGGACACCGGACGCGGTGGTTTCGAAGCCCGCTGTTTCCGAAAGCTTGACGAATTGGGCCGTGCCCGCAACCGAAATCCGGTTGCTGCAAGATAATCAGGTTCTGCAATAGCAGCTCGCAATTAAAATCGTGGGGCAAGTAACAGCAAAAAATAGGGAATTTCAAAAAATCTGAGATTGCCCCTATTCCCACTCGATCGTGCCCGGTGGTTTCGACGTATAGTCATAAACCACGCGGTTGATGCCCTGCACCTCGTTGATGATGCGCGTTGCGCAGCGGCTGAGGAAGCTCGCGTCGAAGGGGTAGATGTCGGCGGTCATGCCGTCGGTCGAGGTCACAGCGCGCAGCGCGCAGACATGGTCGTAGGTGCGGCCGTCGCCCATCACGCCGACGGTCTTGACGGGAAGCAGCACGGCGAACGCCTGCCAGATCGCGTCGTAAAGGCCCGCATTGCGGATCTCGTCGAGATAGACGGCATCGGCCTTGCGCAAAATGTCACAGCGATCCTTCGACACTTCGCCGGGAATGCGGATCGCGAGGCCGGGGCCGGGGAAGGGATGGCGGCCGACGAAAATGTCCGGGAGGCCAAGCTCCTTGCCGAGCAGGCGGACTTCGTCCTTGAACAATTCGCGTAAGGGCTCGACGAGCTTCATGTTCATGCGTTCGGGCAGGCCGCCGACATTGTGGTGGCTCTTGATCGTGACGCTCGGCCCGCCAGTGAAGGACACGCTTTCGATCACGTCGGGATAGAGCGTGCCCTGCGCGAGGAAGTCGGCGCCGCCGATCTTCTTCGCTTCTTCCTCGAACACGTTGATGAATTCGGCGCCGATGAACTTGCGCTTCTTTTCGGGGTCGGTGACGCCGGCAAGGCCGCCCATGAAGCGCTCCTCGGCGTCGACGACGACGAGCGGGATGTTGTAATGGTCGCGGAACAGCCGTTCGACCTGCTCGCGCTCGTTCATGCGCAGCAGACCATGATCGACGAAGACGCAGGTCAGCTGTTCACCGATTGCTTCATGGATCAGCACTGCGGCGACCGCGCTGTCGACGCCGCCCGACAGGCCGCAGAGCACGCGCTGATCGCCGACCTGTGCGCGGATTTCGGCGATTTTCGTCGCGCGGAATTCGGCCATCGTCCAGTCGCCGCTGCAGCCGCAAACGTGGCGCACGAAATTGGCGATCAGCTTCGCGCCGTCGGGGGTGTGCACGACCTCGGGGTGGAACTGCGTGCCGTAATAGCGGCGCTCGTCGTCGGCGATCAGCGCGAAGGGCGCGCCGTCGCTGATCGCGACGATGCGGAAACCGGGAGCGAATTGCGTCACGCGATCGCCGTGGCTCATCCAGACCTGATGGCGTTCGCCGACTTCCCACAGACCGTCGAAAAGCACGCAGGGTTCGGTCACGGTCAGAAAGGCTCGGCCGAATTCGCCGTCACGTTCGCCGTCGACGCCGCCCGGTTCGACCTGGCCGCCAAGCTGCTGGCTCATCACCTGCTGGCCGTAACAGATGCCGAGGATAGGGAGGCCGCTGTCGAACACCGACTGCGGCGCGCGCGGGCTGCCGTCCGCGGGGACTGACGCGGGGGAGCCCGACAGGATCACCCCTTTGGGCTGCATGCGTCCCAGCGCGGCTTCGGCGGCGCTGAACGGGACGATCTCGCTGTACACCCCGGCCTCGCGAACGCGGCGGGCGATGAGCTGGGTGACCTGCGACCCGAAGTCGATGATCAGGATCGATTCAGGGGCGGCGGAAGAGTCTGGAGTCGGCATGGCTGGCCGATAAGGGCGAAGGCCCATGCTGTCCAGCGGTCGATATCGGCAGTTGGTGGGAAGTTGGTAGGAACTGCGACAGATGCGACACATTGTTGCGACAATTGCCACATAAATGAACCGCCAACAAAGGGCGGTGTCAGCGGGCGTTAAGACCCATCATGCCAAGAAAAAACGAAGATAGAAAAGAAACAAAAAGGCTCTCCCATGAATAACGTCCGTCTTGCCATTTCCGTGCGCGCCGCTTTGCTGGCGGCCGGCGCTTCGTGCGCGTTGCCGGCAGTGGCGCAAGCCCCGATCGCGCCGCTCGCCGCGGCGGCGGTGGCCGAACAGCCCGCCGAACCGGTCGTTGCCGCGCCCGAGACGATCGAGGACGCTTATGACGACTATAGCGAGGACGAGATTGTCGTTACCGCGCCGCGTCTCGCGGGCCAGCTCGACACCGACATCAAGGCCGAGGCCGAACTCGATGAGGCGGCGATCGCGAGCTACGGCGTGTCGAATGTCGCCGAACTTCTCGATGCGCTCGCGCCGCAGACGCGTTCGGGCCGCGGACGCGGCGGCGGGCGGCCGATCATCCTCGTCAACGGCCGCCGGATCGGCGGCTTTGGAGAGGTCCGCAACCTGCCGCCCGAAGCGATCGCCAAGGTCGAGGTATTTCCTGAAGAGGTCGCGCTGCAATATGGCTATTCGGCCGATGAGCGCGTCGTCAACATGGTGCTCAAGCCCAATTTTCGTCAGATTGCGATCGAGGGCGAGGGCGGTATCCCGACGCAGCGCGGGCGTTTCCAGAGCGAACTCCAGCCGAGTTTCCTTGCGATCGGCGAGAATGGTCGCCTCAATGTGAACGCCGGCTGGGAGCATAAGTCGATGCTGCTCGAAAGCGAGCGGAACCTCGACTATGACGATCCGGCGCAAGCGGCCGAAGCGCCGGCGCGCAGCCTGCTCGGTGCATCGGACGAATATTCCATCGACGCGACGGTCCAGCGCAGCCTGAACAAGACGACCGACGCCTCGGTCAATGTGCGCTGGGACCAGACGGACACGCTTTCGCTCCTTGGCCCCGGCGTCGGTGGTGTCGACGACCCGCTTGAACGCGACAGCCGCGCCCGCAACCTCACCTCGACCGCCAGCGTCAACGGGATGCTCGGCGACTGGCGTTGGTCGGTCTCGGGCAATTATGCCGACGCCGACCAGTTGACCTATACCGATCGCATCAGCGGAACGCGCGACCGGTTCGAAAGCAGCCAGCAAACCTTTGGCGGCAATGCCAATCTGTCGGGCACCGTGACTGACGGCTGGGCGGGCCCGATCCGGCTGTCCTTGACGGGAAGCTATTCGGGGCTGCGCTTCGACAGCCGCTCGGACAATGCGAACGGGATCACGACGACTGACCTCGCGCGTGACCTGCCAAGCGTGTTCGGCTCGCTGACCGTGCCGCTGCTCGACCCTGAATATGAGGTCGGCAACATCGGCCGCGTCTCGCTGACGCTGAGCGGCCAGGTTCAGAACCCCAGCGATTTCCAGGCGCTGAAGAGCTGGGGTGCGAATCTCAACTGGGGCGTGACCGACAATCTCTCGCTGATCGCGAGCTTCAATCAGGACGAAGCGGCGCCGGGTATCCAGCAACTCGGCGCGGCCCCGCTGGTCACCCCCGCGGTCACCTATTATGATTTTGCGACCGGACAGACGGTTCAGATCACGACGACGACGGGCGGCAATCCCTTCCTGCTCGCAGAGCAGCGTCGCGACCTGAAGCTCGGGCTCAATTGGTCGCCGCCGATGGTCGAGGGCCTCAATTTCTCGATCAACTACAACCGCAACAAAAGCTATGACACGGCGAACAGCCTGCCGCTGCTGACGCCCGAGATCGAGGCGGCTTTCCCCGACCGCGTTACGCGCGACGCTAATGGCGTCCTGCTTGCGATCGACCAACGCCCGGTGAATTTCGACCGATCCGAAAATTCGCAGATCCGCTGGGGCCTGAACTTCGGCAAGAGTTTCGGCCAGCAGCAACAGCGCGGCCCCGGTGCGGGTGGTCCCGGTGGCGGACGCCCCGACGGTGCGGGTGCGCGCGAAGGCGGCGGTGGCCCGAGGGTGGGCGGCCAACGCGGTGGAGGCGGTCCGCGCATGGGCGGGCGTGGACCGGGCGGTCCCGGCGGCATGTTCGGCGGACCGCAAGGTGGGCGCTGGCAGGTTTCGCTCTATCACACGATCAAGCTGACCGACACGGTGCTGATCCGCCCGGGCGTTCCCGAACTCGACCTGCTCGACGGCTCGGCGACGGGCAGCGGTGGCGGCAGCAACCGTCACCTGTTCGAACTTGACGGCGGTTTGTTCAACAAGGGGATGGGCGTCCGGCTCAGCGCCAAATATGACAGCGGCAGCACGGTAACGGGCGGCAGCGCGGGCGATTTGAAATTCGGCGATCTTGCGACCTTCAACCTGCGCTTCTTTGTCGACCTCGGCCAGAAGCCGAAGCTGACCGAAAAACTGCCGTTCCTGAAGGGGTCGCGCCTACGCCTCGCGGTCGACAATATCTTCGACGCGCAGCGCAAGATCACCGATGCGAACGGCCGCGTGCCGCTGAACTACCAGCCCGGCTATATCGACCCCTTGGGCCGTTATATCGAGCTGGAGTGGCGCAAGACCTTCTAGGCCGCGGCGCGCGCGACGGCGATGGTTTCGCGCGGCGGTTCCGATGGCACGAACGTCAGCGCCTTGATGAACTGCGCGGTGCAGCTCGCCCAGCTGTACCGCGCGCCCAGCGCGTGGGCGTCGGCGCGGTTGCAGGCGAGCGCGGCATCGATCGCGCGGCCTAGATCTTCGTCGAGTGCCCCAGCGCCATCGCGCACGATATCGCCCGGTCCCGGTACCGGATAGGCGGCCACTGGCGTTCCGCAGCTCATCGCCTCGATGACGACGAGGCCGAATGTGTCGGTGCGGCTCGGAAAGACGAAGACATCGGCACCGGCATAAGCCGCGGCCAGCGCTTCGCCGCCCAGCTTGCCGAGAAATATCGCATCGGGATGTCGCGCCTTCAGTTCGTCCAGCGCGGGCCCCTCGCCGACGATGACCTTTGTGCCCGGACGATCGCTATCGAGGAATGCGCCGATATTCTTCTCGACGGCGACGCGGCCGACATAAAGCTGGATCGGCCGCGCGAGGCCCGCATAGGCCGGATGCGGCGCATGATCGGTACGGAACAGGTCATGGTCGACCCCGCGTTCCCACATCATCGTCTGCGAGAGGCCCTGTTCGGCGAGTTCACGCGCCAGGCTGCGCGTCGCGACCATGATATGGCGAGCAGGGCGATGGAACCAGCGGATGAAGCGCCACACGAAAGCCGGCGAAACCGGCAGCCGCGCCGCGACATATTCGGGAAAGCGCGTGTGATAGGCGGTGGTGAAGGGAAAGCCGTTGTCGAGACACCAGCGCCGCGCCGCCATGCCGAGCGGCCCTTCGGTCGAGATATGGATCGCCTGCGGCGCAAAGGCGCGGATACGGCGTCCGACCTTGCGCCGGCCCGCCAGTGCGAGCCGGATTTCGGGATAGGAGGGGCAGGGGAGCGAACGGAACAGGTCGGGGGAGATGACCCCGACCTCATGCCCCGAGGTGCGCAGTTCCCCGATCGTCGCCTGCAGCGTGCGGACGACGCCGTTGACCTGCGGCTCCCACGCGTCGGTGACGATGAGGATTCTCATGCCGCCCGCGCCGGGGCCGGGAGTTTGAGTGGCGTGGGAGCAGCGCGGCTGGCGACTTCCTCGGCCCAGTGGAGGATTTCCATCGTGCCATCATGATGCTCGACCAGCGCGGTGCAGCCTTCGACCCAGTCACCGTCGTTATAATATTCGGTGCCTTCGATCTCGCGCATCTCGGCGCTGTGGATGTGGCCGCACACCACGCCATCGACCCCGCGAGAGCGGGCGGCGTGCGCGACGACTTCCTCATAACGGCCGATGAACTGGACCGCGTTCTTGACCTTGTGCTTGGCGACCATCGACAGCGACCAATAGGGCAGGCCGAAGGCGCTGCGGATGCGGTTCACGACCACATTGCACTTCATCAGCGCGGTGTAGGCGGCATCGCCGACGAAGGCGAGCCAGCGGTGCGCGAGCATCACCGCATCGAACTCGTCGCCATGCACAACCAGCAACCTGCGACCATCGGCAGTTTCGTGGATCGCCTCGCGCCGGATTTCGACCCCGCCGAAATCGAAGCCGTCGAACGGCTTGCACATTTCGTCATGGTTGCCGGGGACATAGACGACGCGCGTGCCGCGCTTCGCGCGCTTTAGCACACGCCAGACGACATCATTATGTTCGGGCGGCCAGAAGTGGCGCTTCTTGAGCCGCCAGCCGTCAATGATGTCGCCGACGAGGTACAGCGTCTCGCAATCGACATGGTCGAAAAAGTCGATCAGCATCCCGGCGTTGCATCCGCGCGTGCCAAGATGGATATCGCTGACCCACACTGTGCGATAGCTCCGCCGTTCGCCGATCAGTCGTTCGGGCACATGCGGATCGGTGGTGAAGGGGTCGGGAAAACGGGCAGGGATCGGCAGGGTCGAAATCGAGGCCATGTCACACTCCGAAGGCAGCCTTTGCTGCCCCCGGCGTAGACACGACAATTGTTACATCCTGCGATTCGAAGCCGCGACAGTTCAGCGACGTTTTTGCGGCGTTTCGGTTACGCCGCCGTTCAAAGGCGGCGGATCACCAAATTCCTGATTTCGCTCATATCCTCCATCGCGAAGCGCACGCCTTCGCGACCGAGCCCGCTGTCCTTCACGCCGCCATAGGGCATATTGTCGACGCGGTAGGAGGAGACGTCGTTGACGACGATGCCGCCGACGTCGAGATGGTCCCACGCCTCCAGCACCTTGTGGATGTCGCGCGTGAAGATGCCGGCCTGCAGCCCGAACTTGCTGTCGTTGACCTCGGCGAGCGCGGTGTTCCAGTCGGTGAATTTGGACAGGATGACGACGGGACCAAAGGCTTCCTCGCGCACCACATCGGTGTCGCCGGGGACATTTTCGAGCAGCGCGGCGTCGAGCATATTGCCTTCACAGCCGCCGCCCGCGAGCAGGGTCGCGCCGGCCGCGACCGCATCGTCGATCCAGCCCTTGAGCCGCTGCGCTTCCTTGACTGAAATCATCGGGCCGATGAAGGTGTCGCGCAGTTTCGGATCGCCCGATTTCAGCGTCTTGACCTTCGCGGCGAGCATATCGCGGAAAGTGTCATAGATATCGGCGTGGATGATCGCACGCTGCACATGGATGCAGCTTTGCCCCGACTGATAATAGCCGCCGAAGACGATGCGCGCGAGCGCATGGTCGAGGTCTGCATCCTTGTCGACGATCACCGCGGCGTTGCCGCCGAGTTCGAGTACGACCTTCTTTTTGCCCGCCTTGGCCTTCAGGTCCCAGCCGACGCCGGGCGATCCGGTAAAGCTCAGCAATTTCAGGCGCTCGTCGGTGGTGAACAGGTCGGCGCCCGCGCGGCTCGCGGGCAATATGCTGAACGCACCCTCGGGCAGGATATCGCATTCGGCGAGCACCTCGCCCATGATGATCGCGCCCAATGGCGTCAGCGACGCCGGCTTCATCACGAACGGGCAGCCCATAGCGATCGCCGGCGCGATCTTGTGCGCGGCGAGGTTGAGCGGAAAGTTGAAAGGCGAGATGAAGCTGCACGGCCCGATCGGCACGCGTTTCCACATCCCCATATAGCCCTTGGCGCGGGCCGAAATGTCGAGCGGCTGGACCTCGCCATAGTTGCGCGTCGCTTCCTCGGCGGCGATACGGAAGGTGTCGATCAGGCGGGTAACCTCGCCCTCGCTGTCGGCGATCGGCTTGCCCGCCTCGACGCAGAGGGCATAGGCGAGTTCGTCGAACCGCTCCTGAAAGCGCGTCACGCAGTGCAGCAACACGTCGCGCTTCTCGAAACTCGCGAGCCGCGCCATCGGCTCGGCGGCGCGCACGGCCCCGGCGATCGCCTCGTCGATGACGTCGGGGGTCGCGAGCGCCGTGCGAAACGCGACCTCGCCGGTGAACTTGTCGATCACCTCAAGGTCGGTGTTGGGCTGAACCGCCTTGTTGTTGAGATAGAGCGGATAGACGTCTTTGAGTTTCATACGGCCGGTCTCCGTATCCCGGCGACGGCCGGGACCAGTGCTGGATATAGGCCCCCGGCTCGCGCCGGGGTAGGGATACCAAAGATTACAGTTCCTTCGACAGCTTCTTGATGTCGATATTGAGGATCTGGTCATTCTCCGAATAATCGACCGGGCAGTCGATCAGATGCACGCCGGGCGTATCGCGGGTGTGCGCGAGCAGTTCCTTGAGGTGCGCCGCGCTTTCGACGCGGTGCCCGTGTGCGCCATAACTTTCGGCATATTTGACGAAATCGGGGTTGCCATAGGTCAGCCCCCAATCCTTGAAGCCCATATTCGCCTGCTTCCAGCGGATCATGCCATAGCTGTTGTCGTTGAGGATCAGCACGGTGATGTTGAGGCCGAGGCGGACCGCGGTCTCCATCTCCTGGCTGTTCATCATGAAACCGCCGTCGCCGCAGATCGCCATGACCTTGCGGCCCGGATAGACCATCGCCGACATCATCGCCGATGGCAGGCCGGCGCCCATCGTCGCGAGCGCATTGTCGAGCAGCACCGTGTTCGGGCGATAGGCGGTGTAGCCGCGCGCGAACCAGATCTTATAGACGCCATTGTCGAGGCAGATAATCCCGTCGTCCGGCATCGCGTCGCGGATCGACTGGACCAGATGCGGTGGGAAGATCGGGAAACGCTCGTCCTTCGCCAGCGGTGCGGTATGCTCGACTTCGGCCTTGCGATAGGCGAGCAGGTGATCGAATTTCCAGCTGCCGTTGGGGACGATGTCTTCCTTCATCTGCCACACGGCGTTGGCGATATCGCCGATCACTTCGATGTCGGGGAAATAGACCGGATCGACCTCGGCGGTCTTGGTCGACACATGGATCACGGTGGGCCCGCCGCGCTGCATGAAGAAGGGCGGCTTTTCGATCACGTCATGGCCGAGGTTGACGATGCAGTCCGACGCCTCGACCGCGCGGTGGACGAAGTCTCCCGCCGACAGCGCAGCGCAACCCAGGAATTTCGGGTGCCGCTCATCGATCACACCCTTGCCGAGCTGTGTCGTCAGGAAGGGAATGCCGGTCTTTTCGATGAACTGCAGCAGCATGCGGCTGGTCATCGTGCGGTTCGCGCCGGCGCCGATGACGAGGACGGGTGAGGTCGCTTCCTCAAGGGCCTTTACCGCTTCGCGGATCGACTTGACGTCGGCGGTCGGTCGGCGGCTATGGCTGCGCTTCAGCGGCAGGCTGTCGGTATGCTCGTCGGCGATGTCCTCGGGCAGTTCGATATGCACCGCGCCAGGCTTTTCTTCTTCGGCAAGCCGAAAGGCCTCGCGCACGCGGCTCGGGATATTGTCCGACGACGCCATCTGGTGCGTATATTTGGTGATCGGCCCCATCATCGCGACGACGTCGAGGATCTGGAAGCGTCCCTGCTTCGATTTCTTGATCGGCTTTTGCCCGGTGATCATCATCATCGGCATGCCGCCAAGCTGCGCATAGGCCGCGGCGGTGACGAAGTTGGTCGCGCCGGGCCCCAATGTGGCCAGGCAGACACCGGTCTTGCCGGTGTGGCGCCCGTAAGTGGCGGCCATGAAGCCCGCGCCCTGCTCGTGGCGCGTCAGGATCAGCTTGATCTTGGTCGAGCGCGACAGGCTGTCGAGAAAATCGAGATTTTCTTCACCCGGAACGCCGAAAATATATTCGACGCCTTCTTCCTCCAGGCACTCGATGAACAGGTCGGATGCTTTTTTCATATGTCAGTCGCCCCCTCAGCCACGCACCCCAACGGTGCGGCCCCAAGTCATGCCGGCGACCCCTCAGCACATATGTCGTTGCAGCGGTGCCCGTCATAGGCCGCGAGTCCCTGCTGCATCGGGAAGGGTTTGTAACGAGGGGGAAAGGGGTTGTCACCCCGACCTCATCAGCCTCAATCGATATCGAACAATCCCGCGAGTTGTTCGACCATCGTTCCGCCGAGCTGTTCGGCATCCATGATCGTCACCGCGCGGCTGTAATAGCGCGTGACGTCGTGCCCGATACCGATCGCGCAGAGTTCGACGGGCGAGCGGTTCTCGATCCATTCGATCACTTGCCGCAGATGCTGGTCCAGATAGGCGCCGTGGTTCACCGACAAGGTGCTGTCGTCGACCGGCGCGCCGTCTGAAATCACCATCAATATCTTGCGCTCTTCGGGGCGCCCGATGATCCGTTGATGCGCCCACATCAGCGCCTCGCCGTCGATATTCTCCTTCAATAGCCCCTCACGCATCATCAGGCCGAGCGACTTGCGCGCGCGGCGATAGGGTTCGTCGGCCGGCTTGTAGATGATGTGGCGCAGGTCGTTGAGGCGGCCGGGGTGCGCCGGACGTCCGGCGGCGAGCCAGTCTTCTCGGCTTTGCCCACCCTTCCACGTCCGCGTCGTAAAGCCGAGGATTTCGGTCTTCACGCCGCAGCGTTCGAGCGTGCGCGCGAGGATGTCGGCGCTGATCGCGGCGATGCTGATCGGTCGCCCGCGCATCGAACCCGAATTGTCGATCAGCAAGGTGACGACGGTATCGCGGAAGTCGGTATCGCGTTCGATCTTGTACGACAGCGATTGGCCCGGCGAGACGATGACGCGTGCGAGGCGCGCGGCGTCGAGTTGGCCTTCCTCCTGATCGAAATCCCACGCGCGGTTCTGCTGCGCCATCAACCGGCGCTGGAGCCGGTTCGCAAGCTTGGTCACCGCGCCCTGAAGATGCGTCATTTGCTGGTCGAGATAGGCGCGTAGCCGTGTCAGTTCGTCGGCGTCGCACAGCTCGGTCGCGAGGATGATCTCGTCATGCTTTTCGGTGAAGCGCAGATAGTTGAAATCGGGAATGTCGCTCGGCAGGCGGTTGGGGCGAACGGGAAGCATGCCCTCGTCGCCTTCGCCGCCCATCTCGGGCTCGCCGTCGGCTTCCATTTCCTGCGCATCGGGGTCGCTGTCGCCGTCGTCGGCCTGGTCGCCCGCCATTTCGGCACGGGCATCGACCTGCGATTCGCCGGAACCGCCGTCTTCGCTTTCCTGCTCTTCCTGACTTTCTTCGGCCTCGGTCTCATCCTGCTCGCCGCCGTCTTCGGCGCCCTCCTCAAGCGGTTCGTCGCTCTGGATGAGGTCGAGGTGGCGGAGCGCGAGCTTCGCGGTTTCGGCAAAGGCGGCCTGATCGTCGAGCAGCATCGACAGTGCGGTCAGGTCGCCGCCCGCTTCGTTGGTGATCCATTCGCGGACCAGCGATAGCCCGGTTTCGGTCCCTTGCGGCGCCTGCTCGCCGGTCAGCGCCTCGCGCAGCATCAGTTCGAGCGCGCTCGAAATCGGCACATCCTCGCGGTTCTGGGCGCGGCTGATCGGGTCGCTGCGCATCCGCATCGCAAGGCTGGAGGCGAGGTTACTGCGCATCCCGTCCATGTGGCGTGCGCCAAGCGCTTCGATCCGCGCGCGCTCCATCGCGTCGAATGCGGCCGCGGCAAGCGGTTCGTTCGGACGCGACGCGGCGTGCAATTTCTCGCTATGATGCTTCATGCGCAAGGCATAGCTATCCGCAAAGCCGCGCGCCTCGGCGACCTGATCGGCGGGCAGCGTACGCGAAGGCGTCGGCACCTTGATCGCCTTGCCGATCTGCGCGGGGGCGTCGGCGGTAAAGCCTACTTCTACCTCGGCATCGCGGGTTACCGCGCGCGCAACGCTCGACAGCGCGGCCTTGAAATCGTCGAGGGGTGATTGGCTGGACATTTCGAGTCGGCTCTAACCAGCTTTCGGTCGAGAAGAAAGATGGCGCAGACGGATAGCTATGCTCGCTTGACGGACGGGGAGGGCGGGCGCATCGGCGGCTTATGTCCTCCCCCCAAATCTCGCCCATGAAAAAGCCCTGGATTGTTATCCTGTGCGCTGCCTTCATCGTCACGCTCGCAATGGGTGTCCGCCAGTCGTTCGGCCTGTTCCTGCCGCAGATGAGCGTCGATATCGGGATCAGTCGTTCGGACTTCGGCCTTGCCATGGCCCTGCAGAACCTGCTGTTCGGCCTCGTCCAGCCCTTTGTCGGGGCGCTTGCCGACAAGCATGGCGCGGGCCGCGTCGTGCTCGGCGGTGCGCTGCTTTATGCGCTCGGGCTGATCGGCGCAGCGTTCGCGACCGATGCGATCGGGCTGCATATCAGCTTCGGCCTGCTGATCGGTATGGCGCAGTCGGCGACGACCTTTGTCGTCGTGCTCGGTGCGGTCGGGCGCGTGGTCAGCCCCGAAAAGCGCAGCAGCGCGTTCGGCATCGTCACCGCGGGCGGCTCGCTCGGCCAGTTTCTTGTCGTGCCATTCGCTTCGATGCTCCTGGGTAACATCGGCTATCACGAGACCTTGTGGATCATGGCGGGCCTTGTCGCGCTGTGCGGCCTGCTCGCGATCGGGGTCTCCGGCCGGACGGACGCATCCGGGACGCTCGCAGTTGAGGAGCAGACTGCGCGTGAGGCGTTGCGCGAGGCTGCCGTCCACCGCGGCTATTGGTTGCTCAACGCCGGATTCTTCGTCTGCGGTTTCCACATCGCTTTCATCGCGACGCATCTTCCGGCCTATCTTGATGACAAAGGGCTCGGGATCGAAATCGGTGCGCAGGTGCTGGCACTGGTCGGGCTGTTCAATATCCTCGGTTCCTATGTGTTCGGCCGCGCTGGCGATTTTATGCGCCAGAAATATGTGCTGTCGGCGCTATACACAGCGCGCTCGGCGGTGATCGCGCTCTTCCTTTTTCTGCCTCTCAGCCATGCGAGCGCGCTCGTTTTCGCGGGTGCGATGGGGTTTTTGTGGCTGGGCACCGTGCCGCTCACCAGCGGGATCGTCGGGCGCGTTTTCGGCGTCCGCCATCTGTCGATGCTCTATGGCATCGTGTTCCTCAGCCATCAGGTTGGCAGCTTCTTCGGCGCCTATACCGCGGGTCTGATCTTCGATGCGACGGGCAGCTACAATATCGCTTGGGGCTTCTCGATCGCCCTCGGGCTGTTCGCGGGGCTCGTCCACCTCCCGATCGCCGATGCGCCGGTCAAACGGCTGCAACCGGCGTGAGGCTCGCGCGGCAGGACTGGATCGCGCTTGCGCTATTTGTCCTGGTCGCGGCGGGTGGTTTGTGGCTGTGGACCGGCGAGGGGCCGGTCGTCTGGCTCGCCAATGTCGCGATCATGTGCGGCTTTTAGAGCCTCACATCGGCTCTTCGACCTCGGGCGTGCGCTGACATATTGCGTCGTCGCCGTCTTTCGGCACCGCCGGGTCGGGGAGCAGCCGGAATACATGCGCCCATTGCGTCGGGACGCGCTCGGGCCGGGTACGCTTGTTCGCCACGACATCGATAAAATCCCAGCACACGACCGCGCTGCGCAGGAAGTTGCTGTGGCCGGTTGATCCGCGCGACACGTCAGTCGTGTCGATGACGATTAGGCCCGGGCGCGACGCGGGATAACAACGCTCGGGCAGCCCCTTGGCCTTCAGATCAGCCGCCTCGAACGGATCGAAACAATAGGGAGAGCCCAGCCGCGGATAGCCGTGGATCGCGCGCGACGCGGCGAGCGCCTTGTCGGCGCGCGAGGTGTAGACGGTGATCCGCCGATTATTCGCGACGCGCCGCGCCGACAGTACCTCTTCCTCGATATCGCGCTCGAACGTCTCGCGGTCGATGTCGGGCGAGGCGAGAATGATGTTCGAGATGTTGCTGCTGTCGGCGTTGCTCGATGTGCGGTCGACATAGGAAATCGCCGGGATCACCAACCGCGCGCCCAGCGAGTGCGAGACGACGACGATCTCCTTCACCCACGTTTGTTCTGCGAGCGTCTTCAGGAAATCGCGGAAGTTGCGGACGTCGTGATACATGTTCGTCTCGTCGACGACATAGCTCAATATCTTGCCCTGCGACGGCCAGCTATATTCGATGATCGGCCCGTCGAAGCCGGTCATCCGCGCGATCTGCGCGGCGTCTTTCGATGTAGTCGAGAAATTTTCCCGATAACCGTGGACATAGAGTAGCACGCGCCCCTGCTTGCGGTCGGTCTCGGCCTGTAGCGCGCGCCACCAGTCGGCCGAGGTCTGGAAAGCGACTGGGGCGAGCAGCCGCTTCTTCCTATCGACGACGACGTCGCGCGGCGCGTTGAAGCGACCGTAACGCATCTGGTCGCCGCGGTGGCGGAGCAGGATGATCTCGGGCGTGCGACAGTCGGGCAGGCGGCTCGTTGCAAAGAAAAAGGGCAGCGCCTCGCCATCGACAGCAGCGCCGGGCTGCGCGGTACAGCGCGGGTCGGCGACATAATCGGCGTGGCGAACCTTGCCATAATCGACCGCCGCAATGCTGCACCCGGATAGCGGGGCAATTGCGAGCAAGGCGAGCAGGCGGTTTCGCATGGCGGTCTTCATCTTTGAAAAGCCTGATACATTCGCCGACGCTGGCAGAGGATGGTTGGCTTTGGAAGCACGAAAGCGCTCCGGCATAGAGTGTTGATAGAGTAATACACTTGGTTTATCGTGAGTCCATGGCCGTTCGTCCGGTCCGTTCACAGGGGAGGATTTCGTGACGGCCTTTACCGCGTTGTTGCTGACGATGAGCGCGGCGGCACAGCCCGCTTACGCCCCAGAATTCGACCCGCGGACGCTGAAGGACAATGTTGCCGGGAGGCCTGGCGAATTGCTTGTGCTCGGTACGCCGCACCTGTCGGGATTGCCCGACAGCTTCAAGCCGGAGAGTCTCGAACCGCTGCTTGTCCGCCTCGCAGAATGGAAACCCGAAATCATCACGATCGAGGGGCTGTCGGGCGCCGATTGCGAACTGTTGGTCCGCTATAAGCCGCTCTATCCGGGCGCGGCCGACTATTGTTGGGATCCTGCGGCCGCGCAGCAGATCGTCGGGCTCGACATGGTTGCTGCGACGATTGAGGCTGACAAGATGCTGGCTGGCTGGCCGGCAAACCCCGCGCCTTCGGACCGCCGCCGCCTCGCCGCCCTGTTCCTTGCGGGTGGGGAACGCCCGTCCGCGCTGGTTCAGTGGTTGCGGCTTCCTGCGAACGAACGGCGCGCGGGCGACGGTCTGGATGTGACGCTCGTCGGGGTACTCGACAAGGCGATGACCGGTCGCAACGAGAATTTCCTGATCGGATCGGCGCTCGCCGCGCGGCTGGGGCTCGAGCGCGTCTATGCGACCGACGACCATAGCGCCGACGGCGTCACCGCATCGCTCGACAAGGATCCGGGCTATGGCGCGGCGCTCCAGCGGATCTGGGACAATCCGGCGGTGAAGGAGCGGATCGCCGCCGACAAGGCGCTCGAGGCGAAACTCGACGCCAATGGCGTGCTCGCGCTCTACCGCAATTATAACAGTCCGGAGACGATGCGCATGGCGTTCGACAGCGATTTCGGCGCGGCACTTTCCGACACTAGCGCACAGCAATATGGGCGCCGCTACACCGGCTGGTGGGAAACGCGGAATCTGCGCATGGTGGCAAATATCCGCGCCGCGATGGCGGTCCGCCCCGGCGCACGCACGCTCGCGATCGTCGGCGCGTCGCACAAGGGTTATTTCGAAGCATATCTCAATATGATGCACGACGTCCGGGTGGTGGACGCCGCGACCATATTGAAATGACTGCTTAGCGGGCGACGACGCTTTCGGGCAGGTCTTCGCCGAACACGCGCTGGTAATATTCGGCAACGATCATCCGTTCGGCCTCGTCGCACTTGTTGAGGAACGAGAGGCGGAACGCGAAGCCGATGTTGTTGAAGATCGCCGTGTTCTGCGCCCAGCTGATCACGGTACGCGGCGACATCACGGTCGAAATGTCGCCGTTGATGAAGCCTTGGCGCGTGAGATCGGCGACCTTGACCATGTTGGCGATCGTCGTCTCGTCAGTGTTCGGCACCTTGGCGAGGATGATCGCGCTTTCGGTCGCGGCGGGCAGATAGTTGAGCGTGACGACGATGTTCCAGCGGTCCATCTGGCCCTGGTTGATCTGCTGCGTGCCGTGATAGAGCCCGCTCGTGTCGCCGAGGCCGACGGTGTTCGCGGTCGAGAAGAGGCGGAAATGCGGGTTCGGCCGGATCACGCGGTTCTGGTCGAGCAGGGTCAGCTTGCCCTCGGTCTCCAGCACGCGCTGGATCACGAACATCACGTCGGGGCGGCCCGCGTCATATTCGTCGAAGACGAGCGCGGTCGGCGTCTGCAGCGCCCAGGGGAGCAGGCCTTCGCGGAATTCGGTGACCTGCTGGCCGTCGCGCAGCACGATCGCGTCGCGGCCGACAAGGTCGATACGGCTGATATGCGCGTCGAGGTTGACGCGGATGCATGGCCATTTGAGTCGCGCCGCAACCTGTTCGATATGCGTCGACTTGCCGGTGCCGTGATAGCCCTGCACCATGACGCGGCGGTTATATTTGAAGCCGGCGAGGATCGCGAGCGTCGTGTCGCCGTCGAAGACGTAGGCCGGATCGAGGTCGGGAACACGCTCGTCAGCCTCGCTGAATGCCGGCACCTTCATGTCGATATCGACGCCGAACAACTCGCGCGCATCGACCTCGGTATCGGGCGCGCCGAGGAGCGTCGAACCGTGGTGGTCGGGAAGGCTGTTCGGGATATCGGTCATGGCAAAAGTCCAGCAAGCAAACGGGGAGAGTCGCCGCCGGGCGGCGCTTCGGCTGTCGCGGTATCGTCATGGGTTGCGGCTTGCAACGCCTTTTCAGAGCAGACCGAGCGCCTTCATCGCCGCCGACTGGTCATAATAGGGACGCTCGCAGACAATCTTGTCGCCGCCGGGCGCAAATTCGAAACTTGCCGCCATGCGAATGCGAAACGCCTTGCCGGTCGGTTCGATCGTCCGGAGGCCGAGCTTCAGCGGGCCGAGATGCGTGCCCGTCAGCCAGAATTCGACGAGCACCGTGTTCGTGCCCTCGTCGGCGGCGATCGCGATCACCTCGTTCGCCTGATCGGGAAAGGGCTCGCGCGACGCCGCGAAATAGGATCGCACCGCCGCTTCGCCGTCGAAAACCGTGCCGGGGCCCATCAATTCGTATCGCGGATGGTCGAAGGTAGCGAGGACGCCGTCCCAGTCGTGCATGATCTCGAGCGCCATATGGCGGCGCACCACCTCGATCCGTGCTTCGTTCAGGTCGGTCATTGTACCTCTCCTATGCGAACGCCTTGGTCTTTCTGAGCAATTGATAAGCCTCGACTATCGCGCCCAGCCTCGCTTCGAAACTGCGATCGCCGCCATTGCGGTCGGGATGATATTTGCGCACGAGTTCGCTGTAGCGCCGCCGCAGTGCCGCGCGGTCGGCATCGGCGGGCAAGCCGAGTAACTGCATCGCATCATGCGCCTCGCGCGACAGGCCGGGGTTTGCCGCCTCGCGCCTCGCTTCGTCCATCCGCTGACGAAAGCGCGCACCAAGTGCGTCCATCGGGTCCTTGAAATCCGCCCAGCGCGGCGGCAGGTCGGCGCTGCCGGCGGGACGGAACGCGCGGCTTTCGGTCTCCCAGCCAGCCGTGGGCGATTGCGCTGCCATGATCTGGTCGGCGCTCATCCCTTCGAAGAAGTTATAGCCTGCGTTGAATTCGCGCACATGGTCGAGGCACAGCCAGCGGTAGGGCGGCGGGCCGTCGGGGGATCGCTGCGACGAAACGGGCGCGCGAAACTCTCCCGCCTCGCGGCATCCGGGCGCGGCGCAGCGCTCTTCGCGCGGAACGCGGCCATGAAAACGGGCGGGGCGAGCAGAAGACGGCACGATATGCTTTCGGAATCGACGGTGGAGATCTGATCTTCGGGAGGCCTTATAATTTGGCGATGGAGCGCTTATGGTCAACCCCATGAGCAACAAAGGCCCCGTGCAGCAAGAGATGGAAAGCCTGCTAAGCGCAGCATTTCCCGACGCCAATTTCATCCTCAGCAACGATAGTGCCAGCCACCACGGCCATATGGGCGATGACGGCAGCGGCGAGTCGCATTTCAGCCTGAACATCGAATGGGCGGGCTTCGCCGGTCAGAACCGCGTCGCGCGTCAGCGTGCGGTCAACAAGGCGCTCGGCGACCTGCCGGGACAGCGCGTCCACGCACTTGCGATCAAGGCGGTCGCGCCGGGAGAATGACGATGCCGGATAAGGTCAACCTTATGGAGGCCTTCGCTAAAATTCCCGATGCGTGGAATCCGCGCGTCGCAGGCGACATCAATGATTTTCAGGTCAAGCTGGTCAAACTCGACGGCAAGTTCGACTGGCACCATCACACGCAAGAGGACGAACTTTTCCTCGTCGTCGCCGGCCGGATGAGGATGGCGTTTAGAGACCGCGACGTGATCGTCGAGCCCGGCGAGTTCATCATCGTCCCCCACGGCGTCGAACATTGCCCCGAGGCGCTGGACGGCGAATGCCATGTGCTGCTTCTCGAACCGAATTCGACGTTGAACACGGGCAATGTCGAAACAGAGAAAACCCGAAAGACGCTGGAAAGGCTCGACTGATGTTCACCGTCATCACCCCTTCGACCCACGATATCGGCGCGTTCGATGTGCGGCGCACGCTGCCGAACAAGGCGCGGACGATGGTCGGCCCCTTTATTTTCGTCGACCAGTTCGGGCCGGCGCATTTCGACATCGGACAGGGGATGGACGTGCGTCCACACCCGCATATCAACCTGTCGACCTTGACCTATTTGTTCGAGGGGGCGATCGACCACCGCGACAGCCTGAGCAATTATGCGACAATCCGTCCGGGCGCCTGCAACCTGATGACCGCGGGGCGCGGCATCGTCCATTCGGAGCGCACGCCGCAGGTCGAGCGCGCCACCGGATCGCCGATTTCGGGCATGCAGACCTGGCTCGCGCTGCCGGATGGCAAGGAAGAGATCGATCCGGCTTTCGAACATGTGCCCGCCGATAAATTGCCGCTCGTCGAGGATGGCAGCGTGTCGGCGCGCGTGATCATGGGCAGCCTGTGGGGCGTGACCGCGCCGACGACGCAGCACGCCGCGACCATCTATGCCGACATATTGATGAACGCGGGTGCGAGCCTGCCGATCGACGCCGAGGCCGACGAACGCGCGATCCTTGTGGCATTGGGCGATGCGAGCCTCGACGGCGAGCGGCTTGAGAGATCGAGCCTCTATATTCTCCAACCGGGGCAGGCGATGACCCTGCGCGCCGAGACCGACGCGCGCGTGATGTTGCTCGGCGGCGAGGCATTCAAAACGCCGCGCCATGTCTGGTGGAATTTCGTGAGTTCGTCGCGCGACCGGATCAACGAGGCGAAGCAGGAGTGGAAGGAACGCAGATTCCCGCTCGTCCCCGGCGACAGCGAAGAATTTATCCCGATCCCTGAAGTGCCTAAGACGGTGAGCTATCCGTGAGTCTTTTCTTCGCGCTGGCACTCGCTGCGAATCCCGAACCGATCTTCCACTGCAGTTTCGGCGCGAAGCAACTGACCATCACGCAACAAGGCGACGCGATCGTCTATCGCTATGGCACAAACGCCAAGACCGAACTGCGGATCGTCGCCGATGGGCCAAGCAACCGTGTCTTCTATCACCGCACGCTCTATGCCCGCGCCGAGGACCAGACGCTGCGCTTCGTCAGCGGCGAATATAATTATGTCGTCTACGCGCATTGGGCGGCGCCGAGCTTGGGAACGACAGAGGAAAGCAGTACGGGCGAGAGCTTCTATGGCGGGCTGACCGTTCTTCGCGGCGAGAGGGAGTTGTCGTCGCGACGCTGCCGCAGCGGCGGCGACATGCGCGAATGGCCGATCTTCAAGACATTGCCGCAGGACGAAACGAACATGACGCCGGCCGAATAGGACCTGCCATTTGTTGCCGCTTGCCAGCCGCAACGATCGCCGCCAGATTGGTTTTGAAAAGAAACCAAAGGAGCGGAATGGATGATCGGCGATTTCGAGCAGCAGCGAGTGAAACTTTCGACTGGCGTCGAACTCGATGTCGTCGACATGGGCCCGCGCGACGCCCCGGTGCTGATCTTTCTTCATGGCTTTCCCGAATCGCACCGCACCTGGCGCTATCAACTTCCGCATTTTTCCGAACACTTTCGCTGCATCGCGCCCGATCAGCGCGGCTATCGCGGGTCGTCGAAGCCGCAGGACGTCGAATCCTACACACCCGACAAGCTGATCGCGGACATCTTCGCGCTCGCCGATGCGCTAGGTGTCGGTGAATTTACGATCGTCGGCCATGATTGGGGCGGGGCGATCGCATGGGGCGTTGCGCTCGGCGGCCAGCCGGGCGGGCTGCATCCCGCGTGGGCGGGACGCGTGACGCGGGCGGTCATCGCCAATGCGCCGCATCCGGGCATCTTTCAGCGCCTGCTGCTGACGAATGCCGACCAACGCGCGGCAAGCCAATATATCCGGACATTCCGCGACCCGGCGAGCGACAAGATCATCGAAGAGCATGGCATTGCCGGCATTCTGGCCCATGCGTTCGAGGGGCGCGTGCCGAGCGGCGGGATTCAGCCGCCCGACGAGATCGCACGGCTGCTGAAAGATTGGGAGGATCGCGACACCTGCCGCGCGATGATCAACTGGTATCGCGGCTCCCCCGCCAATGTCCCCGCGATGGACGAACCCTATGCCGAGCCGCCGACGGTTCCCTTCCCGAAACTCACCATCCCGACGCTCGTGATATGGGCGCTCGACGATGTTGCGCTGCCGCCGTGCAATCTCGACGGCATGGAGGAGCTCGTCCCCGACGTGACCATCGTCCATGTGCCCGACTGCGGTCATTTCGTACCGTGGGACGCGCCCGATGCCGTCAATCGGGCGATGGACGAGTTCCTCGCCCAAAGATGAAGTAACAGCTTATATTGATCGAGAAAAAGTGGCGGGCGGCGATCGCGCCGCCCGCCGTCGGGGGGGTCTGGTCCTGCGTGTCTGGGGCACGCGTCTATAGTCTCGCCCGCACCGTTTTTGTCTCGGCTGCGACTAGGGCCGAGGACTTTGGGTAGGGCGATTTAACCATATTATTGCGCAATATAGCAGGCTTTCACATTTTCCCATTCTTGCCATACTCATGCAATGGAAGTGGGAGGACTCAGGGTCGCCTCGATCGTTGACCGGATCGATGGCCCGTCGAACTGGACGATCGAGCGCGACGTCCATGTGCTGATCCTGTATGAGGCGGGGAGCTATCACTGGCTCGAAACCTGGCTGGATGATCAGCGGACGTCGCTCGGCGATCCGCTCCCGGGCGAAATGTGGTTGATCCCTGCCGGCCAGACCTATCGCGCATCGGCAAAGGGCGGTGCGGTTCGTATGATCGAGGTCGAAATTCCGGTTTCGCGGTTGGCTATCGCGCCTGAAACACGCCCGCTGGCCGCGCACCATGACCTTGCGCAAGCAGCGCTCGTCCGCGCGCTGCTTGCGGGCGATGCCTCGGCGGCCGACGCTTTGACCGCGATCCTGGCCAAGACCCTGGAAGATATGGTCGGCCGCGCCGAAACGCCTGCGATCGCACAGCGCATCAACGATCTGATGGCCTTCATTCAGACCCAACTTGAGGTGCCGCTGACCGTCGAAGATATGGCGGCCCAAGCCGGTATGTCGGTGAACAGCCTGATCGTACATTTTGCGCGGGCGACGGGACGGACCCCCGCGCAATATGTGCTGCGCCAGCGGTTGCGCCACGCCTGCTGGTTTTTGATGAACCGCCCGCTTTCGATTGCCGAGATCGCCTTTGCGACGGGCTTTTCAAGCCATGCGCACCTCTGCGCTATTTTCCGCCGCAAGGTTGGAATGTCGCCGGGCGAATGGCGACGCCGGCATCGGTCGAACATCTTTGTGGCCGAAGAGGCCGGGTGAAATGTCGCGGCCTGCCGTGATCCGCGCAATGCCGCTACGGCTAGTTCTCGGGCCGTAGCAAGCAGCCGCTGGCGCCCGCGTAACTTGCGCTGCGCGAGGCGAGGAGCGGCACGCTGCCGGTCACCGTCCGCGTCGCGGGATCCTCGCTCAAGGATATCATTTCCATGCCGGGCTCGAAGTCGCTTTGGCAGCTTTCGAGGCTGCGGCCCTGCACATAGCGGCACGAGCAGCCCACCCGCGCGGCATAGGCCGAGCCGAGTTCGGCCTGTGCCTTGAACGATGGGAATTTCCAGATCGCGAAAATCGCGAACAGCACCGCCAGCACGATCGCCCATGGCAGACAGCCGCCCCAGCGGCTCTGTTTTTTCGGCGGCGGGTCGGATGGCGCGGGCGGCGGCGCGGCGGCTGGCGTCTCGCCCGTTGTCGGTCCGGTCGGATTGATGTTATTCACTTGATCCATGATCACGAAAAAACGGCTGCTGGCAAGTGCCGCCCTCGCAATGCTCGGCGCATGGTCGCTGAGTCAGGCAGTGGGGCAGGGCAATATGGCACCGGCTTCGCCTGCACCGAAATTCGGCGCGTCGCTTGACGGCGTTGCGGCGGTCGAGACACCGCGACCGCTGCCGGCGCTACCTGCCGCGATCCGTGGGCGCGCCGATGCGTTGTTCACCGACGGTGAGGATGTCGGCCAGACGCGCGCGCTGCTCATATTGCGCGATGGCGAGCCGATCTATGAACGTTATGCAGCGGGCTTTGGCCCCGAATCGAAGCTGATCAGCTGGTCGATGGCGAAAAGCATCACCGCAGTGCTCGCCGGTTTCCTCGTTGCGGACGGGCAATTGTCGCTCGATGGACCGGCGCCGGTCGCGGCTTGGCAGCGCAGCGGCGATCCGCGCGGCGCCATCACGCTGCGCAACCTTCTCCACATGTCCTCGGGGCTCGAGCATGTCGAAAATGGCGACCCGGTGTGGCAGGGCGACACCGTCGCGATGCTGTTCGGCGAGGGTGCGGGGGACATGGCGGGCTTTGCCGAAGCAAAACCCGCTGCAGCGCAGCCCGACGAGGTCTTCAACTATAGTTCGGCGACCAGCGTCATCCTGTCCGATATCATCGCCGATACGCTCACCCCATCGCGCAACCCCGGTGCACGACGCGATGCGATGCGCGATTTCATCGGCGGCCGGCTGGTCGAACCGCTGGGGATGACCAGCCTGACGCCTGAATATGACGCAAAGGGCACGATGATCGGCGGGTCGATCATGCATGCGACCGCGCGCGACTATGCAAGGTTCGGCGAATTCCTGCGCAATCGCGGTGTCGTGAATGGGCAGCGGCTGCTGCCTGAAACCTGGATAAAATTCATGCTGACTCCGTCGGCGAACGACGCGGGCTATGGCGGGCATATCTGGCTGAACCGCAAACGCCCCGCGGGCGTCACGCCGGCGCTTTGGCCCGACCTTGGGCCCAACGACCTGTTCGCGTGCATCGGGCATCAGGGTCAGTATATCATCGTCTCACCGTCACAGCGGCTGACGATCGTGCGACTGGGCGTCACGACCGACGACCAGTTCCCGGCGCTGCGCCGTCACCTCGCCGATCTGACCGAAAGCCTATAGCAAAAAGTCGCCCACCACGGTCGTGACACAGGTGCCCGTCAGCTCGACCATATCGCCGTCTAGACGGCATCCGACATGGCCCCCGCGCGCACTTGCCTGATACGCTGCGAAATGGTCGCGGCCGAGGCGTGTCGTCCAATAGGGGGTCAGGACGCTGTGCGCCGACCCCGTTACGGGGTCTTCCGGAATGCCAGCGCCCGGGGCGAAGGCGCGGCTGACGACGTCGGCGTCCGACACGTCGCCGCCGCCCGGCGCGGTCGCGATATAGAGGATGTCTCCCTTGCTCAGCGCCGCAAGATCGGGGGCCAGCGCGCGAACCTCCTCGGCGCTATGATAGACGATCAGCGCATAGCCGCCCTCATGCCATAGCGTCTCGACCACATCGCCGCCCATCGCGCGCACGATATCGGGCATCGGCTTTGCCTCCGGCCGATAGGCGGGCAGCTTCATCCGATAACCGCCGTCATCGCCGTCGCGCGCGACGGTCAGGCGCCCCGCCTTGCGGGTGCGGAAGTGCATGTCGTTGCGCCATTGCGCCGCCGACAGCAGGACATGCCCGCTCGCCAGCGTTGCGTGTCCGCACAGCGCCACCTCGACCGTCGGGGTGAACCAGCGCAGTTCGTAATCGGCTTCGTTGCTCTCGTCGGGGACAAGGAAAGCGGTTTCGGCGAGATTATTCTCGGCGGCTATGGCCTGCAGCGTCGCGTCGTCGAGCCATTCCTCAAGCGGCATTACGGCTGCGGGGTTGCCGGTGAACGGCCGGTCGGCAAAGGCATCGACCTGCGTGATCGGAAGGCGGCGTGCAGCGCTCATGGATATAGCAATCCTTTCGTCCAGCCACCGCCTGCGCGTTCGAACAAAGTGCGTTCGTGCAGGCGGTGGGCGCGATCCTGCCAGAATTCGATTCGCGAAGGATTAACGCGCCAGCCCGACCAGCGCGGCGGGCGTGGTACGTCCTGCCCGTCGAACCGCGCTTCCATTTCGGCAAAACGCGCTTCGAAGGTGGCGCGTTCGTCGAGCGGTCGCGACTGGTTGCTCGCCCATGCGCCAAGTTGGCTGTCGCGGCTGCGCGTCGCGAAATAGGCATCGGCGGTCGCATCGTCGACGGGCGCCACCGCGCCTTCGATACGGATCTGGCGACGGAGCGACTTCCAGTGAAAGAGGAGCGCGACGTTCGGGTTGACTGCCAGTTCGCCGCCCTTGCGGCTGTCGAGATTGGTATAGAAGACGAAGCCGTCGGGCCCATGCCCCTTCAGCAGCACCATGCGAAGCGACGGGCGACCATCCGGCGTCGTCGTTGCAAGCGCCATCGCGTTGGAGTCGTTGGGCTCGCTGGCGCGCGCTTCGGCAAACCAGCTATCGAACAGGGCAAAGGGATCGGTTGTCATGCGCGCGGTCATAATGCGTCGAGGATTGAGGGTCGAGCGCGATATCGCGGGAACTTGACCTTCGCCGGGACATTACCACATCGACGCGCAATCGGGCTTCACGCCCAGTCACTTATCGGGCTACAGGAGCAAAATGGCCGATCCCTATTCCACCCTGGGCGTTGCGAAGACCGCAAGCGAAGCGGAAATCAAGTCTGCGTACCGCAAGCTCGCCAAGGAGCTGCACCCCGACAAGAACAAGGACAATCCGAAGGCGTCGGAGAAATTCTCCGACGTGACCAAGGCCTATGACCTTCTGTCGGACAAGACGAAGCGCGCGCAATATGACCGCGGCGAAATCGATGGCGAGGGCAATCCCGCCATGCCGTTCGGCTATGGCGGTGGCGGCGGTTTCCGCGGCGATCAGCGCACGGGGCCCGGCGGATTCAGCGGGTTTGGAAACGAGAGTTCCGATTTCGGCGATATTTTCGAAGGTTTGTTCGGCGGCCGCGGCGGTGGCGGGCCCTTCGGCGGCTTCGGTGGACGCAGCGCGCCGCCGCAAAAGGGGGCCAATGTCGCCTATCGCCTATCGGTCAGCTTCGTCGACGCAGCGACACAGGCGCCGCAGCGCATCGCGCTGTCCGACGGTGCGACGATCGACCTGAAACTGCCCGCCGGAGTCGAAACCGGCACCCAGATGCGCCTCGCCGGCAAGGGGCAGGCGGGGCCAGGCGGCACCGGCGACGGAATCGTCACCATCACGGTCAAGGACCATTCCTTCTATGTGCGTGAGGGCGCGAACATCCGGCTCGACCTGCCCGTTACGCTGAACGAGGCGGTCAAGGGCGCGAAGATCAAGGTGCCGACCGTCGACGGCCCCGTCATGCTGTCGATTCCCGCGGGCTCCTCGTCGGGCAAGGTGATGCGGCTCAAGGGCAAGGGCTTTAGCCAAAAGAGCGGAGGCCGCGGCGATCAGCTCGTCCGCCTGATGGTCGACCTGCCCGCCGACGACGAGGCGCTGGTCAAGCTGCTCAGCGAATGGAATGATCCGCGCGACGTCCGAGCGGAACTGGGCGTATGAAGCGTGGCTGACGCCGACGAAAAAAAGATCGTAGCCGCGCTCGAGCGCGAAGTCGCCGACGAGGTCGGCAAGGAATTTCTTGCCGAGGGCCATTCGCCGCATTCACCCGAAGCGCGCGCCGAACGTGCCAAGCGCGTCAAGCTGCGCGCACGCGCCGAAGGCGTCATCGCCCGTGGACGCGACCAATTGGGGCCGGGTACACGGGCCTGGCGCATCGCGCGGCGCGTGGTCGTCGGCACTTATACCGATGGCTTCATCCACGCTGGCAATCTCGCCTATCTGGCGCTGATCGCGCTCTTTCCCTTCTTCATCCTGCTCGCCGCCGCGTTGTCGATCTTCGGCGGCAGCGTCGGAGGTGAAGCCGCGATCGAGGCGGTGTTCTCGACGATGCCACCGACCGTTGCCAAGGCGCTGTCGGGCCCGATCCGCGAAGTGATGACCGCGCGCACGGGTATCTTCCTCTGGCTCGGCGCGCTCGTCGCCCTGTGGACCGTCGGCAGCCTGATCGAAACCGTGCGCGACATTCTCCGCCGTGCCTATGGTACGCATTTTTCGAAGGGCTTTTTCCACTATCGCCTGCTGTCGATCGGGATCATCACCGGCGCGGTCGTGCTGATGCTGCTGTCGTTCAGCATGCAGGTGCTGATCGTCGGCGTCGAACAGTTCGTCACACGCGTGCTGCCCGAGCGATATCAATCTTTCGGCATCGTCCTGATCTCGCGCGGCGTATCGGGCTTTGGCTTGTTCCTTGCGATTTACATGCTCTTTTACAGCCTGACGCCGTCGAAATACCGGCGCAAGCAATTCCCCAAATGGCCCGGCGCACTGTTCACGACGCTCTGGTGGATCGGGGTCACGCTGGCGCTCCCGCCGTTGCTCGCCAGCCTGCTCAGCTATGACGCAACTTACGGCAGTCTTGCGGGTGTCATGGTCGCGCTCTTCTTTTTCTACCTCGTCGGATTGGGTATGGTGATGGGCGCTGAGCTCAATGCTGCTTTGGTAGAGGTTGAGGATTTGGGCCACGACGCTATTGGGCGCGTCGATGATGTAAAGTTTGAAGCCAAAAGGGCTGGAGAAGAAAAATGACGGGTCTGATGACTGGCAAGCGCGGGCTGATTATGGGCCTCGCGAACGACAAGTCGCTTGCGTGGGGTATTGCCAAGGCGCTGCACGCGCACGGCGCCGAGCTGGCGATTTCCTATCAGGGCGACGTAATGCTGAAGCGCGTCAAGCCGCTCGCCGACGAACTTGGCTGCGATTTCCTGATCGATTGCGACGTGTCGGACATGGATAATCTGGATGCTGCGTTTGCCACGCTTTCGTCGCGCTGGCCGACCATCGACTTCGTTGTTCATGCGATCGGCTACACCAATAAGGAAGCGCTGCGAGGGGCTTATGCCGACGTGACCCTCGACGACTTCCTGATGACGATGAACATCAGCGTGTACAGCTTTACAGCGGTCGCCAAGCGCGCCGCGGCGATGATGACGCCGTTCGACCCCGAAACGGGCAAAGGTGGCGGCTCGATGCTGACCCTCAGCTATTATGGCGCCGAAAAGGTCATCCCACATTATAACGTCATGGGCGTGGCGAAGTCTGCCCTCGAAACCAGCGTCAAATATCTCGCGAACGATTATGGCCCGCAGGGCGTTCGCGTGAATGCGATCTCTGCCGGCCCGATCAAGACACTCGCGGCATCGGGCATCGGCGACTTCCGCCTGATCCTGAAATGGAACGAGCATAATGCCCCGCTGCGCCGCAACGTCACGATCGACGATGTCGGCGGTTCGGCGCTCTATCTGCTCAGCGACCTGTCGAGCGGAGTGACGGGCGAAACGCACCATGTCGATGCGGGCTACCACACCGTAGGTATGAAGCAGGAAGACGCGCCGGACATCTCGCTTGTCTGACTCAATCGGCATCCGCGCCGCAACGGCGGCGGATGCCGAGGCTATCGACAGCGTCATTCGCGCCGCTTTCGCCGGAACCGATTTCGGTCATCAGGGCGAAGCCGAACTCGTGCGCATGATCGACACGGACGGCGACACGCTGGTGTCGCTCGTCGCCGAACGGGGCGGCGCGATCATCGGGCATGTGCTGTTCAGCCGCATGGATTTTGAAGCCGACGGCGCGGCGCTTTCGGGTTCCGGCCTCGCTCCGGTATCGGTCGCACCCGAATGGCAGGGGCAGGGCGTCGGCGACGCGCTGATACGTGCGGGGCTCGCCGCGCTGCGCAAACAAGGTGTCGCGATCAGCTTCGTGCTCGGCCACGAAGGCTATTACCCGCGTTTCGGCTATTCGCCCGATCTTGCGGCGCGCTTCGTATCGCCCTTCGCGGGGCCGCATTTCATGGCGATGATGCTGGACTCGGACGCGGCTTGGCCGCTAGGCGGGCGGGCGGATTACGCACCCGCATTCGGCCGGATGGGATAGGGCAATGAGTTTCAACAGCTTCGGACGCGTTCTTCGCTTCACCACCTGGGGCGAAAGCCATGGCCCCGCGCTCGGTGCCGTCGTCGACGGCTGTCCGCCGCGGCTGTCGCTGTCCGAAGGCGATATCCAGCCTTTTCTCGACAAGCGTCGCCCCGGCCAGTCGCGCCACACGACGCAGCGGCAGGAACCCGACCAGGTCCGCATCCTGTCGGGAACCTTCGAGGGCAAGACGACGGGCACGCCGATCAGCCTGATGATCGAGAATGTCGATCAGCGTTCGAAGGATTATGGCGAGATCGCGCAGGCCTATCGTCCGGGTCATGCCGATTATGCCTATGACGCCAAATATGGCATTCGCGATTATCGCGGCGGAGGCCGGTCGAGCGCGCGCGAAACCGCAGCGCGCGTCGCTGCGGGCGGCGTTGCACGGCTTGTGATTCCCGAGGTGCAGATCCACGCTTGGGTCGCTGAAATCGGCGGCGATGCGATCGATCCCGCGAACTTCGACCTTGAGGAAATCGACCGCAATCCGTTTTTCTGCCCTGATCCCGCCGCGGCGCAGCGCTGGGAAGGGCTGATGGACGCCGCACGCAAGTCGGGAAGTTCGCTCGGCGCGGTCATTGAATGCGCGGCGAGCGGCGTCCCCGCCGGCTGGGGTGCGCCGATCTATGCCAAGCTCGACAGCGATCTTGCCGCCGCAATGATGGGCATCAACGCGGTGAAGGGCGTCGAGATCGGCGCGGGCTTTCAGGCAGCGCGTCTGCGCGGTGAGGAAAATGCCGATCCGATGCGTCCCGCCACCGACGGCAGCAACCGCCCCGATTTCCTGTCGAACAACGCCGGCGGCATTGCTGGCGGCATTTCGACCGGCCAGCCCGTCGTCGTGCGCGTCGCGTTCAAGCCGACCAGCTCGATCCTGACCCCCGTGCCCACCGTGAACAAGGCGGGCGAGGCGACCGACATCGTGACCAAGGGCCGCCACGATCCGTGCGTCGGCATTCGCGGCGCGCCGGTGGTCGAGGCAATGATAGCACTGGTTCTCGCTGACCATAAATTGCTGCACCGGGCACAAAACGGCTGATGCCCTAGTGGAGTTCGTCGCCGCATTCATCGCGGAGCAAAAGGCGGTTATCGGCCTGTTCGTGCTTGCAGGCATGTTCGCGGCTTTCGTCTGGGAACGCTTTTCACCGTCGGTCGTCGCGGTCGCGGGGGCAGGAACGATGCTCGCGCTTGGCCTACTCGACGAGAAGGGCGCCTATGGTGTCTTTTCGAACAGTGCTCCGCTCACCGTCGGGGCCATGTTCATCCTTTCGGGCGCACTGATCCGCACCGGGGTGATCGACAAGGTCGGCAATTATGTCGTCGACCGCGCCAAACGGAATCCACGCCTGGCGGTAATCGAGGTGTTCGGCGGCGGCCTGCTGGTGTCGGGCTTCATCAACAGCACGCCCTTCGTCGTCGTGATGATGCCGGTGTGCTTCCGGCTGGCCGAGGCGCTTGGCGTATCGCCCAAGAAATTGCTGATGCCGCTGTCGGTCATTGCGGTGCTCGGCGGCTGCCTGACGCTGATCGGCACCTCGACCAACCTCGTCGTCTCGGGCATCGCCGAACAGGCGGGACTTGAACCCTTCGGGCTGTTCAGCATCACGCCCTATGGCCTTGCGGTCGCGGCGGCCGGTGTCGTCGGGCTGCTCATCATGGCGCGTTTCCTGCCGTCGGACTATCCGCGCATCGCCGAAAAAAGCGATGGGGCGGAACAGCTTTATCTCACCGAACTTGGACTGCGCGAGGATGATCCCGCGGTCGATATGGCGCTCGAAGCCGCGAGCCTTGGCATTTCGCCGGGACAGATCGTCGGCGTGCTCGCCGGCGGGCGGCTGATCACCGGCGGTGACGCCCAAAATCATCGGCTCGCGGCTGGCAACCGGATTGTCGCCCGGCTCGATGGCGCTGCGCTGATGACGATCCGCAGCGAGGGACGTTTCGCGATCGGCATCGGTGAAAGCCCCGATGCCGATTCGACCGTGGTCGAGGTCACGGTGTCGCCCAGCCATCGATCGATCGATCGGCCGCTTGCCGAGATTCCTTTCCTCCAGCGCCAGCGTGTCCGTATCCTTGGCGTCACGCGCTTTCGTCACCTTCCGGGGCCAACGCTGTCGGAAAACCGCATCCGCGCCGCCGACCGCCTGCTGATCGATGCCGACGAGGCGAATATCGCACAGCTCCGCGACAACCCCAATCTGATCGGGCTCGCCATGGCGTCGGTCACCGCCTTTCGCCGCCGCCGCGCATGGATCGCGATCCTCGTAATGGCGAGCGCGGTGCTGCTGTCGGCGACGGGGGTGATGTCGATCGGTATTGCCGCATTCATCGGGGTCGGCATCGTGCTGCTGACCCGCTGCATCGACGCTTCGGAAGCGTGGGGGAGCATCGACGGCGATGTGCTGATCCTGATCTTCGCGATGCTCGCGGTCGGCGCGGCGCTCGAACAGGCGGGGTCGGTCGCGCTGATGGTCGGTGCGCTCGAACCCGTACTGACCGGAGCGCCGCCATGGGCGGTGATCGCGATTGTCTATTTCTCGGCATTGCTGCTTTCCGAACTGCTCAGCAACAATGCCGTCGCCGCGCTGATGGGGCCCTTGGTCATCGGTATCGCCGAAGCGACCGGCGTCGCTCCGCAGCCGTTGCTGATCGCGCTGATGCTCGGAGCGTCGGCCTGTTTCGCCACGCCGGTCGGTTATCAGACGAACACGCTTGTCTATGCCGCAGGCGACTATCGTTTCATGGATTTCGTGCGCATCGGTGTCCCGCTCAATATCCTGACCGGTGTTGCGGGCTGCGCAGCGCTCGCTTTTTGGTCGCCTTGACCGGCTGATCGGCCCGCCAGCGATTGCGGGGTGGCGATCACCCTGTTACCCCCGCGCCATACATGCCCGCCACAGCGGGACAGGGGAGTGATTTATGGGCCATCGCCTGACTTTATATATTCTGATTGGGATGATCCTCGGCGTCATCACCGGCTATCTGGTGCGGGTCTATGTCCCCGCCGACAGCGAAGCCTTTACCTATTGGCTGCGCAGCTTCAGCACGCTCTCGACGATCTTCCTCAACTTGATCAAGCTGATCGTCGCACCGCTGATTCTCGCGACGCTTGTCGCGGGCATCGGGCATATGGGCGACAGCGCGGCGCTCGGCCGCATCGGGACCCGCGCGATTGCCTGGTTCATTCTCGCCAGCCTGATTTCGATCAGCCTCGGCCTGATTATGGTCAATTTTTTCCAGCCCGGCGCCGGTCTCAACCTTACCGTCGGTGCGCACTCGATCGCCGAGGTGGGCGAGGTCAAGAAGCTCGACCTGTTCGAATTCGTCGAGCATGTTTTTCCGAAGAATATCTTTCAGGCGATGGCGGACAACAATGTCCTTCAAATTCTCGTCTTCGCTCTGTTCGCGGGTGTCGGCCTGACGGCGATCGGCGAAAAGGGCAAGCCACTGCTCCGCGGTGCCGAGGCACTTGCCGAACTGATGCTCCAGGTCACCGGCTATGTCATGCGCCTCGCCCCCATTGCGGTGTTCGGTGCGCTCGCGGGCGTCGTGGCGAAATATGGTCTCGGGATCCTTGGCACCTATGCCGAGCTCGTCACCGAATTCTACCTGTCGCTTGTTGTGCTCTGGGTGCTTCTGCTCGGCGCGGGCGCCATTTTCCTGCGCCGCCGTATCTTCTCGTTGATCCGCTATATCCGCCAACCGCTGCTAATCGCTTTCTCGACGGCTTCGTCCGAAGCGGCGATGCCCAAGCTGTTCGAACAGCTCGACCGCTTCGGCGTGCCGCGCCGCATCTCGGGCTTCGTGCTCCCGCTGGGCTACAGCTTCAACCTGGACGGTTCGATGATGTACGCCAGCTTCGCGACGATCTTCATCGCGCAAGCTTATGGTATCGAGCTGTCGATCACGCAGCAGATCCTGATCCTGCTCACCCTGATGGTGTCGTCGAAGGGCATCGCCGCGGTGCCGCGCGCCAGCCTGGTCGTGATCACCGCGACGCTCGCGATGTTCGACCTGCCGGTCGAAGGCGTCGCGCTGATCTTCGCGATCGACCAGTTCCTCGACATGGGCCGCACCGCGACCAATGTCGTCGGCAATGCCGTGGCAACCAGCGTCATCACCAAATGGGAAGGCATGCTGGAAGAACCCGAGCCGGCCGACCTTGAGCGGCCGCATGCGCCATCCAATACGCCGCACCATGGAACTCGCGGGCTCGATATTCGTGATGATGGTGATGCAGGGGAGAATAAGCCAGCGGCCGACAACGCGTAACGCGCGAGCTTCGGGCCGCCCACACAGGGGCGAGCAAGGAGCGGTACATGGCCGAAGCAGCGGCGATCGACAGGGCTCAGCGTGATGAAGTGCGTGCGCGGCGGCTGCGCTGGCGGATGCTTGTCGGCTTTCTTGCGGGCCTCATCATCGGGCTTGGCGTCCATTATGGCGCGCCGGACGCGGCGTGGGTCGAGACGACCACGACCTATGTGACGGGGCCGCTGGGGCAGATATTCCTGCGTCTGCTCTTCATGCTCGTGATCCCGCTTCTCGTCTCGGCGCTGATCGTGGGCGTCGCCGAAATGGGCGAGATGCGGGCGCTGAAGTCGGTCGGCGTGCGAACGCTCGTCTATACGGTTGTCGTCTCGGCAATCTCGGTGATCGTCAGTCTTGCCGTCGTCAATCTGCTCCAGCCCGGGGCCGGGGTCGATCCCGCGCTCGCGCGCTCGCTGATGGCCGAGGGGGCAGCCGGCGCGCAAGCGATCGCAGACCGCGCGGGCGAGGCGAAGACCGGGATGGACGCGGTCGTCGCGATCGTCCCCGACAATCTTTTCGCAGCGATGGGCGAGAATGACGTGCTTGCGGTCATGTTCTTCGCGCTCTTCTTCGGCATCGGGCTGATGCTCGTGCGCACTCCGCGAACCGAAACGCTCAAGACCACTATCGAGGGTGTTTTCGAGGTGGTGATGAAACTGATCGGCCTCGTGATCCAGCTCGCGCCGATCGCGGTATTCTGTTTCATGTTCAACCTCGCGGCGCAGTTCGGCTGGGACTTGATAATCCGCCTGTCGGCCTTTGTCGGGGTCGTGCTGCTTGCGCTCGCCCTCCAGATGTTTGTCGTCTTTCCGGTCTTGCTGAAGACGCTTGCCGGCAAATCGCCCGTCGCCTTTTTTCGCGAGACGCAGGAGGCGTCCGTCATGGCCTTCGCGACGGCCTCGTCAAATGCCACCTTGCCGACGGCGCTCCGCGTTGCGCATGATCGGTTGCGCCTGCCCGACAAAGTCGCGCGCTTCGTGCTCACCATCGGTGCGACCGCGAACCAGAACGGCACCGCGATGTTCGAGGGCGTGACGGTGATCTTTCTCGCGCAATTTTTCGGCATCGCGCTCACGCTCGATCAGCAGGTCGTCGTGATGCTCGTGTGCATCCTCGGGGGGATCGGGACGGCCGGGGTGCCAGCAGGATCCTTGCCGGTCATCGCGCTGATCCTCGCGTCGGTCGGTGTCCCGCCCGAGGGCGTCGGGTTGATCCTGGGTGTCGACCGTTTCCTCGACATGTGTCGCACGACGCTGAATGTCATCGGCGACCTCGTCGCCGCGACCGTGGTGTCGGCTGGCGTCGAAAAGGGAGGCGAGGCCGCCTCGCCCCTCGATCGGTCGACGTCCGGTTAGTCCTTCGAACGATTCTGCGGGCGTTCGCCACGGCCCGCGGAGCTGGTCAGCGGCGGACGCTGGACTGGCGCGGGGCGTTCGATCCGCGGGCGATCGGGCCGAGCAGCAGGCGCGGGACGCGGCGCGGGTGTCGAGACTCCGCCGCTCTGTGGAGCGGGGCGCGGACGGCCTGCACCGCCGTTCCCGTCGGGCCGACGCGGATAGCCTGTCGGCGCCGACGCGTTCGGATCGCGCGGGGGACGGCCGGGCCGGACGCCTTGCGATCCATCGCCATCGCCGCGGCCCCATCCGCCGGGACGGCCCGGGCGACCGTCAGCGCGGTCGGGGCGACCGGGATTTCCGGCAACGGGCGGCGGCGTTCCCGGATTGCCGGGACCGCGGCCGGGCCGCGTGCCGCGCGGGCCGTCGCCATCGCGATCGCCGCGATTCCAGCCGCCCGGGCGTCCGGGACGTCCATCGCCGGGGCGATCCGGGCGCCCCGGGTTGCCCGTCGTCGGCGGCGTGGCGGGATTGCCATCGCCGCGGCCCGGGCGCGTGCCGCGCGGGCCGTCATGATCCCGGTCGCCGCGGCCCCAGCCGCCGGGACGGCCCGCCTTCCAGTCGCCGCGACCGCCATGATGTTTCCACCAGGCACGGCGCCCGCCCCAATAATTGAGATATTGCCCGCGCAGCGGGTAGCGGTTGCGGTAGTTGTCGAACATCCACATACCATAGCCGGGGTAATAATAGCTGTCGTACCAGCCGCCGCCGAAACCGATGTTGACGAACCCGCCGCCATAATCCGACGCGTCGTAACAATCATAGCCATAACCATCGTCATAGGCATAGCCGTCGCTGTCATAATAGGCGTCGCCATAGCGCGCCGCGCAATCGCCGCCCGAAGCATAGCTCGTGCCATAGACGTCGCCATAATAGCAGCCGCCGAGTGTCGTCGTCGCAAGCGCGCCGAGCGCGATGGAGAGGGGGCGCTTCAAACTCTTCGCCATGGGCTTTGTCCTTTTGGGTCCAACGGTTGCGACCCGTCACCTTGTCCGTCGAATTGCACGAGTCGAGTTGAATTTGCGGTGAATGCCGTCCCATTCGCGGAAAGCCGTTACTTGCATCAATGTCAGTAGTTGGTTACGTCTGGTGTCAGAACATGATGGACGAGGATCGACCGATGAACGCGCCGACGAATATCCAGCCGATGGACAGCCAGTGGTCCGAGAAACGTTTCGGTCCCGACACGCGGCACTGGCTGCCGCGGAACTCGGGCTCGACGCTCGATCATATCCCCGGCGAAGACGGTCTGCCCGTGCTCGGCACCACGCTCGACCAGCTGAGTGACTATCCCGGCTTCGCGAACCGGATGGTCGCGAAATATGGCCGCGTCTATCGGAGCAACAGCTTCGGCGGGCGCAGCGTCGCGCTTCACGGGCCCGAGGCGAACGAACTCGTCATGTTCGACCGCGAAAAAATCTTCTCGTCCGAACAGGGCTGGGGTCCGGTGCTCAACCTGCTCTTCCCGCGCGGGCTGATGCTGATGGATTTCGAAAAGCACCGGGCCGACCGCAAGATATTGTCGGTCGCGTTCAAACCCGAACCGATGCGGCACTATGCCGATTCGCTGAACGAAGGCATCCGCGACCGCATCAATGAATGGAGCGGAACGACCTTCAAATTCTATCCAGCGATCAAGGAGCTGACGCTTGATCTTGCCGCGACCAGCTTTCTCGGCATCCCCTGGGGGCCAGAGGCGGACAAGGTCAACAAGGCCTTTGTGGACATGGTGCAGGCCTCGATCGGCATCGTCCGCGTGCCCTTGCCGTTCACCGCAATGGGTCGGGGGGCGAAGGGGCGTGCATTTCTCGTCGATTATTTCGGCAAGATGGTCCCCGAACGGCGCGAAGGCACGGGCGAGGACATGTTCAGCCAGATTTGCCGCACGCGCGACGACAACGGCGAATATATGCCGGTCGAGGCGATCGTCGACCATATGAATTTCCTGATGATGGCGGCGCACGACACGATCACCAGCTCGATCACGACGCTGGTCTGGGAGCTCGCGCGGAACCCCGAATGGCAGGACAAATTGCGCGAGGAAATGCTGAGCGTCGCGCCGGCGGGCGAGGGGGTCGGGCACAACAGCCTCGGCCAGCTTGAAATGACCGAATGGGCATTCAAGGAAGCACTTCGCCTCGTGCCCCCGGTACCAAGCTTCCCGCGCCGCGCACTCAGGGATTTCGAATATGGCGGCTACCGCATCCCCGCGGGCACCTCGGTCGGGGTCAGCCCTGCCTATACGCATATGATGGAGGAGCATTGGCCCGAGCCGCAAAAGTTCGACCCAATGCGCTTCTCGCCCGAGGTCGCGCGCGAGCGACATAAATATGCTTGGGTGCCCTTCGGCGGCGGCGCGCACATGTGCCTCGGACTGCACTTCGCTTATATGCAGGCGAAAATCTTCTTCCATCACGTCATCACCACGCACCGCATCGTCGTCGCCGACGGCTATGCGCCCGAATGGCAGGTGCTTCCGATCCCGCGGCCCAAGGACGGGCTGACGGTAAGCTTCGTTCCGCTGTAAGGTGGCGCGAATATCGGTTTAGGGATGGGAGGTCGCCGCTTGCTTTAGGAGAGGTGCGGCAGCTTCCGACCGTTATCCCGCTGGAGTTAATGTGCGTCCTTGGGTGCCGGGCCGCCGATCGGCGGCGGCTTGCAAAACGGCACCATGACGAGAGCGGCGAGGAACAGATAAGCCATCAGCCGGAAGACGTCGTCGAAGGCGAGCGTCAGCGCCTCGCGCCCGACGATGCGGCCGAGCGTGCCTTCGGCCATCTGCTGCGCGAGCGTGGGGTCGGATACATAGCGCCCGATATGCTGTGCCAGCCCTGCCGCCGCTTCGTTCGCCGCGTCGGCCGAGCGACCGAGCGCTTCTGAGAGGCGGAGCATGTGGATGCGGAGGTTGTCGCCGAGCCAGGTGTTGACGAGCGCAATCCCGATCGCGCCGCCGAGGTTGCGCATCAGGTTGAACAGCCCCGATGCGTAGCGCAGCTCGGGCCCTTCGAAATTGCCGAGCGCGAGCCCGACCGATGGCACGATGCACAGCATGATCGCGAAGCTGCGTACCACCTGCGGCCAGAAAAGCGCGGCGAAGCCCCATTCGGGAGTCATGAAGCTGAACATCCAGAGGCCGATCGCGAACAAGGTCAGGCCAAAGGTGATGACGATGCGCTGGTCGACTTTCTGCGACAGCGCGGCGGCAATGGGCACGCCCATGAGCTGCGCTAGTCCCGAGACGAAGACCGTCGTGCCGATTTCCGCGGCGCTGTAACCTTGCACCCGACCGAGGAAGATCGGGACCAGATAGGTGCTGGCATAAAGGCCGAAACCGATCACGAGATTGAAAACGCAGGCGAAGACGAAGGTCGGCTTGCGGAAGGGTGTCAGCTTCACGATCGGCCCGTCCGAGCGGAACGAGCGTTCGAGGAAGAGGCCGAATGCCACGAACGAAACCCAGGCGCCGATCGCGATCTCGGGCTCGCTGAACCAGTCGTGCTTGGGGCCTTCC